>JADGQC010000026.1 GCA_017882125.1 Anaerolineales bacterium
AGGATATGATTTTTATCAAATTTGCGTGATTGGACTTGCAACAAATATGAACGGTGATGAGTATCAGATTACCCGTAAGCATATGGTGGAAGATCAAATAGCTGCCCGCGGAGTGTTGTATCCGCCCTTGCTCGCAGTGATGGAATCGGTACCACGCCACCGGTTCGTTCCACTCGACGATCTTGCTTGGGCTTATGCAGACGGTCCCCTGCCGATTGGTTATGGACAGACGATTTCCCAGCCTTACATTGTTGCCTTGATGACAGAATTACTGCACGTTGAATCCACCCACAAAATTCTGGAAGTTGGCACCGGTTCCGGTTACCAGGCCGCCATCCTTGGAAAACTGGCGGCGGAGGTGCACACGGTGGAAGTGATCCCCGAATTGGCCGCGCAGGCTTCACGAATTTTGAATGATTTAGGTTACGCCAATATCCATGTCCACCCGGGAGATGGGTCACTCGGCTGGCAGGAAGCCGCCCCTTTCAACGGTATCCTGGTGGCTGCCGCCGCTCCATGTGCTCCACAGCCGCTGCTGGACCAGTTGGCTGACGGAGGGCGGCTTGTCATTCCGGTGGGGGAGCGCGGGCACCAGCGACTGGAAGTTTGGACGCGCACGGGTAACGAGTTTAGCTGCAAGGTCGACATTGAAGTGGCGTTCGTCCCCTTGCTGGGGGTTCACGGTTGGAAACTAACTGCATAACAAAAAAGCCCCCCTTGCCACATTCAGACTATGAAAAGAATCCACGGATTTCCAGGATCTGCGAGTCCTGGTTAGTCTTCCCCAACCATCAACTTTAACCGTTCCCAGGGCTTTAAATTCTCATCATCTGCCAGGATCGATTTCAGTTCGTACATCTCATCCCGCAAAGCTGCGGCACGCTCGAACTCCAGGTTCTTGGCGGCTTCCTTCATTTGTTTCTCCATCTCGGAGATTACCTTCATAAGTTCGGAGCGCGAGGTGACGTCCCGGTGTTTTCCGGTTTTGTACTCGCCCTTCATTTCAGAAACAGCTTGGGGCGACATTTGATCGGTGAGGTCACGGATGGCTTTGTGGATGCTGACAGGGATGATCCCGTGTTCCTTGTTGAAGTTGACCTGCTTGGTGCGCCTGCGGCTGGTTTCATCAATGGCCCGCTTCATTGAATCCGTGATCCGGTCGGCGTACATGATCACCCGTCCATCGATATGGCGGGCCGCGCGTCCGGTGGTCTGGATGAGGGCGGTATCGGAGCGCAGGAAACCTTCTTTATCCGCATCCAGGATCGCCACCAGCGAAACCTCCGGCAGGTCGAGACCCTCACGTAGAAGGTTGATGCCAACGATCACATCAAACACGCCTAGGCGCAGGTCCCTCAAGATCCCGATCCTTTCCAGGGTCTCAACTTCCGAGTGGAGATAATGGACCTTTATGCCGAGTTCCATCAGGTATTCCGACAGATCCTCGGACATGCGCTTTGTCAAAGTTGTAACCAAAACCCGCTGCCCGTTCTCGACCCTTGCCCGAATTTCCTTCACCAGGTCGTCCACCTGTCCCTTGGTGGGGCGGACCTCCACTTCCGGGTCCACAAGCCCGGTAGGGCGGATGATCTGTTCCACCACCTGTTCTGCATGGCTCATCTCGTATGGACCAGGGGTTGCAGACGTGTAAATGGTGCTGCCCATCACCTGTTCGAATTCATCGAACTTGAGCGGGCGGTTGTCCAGCGCGGAGGGCAGGCGGAATCCATACTCCACCAGGGTCTCCTTGCGGGAGCGGTCGCCCTTGTACATGCCGCGGATCTGCGGAATGCTCATGTGCGACTCATCGATCACCAGCAGGTAATCACTCGGCAGGAAGTCCACCAGGGTCCAGGGGTGTGTTCCTGGAGCGCGCTGGTCGAGCTGACGGGAATAGTTTTCGATCCCCGCGCAGGTACCCACTTCCCGGAGCATTTCCAGATCGTAGTGGGTGCGCTGTTCGATGCGCTGGGCTTCGAGTAATTTCTCGTTGGACTTGAAGAATGCCACCCTCTCATCCAGTTCTTTCTCGATATTGGCGATGGATACCTTCAACCGGTCTTCCCCCGCCAGGTAGTGCTTGGCAGGATAGATATTCACCTGCTCCGGTTCGGAGAGGATTTCACCCGTCAGCGGATTGACCTCCGAGATGCGCTCCACTTCATCCCCAAAGAATGTGACCCGGTAGCCGCGCTTGTTTTCGTAAGCGGGGATGATCTCCAGTGTGTCGCCGCGCACGCGAAAGGTCCCGGGGCGCAGGTCAATGTCATTGCGCTGGTATTGTCCATCCACCAACTGGCGGATTAGGGCATTGCGCCGGCTGATCTGGCCCACTTTCAACCCCACCACGCCCTTCCCGTATTCTTCCGGGTTGCCCAGGCCGTAAATGCAGGAAACCGAAGCCACAATGATGACATCCCTGCGGGACATCAAGGCTGTGGTGGCAGCCAGGCGCAGCCTTTCGATTTCCTCATTGATCTCGGTTTCTTTTTCAATGAACAGGTCATGCCGGGGAACGTAGGCTTCCGGTTGGTAGTAATCGTAATAGGAGACAAAATAGGAGACTGCGTTCTCCGGAAAGAACTCGCGGAATTCGGCGTAAAGTTGTGCTGCCAGCGTCTTGTTATGAGCCATGATCAGGGCTGGTTTCTGCACCTGCTGGATGACCGAGGCGATCGTGAATGTTTTGCCGGTGCCGGTGGCGCCGAGCAATACCTGGTGCTTGAGGTGCCGCTGGACTCCATCCACGAGCTGGCGGATGGCTTCCGGCTGGTCACCGGTTGGTTGGAAGGGGGCTTTGAGTTTGAAGTCCATAGGATTATCGTTTTGTTCTAAAAAGAACAGGAGTTCTATTCTATCACAAAATCGCTTCCTTAAAATTGCTGCAATTGATTTTTTCCTGATTATTTGATACACTTTCGCGAGCAAATATGTATTAATCAAGTAATTTTGATTTCGGTGAAAGGAATAAATTTTACGTTTATATATAGTATTTAGACAAAATATCAATACTTTCGATAAATCATATTTCACAAAGCAAAATAGAAATCAAATATAAGCACATTTTCGAATTTTATTCTTCTTGGTTTCTTGGTAATGAATAGTCCCAAATATATTCTTCTGAATTTGAATGCATTATGTGAAGATTATTTATTATGCTTCATGGTATGGTCATGATATGCCATGATAATAAAAAAATAAATGGAACATACTGCGCAAATAATATATTGGTTTTAACGATATTTTGCGTCTGGAAATTTGCTCCAATAGAATATAATTATTTCCAAATGAATTATCGCGGTATAGCAAAAGGCTCAGGAGGAATATGGACACCAGCAATAATAACTTTTTCGTAGAACGTCGAGGAAAAGCTAGAATGAAATGTGCGTATCCAGCCATGGTGCACGGCTTTTCAGCTGTGGGGAAGAAATTTGAAGAAAATGCCACTGTTCTTAACCTAAGCGCAAGCGGCATTTATGTTTTATTAAACTATATTATTCAAAAGGGGCAGGAGTTGTCTGTAAAAATTGCATTCCCTACTGGTTCGCTTGAATGGGGAAGCTCCAAACTATCAATGAACGGAGTGGTTGTTAGGACGGAAGCGTTATCCGAGGGAGCATCAGGTGTTGCTATTAATTTCAAACATAATCGTTTCATTTAATATTTCGATAACTTACCGTGCTATTAACTAAGGGGGTTTTAAATAGTGTGGATGTTGCCTTTTAAGTCATGATTTACATGGGACGCATATAATAGCTATTCAATCCATTGTCGATTTAACTTATGATTTGGCAAGATGATGTGTTGGTACACAGTAAAAAGGAAACCACAAAAAGAAACGATCCTCTCGGAGGAACTCCGGTTCCAACTGAAACCGTTATCGTTGTTCCCACCGAAACACCGATGCCGCCAAAAGAAAAACCTACAACTACAGAAACCGAAACCCTCATACCAACAGAATCCCTTCCCTAGGGAGATCTCTTATCGGTTTTAGGCACCCGGCGTAACCCACTACCGCTTTTCCCCCCTTGACTTAATAGAACATATATTCTAAAATAATAATGACGGTGGAAGGTTGCTGACCTTCCTTACTGTGCACGCTGATATGGCATTGCGCCATAATTTGCAGCATCGATGAAATGAATCGTCGATATCTCGCACATTAACAATCTAATCCGATATTGTTGTGCTCTACAACGTCTCCTCGGTATTTCCGTAGCGAGCCATCCTGGTGTGCCTCCGTCTCCTCCTGGTTGGATTTGCCGTGAGCGAATTGCCTGGTCATTATCAGCCGTCCAATTCCCCTCACTTTGCAGCCACAGGGTCAGCGAGAAAACCCAAATAAAAATGGGTGTATGGGGAAGAATGTCCCTAATGGGTCAACCTTCAGTGCCGTAAATCCATATGGGCAGTAATCATAAGCGACGTGTAGCAATACCCTGATGCTTCGTTTAGAGCTGGTCGGATTAAAAAATTCTTCTGGAAGGGTCTTTCGAGCCTAAATGTTTCACACGGACATAATTAAAAATAAAAGACCCAAAATCAGTCATTCGATTGTGATCGTTTTGGCGCGAGAATGTGGCAAAATGGCATTGTTTCACGGTATGTGTCAGCTTCCAGCTGACGCATACCGCTTCGACGACACGAGTCGTCGAAGCAATAGCACCGATGGCGAAGTACCCCTTGGAGCAAGTCGTCGTTCTTCGCATCGGGCGAACGCCCTGAGGCAGCTACGAGCTGCCATCGGGTGCACCGACGCCCTGAGACGTCTGTGTGGGAGCCCGATGCATCTCCCATTTGGATAAGTCGTAGGTGCTTGTCAGCTCCCAGCTGACGCATACCGCTTCGACGACACGAGTTATCGAAGGTAAAACCCCCCACGTGACGACTCATCGAATATTTTTACTGAAAGATTGGTGATCCCTTACGGGGTTGGCATGGCTGGGAACGTGCCTGCGGGTGCGTACCAGTCGCCCGGGTCGATCCCGGTTGTGGTCGATCCGGCAGTCACCGTTACGTCGATGAAACCGTGATCGTTGCAGCCGTATGCCAGGCCGCACGGCACCATCTGGGTATAACCGCCTGCCAGGGTCGGGTCATCTACTCGATAGGACACGACATGATAAACCCCGGCCGGCAGGCCTGTTATGGTGTAATCAGACTGGTTCTGGAGGGTGTCAACGTAGAAGTAGGTCGCAGTTTTTACCGCATCAAACGCAACCACCCGCAGCGGGGGAATAAAACTGCCGGGATACGAAAGATGCCCGGAGATCCCCCCGGTTGCAGGAACAGTCGCGACCGTTGGGCTGGGTGCCCCCGTCGGAATTGTGGTGGGGCTGGCAGCGTTCGCCATCGCTGTCAGCGTTGCATTGACCATCGCATTTATATCAGGGGTCTGGGTTGCTTGTCCGGCTGGTTGAGTGGTGCAAAAAATTGTGGACAAAGCAAGCGCGGCGATAACCACGATCATTCTCTTTTTCATTGATTCTCCGCAATCCAAATTGGAGGAAAAAATATACCTTTATATTGATGGTTTGCCTGGGAACGATCTTCCGCAGCCGCTTCCTGCACTATACCCGGGAATCTGTTACGGGTTGGGAACTCCAGCAGGTTTCGCGGGGTATCCACCGCCCCAGTTGGAAATGTTGCAGGTCACAGTCTGGTTGGTCACCACTTGCACGATCGTCGGGCAGCCGCCGGTGTGACCCGAGGAGTCGTAAGCCACCAACTGGTAATGTCCTGTTGTAATATACCCATCCATTGAAAAGTAAGTATTTCCGGTCCCCGTGATCCAGTACCAGTAATTGTAAGGAGGTTCCTGTTCGAATGCTACGATCGCCAGGGCTGGAAGGGAGCCGTACGGATACCCGCTAATGCTCCCAGCAATGGTACCAAGCCCCGGGGTGGGGGAAGGTGTCGCTCCCACCACCGTCGGGGTGGGATGCAGTGTTGCCGTCGCAGGAAGAGTGGATCCGATTGTTGCACTGGGCGCCAGGGTCGCAGCTCGTGTCACGGTTGGTGGTAACGGTGTCGGAGAAGGCGTAGCGGTTGCTGGCGTGAGCAGCGCAGACTGGGTCAGTCCGGCCAATGTTGCCGCCACCTTGGTTGCCACAAGGTCAGAATCTGATATCGGGTTTGCCTGCTGCAGGGTGCACGCAGCTAAAAGCATTACCAGGAACACGGAGACCCCTAATCGGGAATGGGTGCGTTTCATTTGACTGAACTCTCCTTCATCTTATCCATTGTTGCGGATGCAATTTCCACGGGATCAGAAATACAGTGGTCCAGAAACTATTCATATTGATGATTATATCTCTCAATAATTATAGAGCCTTTTCTTTCGTATATATATACGCATTTACGGATTTCTGTGTTACTACGTCAAGCCGGGAGGGAAGGTTTTATACCTATGGAGGGTTGGGTGCAGCTGTTCATTAATATCCTCAACTAAACCACTGCTTGCAAACTATTTTCCCTTTACATTATTCTTTCAAATGAAAGGGAACGTCAATGATAACGCGCTCCATTCCAAGTGTACGACGATGATATAGAAGCGCTGCTTTTATTAACCATGCTGTCTGGTTATGTAATAGGCTCTGCCACCATTTCCCCGGGATAAATTCTGGCAGGACCACTGCCGCCAGTTGACCGTCATTATGTTGCAAATCGGTATCGTCCAGGAATTGCAGTAATGGATCGATTATCGACCGGTAAGGAGATTGCACAACGACGAACGGAACATCCGGCCACCAGGCTTCCCATTCGAGCCTGGTTTTCTCGCCTGCTCCTGGCTCCAGTTCCACATATACCGCCGTAACGTTTCCGGAAATCGATCGGGCAAAGTTGACCGCATCAACCATCCCACGGTGAATCCCGGAAATTGGGATAACCACCCGCGTTGTCTCGACCGGTTTCAAGGAAGGTGGCAATCCTCTCAACGATAGCTCTTTCCCTACCCTTTGATAATGGACAGATATTTGACGAAAGCTGAACACAATCAGCGGGATGAGTAATATCGTGATCCATGCGCCTTCCCTGAATTTGCTGAATATGACCACCGCCAGCGTTGTTAATGTTGCCAGGGCCCCAAAACCATTAATGAAAGATTTCAGCCCCCACCTCTTGCCGCGTATTTTCCACCAGTGGACGACCATCCCGGCTTGTGAAAGAGTAAACGCCAGGAATGCCCCGATCGCAAATAATGGGATCAGGGCATGGGTGTCGCCGCCAAAGGAAAAGATTAACACGGCCGTAAAGAATCCCAAAATGAGGATGCCGTTGGTAAATGCCAGCCTGTCACCGAGACTGCCAAACTGCCGCGGCAGGAAGCCATCTTGTGCCAGGATCGCCGCGAGGCGCGGGAACCCGGCAAAACTGGTGTTTGCTGCCACGGTCAGGATGCCAAGCGTGGCGAACTGAATGACATAATAAAGGACCCCGGTATTAAATAACCTGCGTGCGAGTGCAGAAAGGATTGTCTCCTGGGGGCCGGCGATTACTCCAAGAAATTGCGTAAGGCCGATGCTTCCGGCGAAAAGCAAACCCATTAAAACTGCCATGATCATGAGCGTACGACCGGCATTTTTTGCTTTAGGCTGCTGAAAAGCAGGGATACCGTTACTGATAGCTTCCACTCCGGTCAACGCGGTGCTGCCGGTTGAAAAAGTATGCAGGATAAGGAATAGCGTCAATGGCTGGAGTGCGGGGGGCGCCACTACTGACAATGGGGTTGGTCCGTCGATGGCAAGCCGGATAATTCCATACAAAAGCATTAGTAGGTACGACCCCAGGAAAAAATACACCGGAATTGCCATGAAAGTGCCGGCCTCCTGCAATCCGCGCAGGTTGACCAGGGTAATAACCAGCAGCAGGAAAAGGGCAATGGCAACCCGGTGTGGCCACAGGTTGGGGAAGGCCGATGCCAGTGCCGCCACGCCAGCTGTTAGGCTGACTGCTGCGTTCAGAAGGTAATCCACCAGTAAAGCGGCCGCCGCCAATAACCCGGGCAGTGTACCCAGGTTTGTCCGGGCAACAATATATGACCCGCCACCGGATGGATATCCGTGGATGGTTTGGAAATACGACAAGGCAACGATAATCAGCAGGCCGGTTATTCCCAACCCAATTGGCCAGGCATAGGACAGCCCCATACTTCCGGCGACGATCAACCCCAGGTAGATTTCCTGGTTGGCGTAGGCAATGGAAGCCAGGGCATCTGGTGAGAATGCTGCCAGCGCCTGGATCTTATTCAGCTGTTTATGCCCGAGGATCCTGGTTGGGAGCGCTGGACCGATCAGGATATCCTTCAATTTGGACAGCATCCGTTATCTCTTCCTCCTGACTTTCGCAAGCGAGCGAAAGCTTCTTCTTGATTACTTACTTCACCATTATAGGGCAAAATGCCCCCGGAAAGCGATTACCAGAATTACCTGGGTATTCGCCTCTTGACACCTCCTTCTTACGGGCATATACTGCCCGCGTTGTCGACCGAAACCCATATGGACGCAAACCTTTCGTTAGATGTTGATCATAGAAACCATTCCAAATATCTCCCTGCCGGGTGGAAGATGCCTGAGTGATGGCCTGCGCGACCGTGATTCTACGGTGAATCAAGCCTGCCCCCGTGTCATCACAAACGCGGGGGCGGATTATTTTTTCAGGAGATGAACCATGAGCTTTTTGCCCGCTGTCAAAATTCCCACCCGACCTCTTGGCCAGGGACACACGACCGGGGTGCAGATATCCAAAAAATTGGTTGAAAGCGCCCGGACAGATATTGATTCCGTCCTGGCACAATTTGATACAACAGCCAACGGATTATCCCAACCCACAATCGAAGCACGCCTCGAGCAGTACGGACCGAACGAAGTCGCCAGGGAAAAACGGCGCACCTGGCTCATGCGTCTATGGGACAACATTAAGAATCCACTTGTGATTCTCCTCATTCTTTTGGGGGTCATATCCTTTTTGACGGGCGACATGCGCGCAACCATCGTCATCCTGACCATGGTAATACTGGGAATTATCCTCCGTTATGTCCAGGAAAGTCGCGCAGACAATGCTGCAGAACAGCTAAAAGCTATGGTCCGCACCACAACCACGGTTATTAGGGACGGGCAACGAAAGGAGATTCCACTGAAAGATTTGGTGCCGGGGGATATTGTGGCCCTTTCTGCCGGTGACATGATCCCGGCAGATGTTAGATTGGTCTCCGCGAAGGACTTGTTCTTAAACCAGGCGGCTCTTACCGGCGAATCGCTGCCGGTGGAAAAAACCCAAGCCTTGGTGGATGCCTCCGTGGAGAACCCCTTGGAAATGACCAATATTTGTTTCCTGGGCTCCAACATTGAAAGCGGCACGGGCACGGCTGTGGTGGTGCAGACCGGCAGCGGGACTTATTTTGGTTCCCTGGCAAGCAGTATCGTCGGTCAACGCGTACTTACAAGCTTCGATAAAGGGGTAAACCAATTTACCTGGCTTATGATAAGTTTCATTGCCATCATGGTGCCATTGGTTTTCCTGCTAAACGGGCTCAGCAAACATAATTGGCTCGAGGCTTTCCTGTTTGCCCTGGCAGTCGCAGTAGGTCTCACTCCTGAAATGCTCCCTATGATCGTGACGGTCAACCTGTCGAAGGGTGCAATTTCCATGTCGAAGAAGAAAGTCATTGTAAAGCGCCTCAATTCCATTCAAAATTTAGGTGCAATGGATGTGCTTTGCACGGATAAAACAGGCACCATAACGGAGGGGAGGATAGTCCTGGAAAAACACATGGATGTAAAGGGCAACCCCAGCCAGAGGGTCCTGGATTATGGGTATATGAATAGTTACTACCAGACCGGATTAAAAAACCTGATGGACGAAGCCATCCTCAATCACGGTGATTTGAATGACAAACTACAAGTCGATGAACTCTATAAGAAGATTGATGAATTACCTTTTGATTTCCAACGTCGACGCATGTCCGTTATCGTGGAAAATGATAAAGACCAGCACATCCTTATTTGCAAAGGTGCGGTCGAAGAAATTATGCACATTTCCACGCACGTCGAGATCAACGGGGAGGTTTTGGAAGTTACTGCAGAGCACGATGAGCATCGCAAACGGCGAGTCAGGGAATTGAATTCCGAGGGCTTCCGCGTCATTGCTGTTGCCTACCGGATATTTACCGGCACCGACGATACCCCTCATTACACCATTCAGGATGAATCAGACCTGACCCTGTTGGGGTATATGGCTTTCCTGGACCCGCCCAAAGCGACTGCCTCCGAGGCACTAAGCAAACTCAACGAGCACAATGTGGCTGTCAAAATCTTAACCGGGGATAATGACATTGTCACCGGAACAATTTGCAGGCAAGTAGGTCTGCCCGTTGATCACATCCTGCTCGGCCCTGAAATTGAAGACATGGACGAAGCGAAACTTGCTGAAGCAGCAGAATCCAATACTGTTTTTGCCAAACTCTCGCCCTCTCATAAGGAACGAATTATTCACGCCTTGCAGAGCAAGGGGCATGTGGTAGGCTTCATGGGAGATGGCATCAACGATGCCCCGGCTCTCAAAGCCGCTGATGTGGGGATCTCGGTGGACACCGCAGTGGATATTGCCAAGGAGTCTTCAGACATCATTTTGCTTGAAAACAGTCTGCTGGTTTTGCAGGATGGCGTATTGGAGGGACGCCGCGTATTTGGAAACATAGTCAAGTACATCAAGATGGCTGCCTCTTCCAATTTCGGTAACATGTTCAGCGTGTTGGGCGCCAGTATTTTCCTTCCCTTTGTGCCCATGCTGCCGATCCAGGTGCTTACAAACAACTTGCTGTACGATTTCTCGCAGACAACCATCCCTACAGATGAAGTGGATCCAGAATGGCTGACCCGGCCTCGAAAGTGGGCCATTGGCGAACTCCGTCGCTTTATCCTCTTTATTGGCCCGATCAGCTCCATTTTTGACTATGCCACATTCTTCATTATGTTGTATGTTTTTAGCAGCTGGACGAATGCAGACCTGTTTCACACTGGCTGGTTCGTGGAATCTCTTTTTACCCAGACACTAATAATCCACGTCATCCGCACGAATAAGATTCCTTTCTTACAGAGCCGGGCGAGTAAGGCACTAACATTCACTTCGGTGCTCATCGTGGCGATCGGGGCATATCTCCCTTATTCACCCTTGGCCTCATGGCTGGGTTTCGTACCGCTTCCGCCGCTCTATTGGTTGTTGTTGCTTGGTATGCTAGTGGCATACGTTATTCTGACCCAATTGATCAAAACCTGGTTCTATCGCAAGTTCGGCGATTGAAGTAACCGGGCAGAAGGTGTATGATTGCCATACTTTATCAGTATAGGGAGTGAATAATGGAAATAAAAAATGACAAAAAGAAAATAAAAGTCAACCTGGATGGACCCTACACGGTCTCCGGGCTGATTCCATTGTTCGATCAAATCATGGTGCCTGATGAAGAAGGTTTATCCACCAGTTGGAAAATAGGGAAAAAGTACCCAATCAAGCAGGAATATGAGCTTTGCCGCTGCGGTCAATCCAAAGACATGCCATTTTGCGATCTGACCCATAACGAAATATTTTTTGACGGAACCGAGACCGCCAGCCGGAAACCTTTCATCGAGCAGATCGAACCGGAGACAGTGGGCCCTGAATTGGTCATGACCGACGTGGTTGCCTTGTGCGCGGATGCACGCTTTTGTGACCGGGCGGGAGGCGCCTGGGATAATACACGGGCATCCAATAATCCGGAGGCAAAAAAAATCGCCATACAGGAAGTTTATGATTGCCCTGCAGGGCGGCTGGTAATGCATGATAAAAATGGAAAGCTCTTGGAGCCGAAATTCCCGCCCTCCCTTGGTCTGGTGGTTGATCCGGTAAAAAAGGTGGATGGTCCGATTTGGGTGCGGGGCGGGATCCCCATTGAAGCGGCTGATGGTTCCATTTATGAAATCCGTAACCGGGTCACCCTTTGCCGCTGCGGGAAATCTTCCAATAAACCATTCTGTGATGGTAAACACGAGGATGGTTCCTAGAACCGCAAACAAGGAAGGTGAAAATGACTACCCATGGAAATTTTGAAACCGACCTTATTTCCACCTCCGCCGGGGAGCTTTGCATCACGTTCCTCGGACATGGCAGCCTACTAATGGGCTTCCAGGGGAAAAACATTTTTGTGGACGTATTCGGAGAGGTGGCGGATTATTCCAAACTGCCGAAAGCTGATGTTGTCTTCTTCACCCACGAACATTTCGACCACATGGATACCAAGGCTTTGGTGTCCATCCAGACAGAAAAAACTGTGCTTGTATATACCGAGAACTGCGCCCAAACGCTAAAAGGTGGGATCGTGATGCTCAACGGAGACAAGCAAACGGTGGCAGGGATCCCGGTTGAAGCGGTGGCAGCATACAACCTCGTTCACAAGCGCCCGAGTGGGGATCCATTCCATCCGAAGCGAAGCGGAAATGGATACATCTTCACATTTGGCGGCACCCGACTGTATATTGCCGGTGACACCGAGAACACTCCAGAGATGAAGGCATTAAAAGCGATTGATGTTGCTTTCCTGCCGATGAACCTGCCCTATACAATGACCCCTGAAATGGTCGCGGATGCAGCCTTGGCTTTTCGACCGAAAATTTTGTACCCTTATCATTATGGAGAGACAGATGTTTCAAAACTGGTTGGTCTGTTAAAGGGGGAAAAGGGGATCGAAGTAAGAATTCGGAAGATGTCTTGATTTATCAAATGGCAATTAATTACAAAATAGCGGTTGAAAGACCTCCAACCGCTATTTATTATCCTGTAGCCTTTCCAGAATTTCCAGCAACCTTTCCTGCCAATCAGCATCCTTTCCAAACAAGCACCAATAGGCGTTTTTACCTCCACGGATCCCCGGACCCAGGTCTGGCAGGCGTTTGGGCTCCGTTCCCCCCGGTGAAGGCGGGTACCGCAGAACGATCTGTCCACTTTCCATGCCGATCGACACCAGGCCGCTTTTTTCGGCGCGCAGCTTCACCCGCATCTGGTAGAACAGGTTGGTGATCATTTCTGGCAGCGAACCAAAGCGGTCTGCAAATTCAGATGCGAGGGCTTCCAGGGCTGCTTCGTCGGTCAAGTCGGCCAGGCGGCGGTAGAGACGCAGGCGGAGGTTCGTGTCGGGGACGTACGCCTCGGGGATGCCGATCGCCAACGGCAAGTCCACGTTGACCGGTAAACCCATGGGCTGGATTGAATCTAAGGTGGGGGATTTTAGATCGATTTTCAGACTCTCAAACCTGCCGAGCGTTCGAGCCTGCTTGACAGCCGCAGCCAGCAGACGAGTGTATAGATGAAACCCCACCGCCGCAATATGCCCCGATTGACGTGTGCCAAGCAGTTCTCCAGCCCCGCGCATTTCCAGATCACGCATGGCAATCGAATACCCGGCTCCCAGTTGCGTATTTTCCGCAATGACTTCCAACCGCTCCTGGCCTTCCGGTGTTGGTCGCAGTTTATTATGCCGAAAAAAGTAGGCGTAGGCGCGTGCTGCCCCGCGACCTACACGCCCGCGCAATTGATATAACTGGGCCAACCCGAACGCATCTGCGCGGTCGACGATGAGCGTATTGGAGTTTGGGATATCCAGCCCGGATTCAATGATCGAAGTGGAGAGCAGGATGTCCACATCCCCCGCAGTAAATCGGTGCATCACACTGGCAAGTTCATTTTCCGGCATTTGACCATGACCGATAGCGATGCTTGCCTCCGGAACGAGTTTTTCTAAGTGTAACCGCATCGCGTCGATCGTCTGGATCCGGTTATGGACGAAAAAGACCTGCCCGCCGCGTTCCAATTCGCGCAACACTGCTTGCCGGACGAGTTTGGGCGAGTATGGTCCAACATGGGTGATAATTGGCAGGCGTTCCTCGGGAGGCGTGTTTAAATTGGAGATATCCCGCACACCGGTGAGCGCCATGTAAAGTGTGCGCGGTATGGGAGTTGCAGTCAGGGTCAGCACATCCACTTCAGTGCGCAATTTCTTCAGATGTTCCTTATGTGTGACTCCGAAGCGCTGCTCCTCGTCAATAACCACCAACCCCAAATCCTTGAACTGTACATCTGCAGAGATAAGCCGGTGGGTGCCGATGACAATATCAATTGCACCCTGGGATAACGCGTACAATATCTGGCTTTGCTCGCGCGGGGTGCGAAATCGTGAGAGCATCTCAACTGTCACCGGAAAGGCTGAGAGCCTCTGCCGGAAAGTATCATAATGCTGCTGCGCAAGCACGGTTGTTGGGACAAGAACTGCCACCTGCCGGCCGTCCATGACTGCCTTGAACGCTGCCCGAAGTGCCACCTCCGTTTTACCGTATCCAACGTCACCGCACAGCAAACGGTCCATCGGGCGAGGCGTTTCCATATCACGTTTAATATCGATCAACGCCTTCACTTGATCATCTGTCTCGACGTAAGGAAAACTAGACTCCAATTCGCCCTGCCAGGGGTTATCGGGACTGAATGCGAAACCTTCAGCGACCTGGCGCCTGGCATAAAGGTCCAGCAACTCCTGGGCCACCTCTTGCACAGCCTCCCGCACCTTCCGCTTTGTCTCCGGCCATTCCTGGCTTCCCAAACTGCCCGGAGCAGGAGGCGAGCCATCGGGTCCAATATAGCGGGTCAACCGGTCAGCCTGATGGATTGGGACGTAGACCTGGTCCCCATTTTTATACTCGATACATAAAAATTCCCTCTCAAGACCGTCCAGCGTCCGTTGGACCAGCCCAATGAACCGTCCGATGCCGTAATCAACGTGGACGATCCAATCACCGGAATGCAAGTCTGCGTACGCGGATTCGGGTGTCTCGGCTCCCGGGCGGGGTCGTTGGCGCGGTTGCGGTCGTTCCCAGCCGAAAATTTCAGAATCGGTGATCAGGAAATTTGAAATTTGAGAATCGGAAGTCAGCTTCCATCCCTCCGACAGAGAGGCTTCGAGAAATTGAGGGTTACCCGGAACCTGATCCACTGCTCCAGAACCCTGTTCTACCCAAAGCTCCTCCAACCGGGAGGCTTGCCGGGAAACAATGACAACCGTCTCTTCCCTGCCAAAGATTGTTCCCAGGTATTCGATGAAAGGCTTCAACCGTCCCCCGAAGCGCTCCATCTGGCTGAAATGGGAAGCCAGGTCACCGGTAGATTCCTCGGCAGTCGAGTGACCCAGTTCCATGAAGGGATAACTTTCCAGGTCATCCTCCAATTCCGACCATGTAATGTATGGAACAGGAAAATCCTCTGCTAAAGTTCCCTCAGAGATCGACTCCGTGCGAAGTTTTACCGCTTGCTCTTCTATCTCAGATCCTGCGCTCTCCAAAATTCCCAAGTCGTCCACCAGTACAAGGGATTTCTGCGGGAGATAATCCAGCAGGGAGGAAGACATCGAATGGAGCAGCGGGATGTGAAATTCAGAGAGTTCGGGGATATGAGAACTCTCATCTTCTCCCAGGATATATTCACGGGCTGGCGTAATGAGAACGGAATCCATTTTCTCGATGGTCCTCTGAGAGGCCGGGTCAAACCGCCTGAGAGTGTCAATATCGTCCCCGAAGAAATCCAGCCTGACCGGATGAGGTTCAGATTGAGGCCAAATGTCCAGCAGCCCGCCTCGGTGAGAGAACTGCCCTGGTTCGAGAACGGTGTCCACAGGTTGGTAGCCGATATTCACCCATATGTTCAAAAGGGATCCGGGCGGTATCTTTTGCCCGGCTTTTAATAATTTGCTCCCTTTAAGGAAATCACGCCTGGGTAAAGTGCGAGTCATCAGCGCACGTGCGGTCGTAATGATAATGGGCGCGACTGAAGGTTTTTCCAGAAATGGCAGGTGATATGCTGCAAGCGCAGTCAGGGTCTGCAGACGTTCCCGGCGGGTGGCACCTCCCCAGGCGGCATTTTCATAAAATAACGGGTTTGGTTCGGAGAAAATATACCGGGAAATTTCAGGTGCCCAAAATGCCAGCTCGTCATGCAGCCGCAGGGCATGGTCGGCGCGATCGGTGACAAAAACGATGGGAAGCCCAAGGTCCGAGTTCAGGCAGGCAAGGACGGCTAAGCGCGCCGCACGCGGCAATGCCAGGCCGGGAAGTTTTTTCCCTGCCTGCAGGTCATCCAAAAGAAGATGGTAAGCCTGAAGACGACGGATTTGTTCGAGGAGAATTTTCATGATGTTGGGCGGAGGGACTTCAGTATCGGTAATATATACGCTTTTGTGGTAACTTTTTCACCCCGGAGAAATCGTCCCATTAAACTTGTTCATCGCTTTGTCCAATCCCTCGGTTACCCAGGTAAGACCGGCTTCCACGGCTCGGTTTAGAGTTTCGGAGATGACAACCATTTCGGCATCCGAGAAATCCTGCAGGACATAATCTGGGGCTTGCATGTGCCCGGGCGGGCGTCCAATCCCCAGTCGCAAGCGCGGAAATTCATCTGTTCCCAGCCGGTCGATAGTGGAAGTCATCCCTTTTTGCCCTGCCGATCTGCCATCCGGACGGATGCGGATGGTGCCCAATGGTAAATCCAGGTCATCGTGAGCGATCAGCAAGTTTTCCAAAGGTAATTTGTAAAAGTGTAAAAGTCCCTGCACAGATTGCCCCGAAAGGTTCATGAAGGTTTGTGGTTTGGCAAAGATGATCTTGCGCTCCTCGAAATTTGCGCTGGCCACGAGTGCCTTGGATTGCATGCGGGTAAAGCGAACGTTGAGCCGAGCCGTCAGGCGGTCCATCAGCATAAAGCCGACGTTATGGCGGGTCTGGCGGTATTCGCGACCGGGGTTTCCCAGACCAACAATCAAATAAGTATCTGTCATTATTATTTCCGTCTAAGCCAAAGGTAAATCCCGATTATGATGAATGTCAAGATTGCTGCCAACCCACCGTAAAAAATGCTGGTTGTAACATCCATCGGAGCCAGAATTGCCGGGTTCTGCCCCAAAGCAGTCGGTGTGGGGAAAGTCTCCAATGTTGCCGTGCTGGTCGGGAAGGGGGTTGCTTCAGGCGTAACTGGGAGTGGCGTCAGAGTTTCGACAGGGGTGTAATTTCGTACGTGCAACTCCGAGACCAGGGACTCCTGCGTAGATCCGTCGGTCAGGTTAACCCGCAATCGTAAAACATAATTTCCATCTGTGATGACGGTCGTATCCCAGGTCGCCAATGTGCTTTTGGACACTTGCTGGACATTATTCGCAAGCAGGAACCAGGTTCCAGTCGGATCATCCATATATGAGAACGAGATTTCTGCTGATGTAAACCCATTAACATCGCTGGTCCCAATAACCGCAACAACTCCCTGGAGGACGTCCCCGGGACGCGGTGATTCAATAACCGCATCGCCAACCTGGGCAGTTCGCACTTGGAAAGGGATGGATAAAACCATCCAGAAAATTAAGGATGATCTCAAAATGCGCATAGAAAGTCAAGGTTTGAGTCTAACACGAAGGGAGGTGCGGGTCAACCAATTTATGGAAAATCACTCCGTTGTCCTGATAACTTTTCAGCGAGTGACCTAAATTCTCTAATACCGGTCGGTCGATAGGATGTAATATTGGATGATTATTACCAAACACCTAGCGGTGTTGAAATGCCCCCACGGTTGGGTCAATAGCTATAATACCCCCTGGCAATTCTCTTACTATTGGAACGAACTGCAGCAAATCATTTGCCAGAAAGGACAGACCAAATGATGTGTTTAATTTCTGATATATGTTATTTGATGTGTTTATGATGGCGGGAGATATATGAATATTAAAATTTCCGTTTACACTTTCCAGAAACAGAACCAATTCTGGATAAAATCTGGTCGATAAATATTCGCATTAGTAACGTACTCTATATTATTATGCTGGAAACAAAAGGTAATTTCCCAATCAACTGCTTTTGATGTAAAATCGTTCAAACATTAATGGTGTTAAAACAGGAAAAATATGGACAAAAATAAGGCATTATTCCAATCTTCTGAGGCATTGACGTTTGATGATGTCCTGGTCGTTCCATCCTACAGTGAAATCCTGCCTGCAGAAGCGGATGTCACTGCCCGTTTGGCTGGCGACATTTATATAAATATTCCGCTGCTCTCGGCGGCTATGGATACTGTCAGCGAGGCCCGCCTGGCAATTGCGTTGGCGCGTGAAGGAGGGATAGGAATTATCCATCGTAATCTTTCCGTGGAACAACAAGCCAATGAAGTTGACATGGTCAAACGTTCGCAATCGGGGATGATTTCAGATCCGATCACCCTGCCGCCTGACGCAACCCTCCAACAGGCTGAAGACATCATGTCCGCTTACAAGATCAGCGGCGTTCCCATTGTGGATCGTGATAAAAAATTAGTGGGCATCCTGACCAACCGTGACATCCGTTTTGTCGAACCATCAGATTTTGACCAACCAATCAGCAAATTCATGACCCCCCAGCCGCTTGTAACTGCGCCAGTGGGAATATCGCGTCAGGATGCGAAAAAGATCCTGCAGGAACACCGCATCGAGAAACTACCGCTGGTGGATGCTTCCGGTCACCTGAAAGGATTGCTGACAGTCAAGGATATTCAGAAGGAACGTGACTACCCCAGTGCTGCCCACGATGATCGCGGCCGCTTACTGGTTGGGGCTGCGGTGGGAGTGGGACCTGACCTCGAAACGCGTGTGGGAAATTTAGTGGATGCCTCGGTGGATGTGATCGTGATAGACACCGCCCACGGTCATTCCAAGGGGGTGGTTCAAGCCATCCGACGTGTGCATAAACACTGGTTAAAATTACCAGTAATTGCCGGGAATGTTGTGACACCCGCAGGGACGAAAGCTTTGATCGAGGCCGGTGCTGCTGCTGTGAAGGTGGGAGTCGGGGCTGGTTCGATTTGCACCACCCGCGTGGTTGCAGGTGCAGGCATGCCCCAATTATCCGCCATCTATGCTTGTTCCCAGGTTGCCCGTGAAGCTAACATTCCAATCATTGCAGATGGAGGAATCAAGTTCAGTGGTGATATTATCAAGGCTATCGTTGCCGGAGCCGATACGGTCATGCTCGGTAGTTTATTTGCAGGGCTGGATGAGTCTCCGGGCGAAGTGGTTTTACTTGAAGGCCGCCGATTCAAAGAATATCGCGGCATGGGCAGCATGAGTGCCATGCAGGGGTATGGCAAAGACAGATATGCCAGCGGACAGGATACCTCCACCGCATTAATGAAAAATGGAGGAGTGAAACTGGTGCCGGAGGGAATCGAGGGCCGGGTGCCATTTAAAGGCCAGTTGCATGATTTCGTTTTTCAACTTGTTGGCGGGCTTCGTTCAGGAATGGGTTACGCTGGCGCAAAGAACCTGGACGATCTGCGCACAAAGACAAGCTTGGTGCGTATAACCAATGCCGGACTGATCGAAAGTCATCCACACGACGTCATCATCACGAAGGAAGCTCCCAATTACCAGATTACCCAAGATTGACCCGAGAACCTGGCTAAGCGAGTTGTGGAAAGCCGGCAAGGAGACTGCAACCACCCAGGCTGACCGAGCCCTTGAGCATACCTGTGCGGGGCGTGTTGTCAGTGCGCTAACATTTATTGTTGTCGTGTTTTGCCTGGGACTTTGGATTACAGCATTTCTCCTGCTAAAAGACCAATTGTTTGTCCAAACCTTTACCGGAAATGTTCTTACCAACTTGACTTGCATCGTTTTTTTTGGAGGATTGGTGTTGGCGGTTTTTGTGGGGGCTTTGGCAGGGAATTTCCTGCGCAGGGCATTTTGGAAGCTGCTTGTCAAAAGGCATAAATGATCATCTGTAATAGGAAAAACGTACACAATTCCCAAGTATCCCTTATAATGAAGACATCTTCTGATAAATGAAATTCGGAGTTTGAGTATGAATCAAAATCGCAGCGAACTGATGGTAAACCGTCTGCGTTCCATGCAAGCAGCAGCACCTGATATTGAGGCCTCAGCCATTGTTTCGGTTGATGGGTTGATCATGGCCTCAGCATTGCCTGCTGAGGTTGAAGAGGACCGCGTGTCAGCCATGTCAGCTGCCATGCTCAGCCTGGGCGAACGGATCGCAGAAGAACTTGGGCGGGGAGGGTTGAACCAGGTTTACATCAAGGGCAGTAACGGGTTTATTGTTCTAACCTCAGTTGGGTCTGAAGCTGTATTGACTGCGCTTGCCCGTCAGGAGGGCAAGCTTGGAATTATTTTCCTGGAGATGCGCCGGGCCGCTGAAGACCTGGTTAAACTGGTTGGATGAAACTTAAGTATTTATTCTTCTTAATTGCACCCGTCAACCCCCGTGGGGAGGAAGCCACTAAATGGCCCTCCCCACGTCCTTTGTTATTTGCGAGGTGATTATGCCAACAAAATATATTTTCTTTACAGGTGGTGTTGTCAGTTCAGTTGGGAAAGGTGTAACCGCGGCTGCCACGGGTCTATTGCTGAAATCGCGTGGGTTCAAGGTTACTGTACAGAAACTTGACCCATACATAAACGTGGACCCGGGTACGATGTCTCCATATCAGCACGGGGAAGTCTACGTTCTGGACGATGGGGCAGAAACTGACCTTGATTTGGGCCACTATGAAAGATTTGTCGACATCCGTCTGGGCCGTTTCAGCAACTTCACCACCGGACAGGTCTACGCCGAGGTGATTGCAAAGGAACGCCATGGCGACTACCTGGGTGGGACCATCCAGGTCATCCCGCATATAACTAACGAAATCAAGCGCCGCATCGGGCTGGCTGCAAAAGAATCTGGGGCAGACGTTGTCATTCTTGAGATCGGCGGCACGGTGGGAGATATCGAATCTCAGCCATTTCTCGAGGCCTTGCGTCAGTTGCGCAATGAAGTGGGGCGGGAGAATACTTTTTTTGTACACGTAACCTGGCTGCCTTTTATTGGAGCCACCCAGGAACTCAAGACAAAACCAACCCAACATTCGGTTGCGGCATTACGATCCATTGGTATATCCCCAAACATGATTATTGCCAGGTCTGATTTCCCCCTTGAAGACGGACTGACTGATAAAATTGCGCTGTTTTGCGACGTGGACAAACGCGCAGTGATCCCGATGGTCACGTCCCAGGTTTTGTACGAAGTCCCTCTCCTTCTCGAACAAGCCGGGGTGGGGGATTACCTTGTGGATCGTTTGGGACTCAAAGCCAGTATGATACCAGACTGGGGACCTTGGCGCCACCTGGTGGATGAAGTGAGGAAGCCGAAACCGTTGGTAAAAATTGCCCTGGTAGGCAAGTACGTCGAATTGAAAGATGCTTACATGTCCGTGAGGGAAGCCGTCAACCATGCCGCCCTATCATTGGGACTGGAGGCCGAAATCCAATGGGTTCTTTCCAGCGACCTTGAGAAAGGGAAGGGCTGGGATCTCGTCAAATCTGCCGATGGAATTATCGTCCCGGGTGGGTTTGGGTCACGCGGTATCGAAGGGAAAATCCAGACTGCAAAATATGCCCGCGAGGAAAAAATCCCTTACCTGGGACTGTGCCTGGGGATGCAAGTGATGTGCGTTGAATTCGCACGGGATGTACTCGGTTATGAAGATGCCAACTCAACCGAATTTGATCGCAGTACGACCCACCCTGTGATTGACCTGATGCTTGAGCAACGCGCCATTACCGATATGGGCGGGACCATGCGCCTTGGCCTTTACCCATGTGTAATCCAGCCTGGAACGAAGACCGCGGCAGCCTATGGTGAAAAACAAGTGGAGGAGCGCCATCGTCATCGATGGGAATTTAACAATTCCTATAAGGAAGAATTCGAAAAGGGCGGAATGGCTTTTTCGGGCATTTCACCGGACGGCCTGTTGGTGGAAATATCCGAATTAAAAGACCACCCCTACATGGTCGGCAGCCAATTTCACCCGGAGTTCCTTTCCCGACCAATGCGCCCCCATCCTCTTTTTGTTGGGTTGCTGAAGGAAGCAGGGAAGAAAGCAGGGATCAAGGCAGAAAAGTGAGTTATACTCTGTGGCTTGTAAATCAAGAACGATCGATCTGATATTATTTGAATGGAGATAATCTATGGATACCACAATTGAAATCATCAGCGGGCAGGAAATCCTCGACTCGCGCGGCAACCCGACCGTGGAGGTTGAAGTCATCCTGGAGGACGGTTCGTGGGGTCGGGCTGCCGTACCCTCAGGGGCATCCACCGGAGTGCACGAGGCACTGGAACTGCGCGATGGAGACAAAAAACGTTATAACGGGAAGGGTGTACTTAAAGCTGTGGCAGCTGTCAACGATGAAATTGCCGACGATCTTTATGGATGGGATGCCACCGATCAGAAAGCCATCGATGCGGAAATGATCGCTCTCGATGGAACACCCAATAAATCCAAGTTTGGAGCCAACGCAATCCTGGGTGTATCGTTGGCGGTCGCCAAGGCAGCCGCGGCCGCGCTCGGTTTGCCTCTCTATCGATATATCGGCGGGGTTTATGCCCATGTGTTACCTGTTCCGATGATGAACATCCTGAATGGCGGCGCCCATACAGCCTGGCAATCCACGGATGCGCAGGAATTCATGGTTATGCCGTTGGGTGCTCCCAACTTTGCAGAAGGTCTGCGTTGGGGAGCAGAGATCTACCACGCCCTCAAGTCTGTGCTCAAGGACAAAGGCTATGTAACCCTGGTCGGAGACGAGGGTGGATATGCTCCTGCGCTCAAAGCTAATAACGAGGCGGTGGAAGTAATCCTCGAAGCCATCAGCAAGGCCGGGTTCAAAGCTGGCCGCGGCGAACAAGTGGCGATTGCCCTCGACCCCGCCGCTTCAGAGCTATACGATGAAGAAACAAAAACGTACAATCTTCGCAAGGAAGGCAAGAAACTGACCGG
>JADGQC010000106.1 GCA_017882125.1 Anaerolineales bacterium
CTGGTAGGTCCACCGAATGGATAGCCGAGTGCAACCTGATTTGACTGCACATCAGATTCAAACCAAACGCGACCACCACTGGTACCATCTGTACAATGCCCTGCGGTGACCATGACTGTGGGGGAAATCAAGGTTCCTGAACAAAGCCAGGCTGGAGACCCACCCACATCAAAAACTAGTAGACCTACATATGGATGACCATTTAAATCCGGATAACCATCAGTAATAGCACTTGCCATTCGCACGGAACTAAAAAGCAGAACTGCTGTAAGCAAAACAGAAATTGCAATTTTCTTCATTTCAATCTCCTTTTATTCTCATTGGGAATATTTGGAATTTTATCGGAACCGCATATACGTTGTCTGACAAAGGGATTTTAATCATTAATATATTTGATCAAGCCTCCTCCAGATAAGAATATATTATCAAAATGGCTAATGTTCTGAAAATCGTTTTATATTGCTAGATGGGACTAATAATAGTATAGCAGATTTCGGATTGATTTCAAGTAGTCCGTTTGGTGGGGGAGGCAGTATAATTCTTCGCATGGCCGCATTTACCGGGAAATAGAATAAATCGCTGGCGCGGGTATAATCATCTTATGAATAAACGCTGGCTGCTGGGAATCATAGTGGTTGGCATCCTTGCAGGGGTGGGGATTTATATTTACACGAGCATGGGACGGACATTCGGAAGGACTTCGCGTGTGACGGAATGGATCCGCAACTCGTCCGCCCACCCGGATTGGGCGTTGCAAGCCGGGACCCGCTGCAGCCCTTCTGCTCCATTCGTCATGCCCACAAACGGGCTGGCAGGTTACCTGTGGGGCGACTCTTTCCAGGCTGGCAAGCAGCACCAGGGGATTGACATCTTCGGCGGGACCAATGTAGGCATCTCGCCGGTGGTGGCAGCTTATCCGGGCTACCTGACCCGCCTGCCCACATGGAAATCGGCTGTAATCATGCGCATCCCGTCCGATCCAATGGTACCGGGGCGCCAGATCTGGCTATACTATACCCATATGGCCGACCAAAACGGCTATTCCTTCATTTCATCTGATTTCCCGGCAGGAACCACCGAACAGTATGTGGAAGCAGGGACAATGCTTGGTTACCAGGGCAATTTCACCGGCGATGCCAACAGCCCCACCGGAGTGCACTTGCACTTTTCGGTCGTGATTGACAACGGTAAGGGCGGCTTCCTCAACGAACTGGACATTAACAACACCCTCGACCCATCTCCGTATTTAGGTCTGCCCTTGAACGCAAAGACAAGCGATGGGAACGTTATCGTGTGCCCGGGATCTGGTCAGTAGGTAATGATATGGCCGATTTCACCGGGAAAATTGTTTTGATCACCGGCGCAGGTAAAGGCACGGGCCGGAGCGTGGCGGTGGAATTCGCCGCAAATGGAGCCAACCTGGCAGTGAACGATGTTTCGCCGGTCAACCTGGACGAGACGGTGGCGCATATCCTCGCTGCTGGTGGGCAAGCCAGGGCATACGTGGAAGATATTGCCAAGAAAATGCCCATCCAGACACTGCTCAATTCGGTGGTGGACGATTTCGGGAAGATCGACATCCTGGTCAACTGTGCCGAGGTGGAGCCGCAGAAAACCGTGCTCGAAATGGACGACTGGGATTGGCAGCGCACCATGGATGTAAACCTGACGGGACCTTTTCTGCTGACCCAGTCGGTGGGACGCATCATGAAAGAAAAAGGCGGCGGGGTTATCGTCCATGTTGGCGAACGGGCCAAGGGTCAGGAGAACCGCGCGGCGTACTTTGCCAGCAAGGCCGGACTGGCGGCGTTATCTGCATTGGCGGCATATGAGTTTTCCGAGTTCGGTATCCGTGTCTTTCACTTTCAACCGGTAGAACCCGGTGACACTGCAAAACAAATCCTGGAGCTGTGCGGTTAATTATGACTGTCCGCTTGAGAGACCTTTTGCTTGGGCTGCGTGATTTACGCCTGGCGGGTGCACCCGTGATCGTCCATTCGTCCTTGAAGTCGTTCGGACAGGTCGAAGGCGGTGCCTGGACGGTGGTCAACGCCCTGGTGGCTGTATTCAACACCATGATCGTCCCAACGTTTACCTATAAGACCATGATCGTTCCCCGCAGCGGACCCGAAAACAACGGGATCAGCTACGGTGCGTTCCAGGAGCAGAACCAGGCGGCCGAATTTTTTTCATTGAAAATGCCCGCTGATCCGATGATGGGTATCATCCCGGAAATGCTGCGCAAGCACCCGCGCGTCAAGCGTTCAAACCACCCAATCCAATCGTTCGCGGGCATCAATGCCGAAAACATACTGGCAGCGCAAACAATGACCGATCACCTTGCCCCCCTGGGGGTAATGGAAAAAGCGGACGGGTGGGTTGTCCTTTTGGGAGTGAACCACACCGTCAATACCAGCATCCACTATGCAGAGAAGCTGGCGGGGCGCAGGCAATTCATCCGCTGGGCGCTGACGCCAAAAGGCGTGGTGGAATGCCCCGGTTTCCCGGGTGATTCCGCGGGTTTCCAGGAGATCGCACTGGATTTGGAAAAGTTCACACGGCAAGTAAAGATCGGTGACGCAATCGTGCAGGCAGTACCACTTAAAATGTTATTCAAGGTCGTGAGGGCACATATTAAGAAAGATCCGCTGGCATTATTATGCCAGCAGTCTGATTGCGAACGCTGTAACGCGATCCGAAACGGGTAGAGGGACGGGCAGAATTGCCCGCCCCTTTTTTATTGATACAAAATCGGCTCGACCCGCACATTTTCTTCGCCAACCGCCCCGGTGAGCAACGCGGCAAGTTCGGTACAAAGGTGGGTGGTGTCATTGGGGAACTCGATCAAATGGCCGAGTCCGCCTTCGAAGATCTGGAAGGCAAAGCGATCCTTGCCAGGGTATGAGATGAAAGTGCCGTGCAGGCGGCTGATTCGGCGGATGTCGCGGTCTGAATCGCCGGAGGGGCGAAGGATCACGGTCACCATCTGAGGGGCATGATCCTCCTCAAGGGTGAGCGGGAGAGTGGCTACAGGTATTTTGGGGGTCAGGAGCGCCGCAGAAGGCATAACAGGTTCCGGCTGCACGACCACATCAGCGGAGATGCCAGTTGGGACGCCTGCAATTTCATCTTCCGGGACATCTTCTTCAAGGGCGGGAGCTGACTCTGCCGCAGCCAAAGCCGGACTGGAAGGCGCGAAAGCTTCCCAATCGGGGGGATCCTCCGGGATGGGCGGTTCACCCGAAAACGGAGGGCGGGGACCGGGAGCACGCTTTGGAGCAGAGCTGATTTTATTGATAACCGCAGCAGGTTTAGCTGGCGGGTTGACTGCATTGCGGGGTGCGGGAGCAGGGGTTGTAATGCGTTTTGCGTCCGAGGATTGGGGCTGAGGCTGCAACGGGATCTGGGCAGGCTCGGTCAACTTTATCTCAGTGCGGATGTGATCCACCAGGACCTTGGAAGGGTTGGACTGGGCGTCCACCTTACCCTCAGCAATGATCACGCCACCCACTTCCAGGGCAAACTGGTATTTCTCCCAGGTGCGCGGGAAGAGCACCAGTTCGATCACGCCGGTGATATCTTCGAGGGTGACCCAGGCCATCATCTTGCCGGTCTTGGTCTGGTACGGACGAATGCCGGACACCATCCCGGCAACACGGGTCTTTTCCTCATGTTGTGCCTCGCCCAGGTTGCTTGAAAAATGGGTGACCAGGCGGCGGATTTCATTCAGGTAGGGAGTGAGCGGGTGCTCGGACATATACATGCCGATCAGCTCACGTTCCCAGCCGAGGGTCTCGCGTCGATCAGCATCCGGGACGAGCGGCAGGGTGATGTTCTCGGTGACGCCTGTAGCTGTCCCGAAGAGCGACAACTGCCCCGCTTCCGCAGCCCGGAAATGGGAGGAACTAACCGCCACGACGCGGTCGAGTGAATCGAGCATGGCGGCGCGGGGGCCGAACTTATCGAACGCGCCAACCTTGATCAGGCTTTCCAATGCGCGCTTGCCTACTGCGCGCAGGTCAACACGGGCGGAAAGGTCGTTCAGGTCCTTGAAGGGACCGCCTTTTAGGCGAGCCTGAACCGGCAGTTCCACCGCGCCCTGACCCACATTCTTGATGGCACCCAGTCCGAAGCGGATGGCGGATTTACCTGATTGCCCGGGAGCGGCTTTTGAAAGGTCAAGCTCTTCGATGGCAAAGTCCCAGGTGCTGGCGTTGATATCCGGCGGGAGGACGGTGACACCCATATTGCGGGCATCGTTGACATAGAGAGCCATCTTCTCAGTCTCGTGCTTGGTGACCGAGAGCAGGGCGGTCATATATTCCACAGGGTAGTGCAGCTTCAGGAAGCCGGTCTGAACCGCCAGCAGCCCGTAATCGGCGGCATGGGATTTGTTAAAGCCGTAGCGGGCGAACTCGTCCCAGTCGTGATAGATGGCTTCGGCTGTGGCTCGCTCCATCCCCTGCTTTGCGGCGCCCTCCACGAACTTCATGCGCTGCTTTTCAATTTCCTTGGTTTTCTTTTTGGAAATAGCGGCACGCAATTCATCTGATTCGGACGGTGTGAAACCAGCCAGCTCGATGGCAGCCCTCATCAACTGCTCCTGGTAGAGGGGGATGCCATAAGTCTCACCGAAGATGGGTTCCAGGGAGGGATGACGGTATTCGACCTCGGATTCACCGTGCATGCGGCTGATGTAATCGGGGATGAAGTCCATCGGACCGGGCCGGTAGAGCGCCACCATGGCGACGATGTGATCCAGGCAGGTAGGTTTCATCTGGACCAGCCACTTGGTCATCCCAGAACCTTCCAACTGGAAGACACCCAGGGTGTTGCCTTCGCCGAGGAACTTATACGTCTCCGCGTCGTCGGTGGGAATATTGTCGAGCGTGTAATGAATGCCGTGGCGCTGCTCAATGGAACTGCAGGCGCGCGCCAGGATGGTAAGCGTGGCCAGGCCAAGGAAGTCCACCTTGAGCATTTTGAGTTTTTCGAGGATGCCCATTTCGAACTGGGTGACGGTCTTGATGGGCGTCTCTTCGGAGTTATTGGTGGGTCGATGCAAAGGCAGGTACTCGGAAAGCGGTTTATCTGAAATGACAACACCGGCGGCATGGGTACCGGCATTGCGAACCACCCCTTCCATGCGGGCGGCAGTATCGATCAGCTCACGAATGTGATCAGCAGACCGGTAGGCATCCTTCAATTCCGGGAGACCCTTGAAATCGTCACCAATAATGTCACGCAGCGGCATCGACTTGGAGGGAATGTTTGGAATGATCTTGGCGACCCGGTCCACTTCGGGGAGTGGGATGTCCATCACCCGACCCACGTCGCGCAGGGCAGCGCGCGCACCCAGCGTACCAAACGTGATGATCTGCGCCACCCTGTCCTGCCCGTATTTATTGACGGTGTAATCAAGCACGTCAGCGCGGCGGTCGTCGGGGAAGTCCAGGTCAATATCGGGCATCGAGATGCGGCCGGGGTTCAGGAAGCGTTCGAAAAGCAATTCCTGCCGGAGGGGGTCGACAACGGTGATATCCAGCGAATAAGCCACGATGGAGCCGTTGGCAGAGCCGCGGGCGTTGTACCAGATGCCCTGCCGGCTGGCGTAGCGACACAGGTCCCAAACGATCAGGAAGTAAGCATCAAAGCCCATTCTATGGATGATGCCCAACTCATAGTCGAGGCGGGTGCGGACCTGCTCGCTCTCGGCGCGATCCCCAAAGCGGCGCTTCAAGCCTTCTTCGCATAACGTCCTCAGGTATATTTCCGCCGTCTGCCCGGCAGGGACCTCGAAGAGCGGGAGGCGGTATTCCTTTACGTCCAGGCTGACGTTGCAGCGTTCGGCAATCAGCAGGCTGTTCGAGAGCGACTCGGGCACCTCGGCAAACAGGCGGGCCATTTCATCAGGCGAACGAAGGTAATAAGAACCATCCGACATGCGCATTCGGCCGGGATCAGAGAGCAGTGCCCCGGTCTGGATGGCGAGCAGGATATCCTGATACTTGGCGTCTTCGGGATCTATGTAATGGGAGTCGTTGGTGGCGACGAAGCGGGCGCTGTAATGAGGGCCCAGTTCGAGCAGGGTGCGGTTGATCTTCTCCAGCTCGGGGACGTCGTGCTGCTGGAGTTCGAAGAAGAAATTATCCTTGCCGAAGACCTGGTAGTACCAGTCGATGCTCCGGCGGGCGGCGTCGAGCTGGTCCTGCTTAATCAGGCGGGGAACCTCGGCAGACATGCACCCGGAAGTGCAGATGAGGCCCTGAGCATGCCTGGCGAGGAATTCCTTGTCGATGCGGGGGTAGTAGTAAAAGCCTTCCAGTTGGGCCGCGGAAGCGATCTGGAGCAGGTTCTTGTAACCTGTCTCATTCTCGGCGAGCAACAGCAGGTGGGAGGACCGGCGGTCTTCCCTGGGGTCGTGCTCCTGCATGGTGCGGGCGGCCATATAGGCTTCCACACCGATGACCGGTTTGATCCCGACTTCCCTGGCAGCGTGGTAAAACTCGATCACGCCGAACATGGTGCCGTGGTCGGTGATGGCCAGGGCAGGCATGTCCATCTCTTTGGCACGCTTGACCAGCTTCTTGATGTTGCTGAAGCCGTCGAGGAGGGAGTATTCGGTGTGAACGTGGAGGTGGGCGAAGGACATGGTGAGACCGATAAATTGAGCGAGAAACTCAATTTGATTATAGCACGCTAGAATTGCTTAACGATTGAGGTTTAACCCCACCCCCTGTCCCCCGCCCCAAGGCGGGGGAAAAGAGGCGAAAAAGGGGTTATGGGTGCTGCGCGCCCATAACCCCTTTTTCGCACCACTCCAGAAATGAGATGGGGTTTGGGTTTCAGCGGCTCACATCGACGACTCACCCGCAAGGGGTACTGGACACCCATACCTCCCTTTTCGCACAACTCTGGAAATGAGTTGGGGGTTGGGTTCCGGCGGCTCACATCGAAAACTCACCCACAAGGAGTCCTGCGCACCCATACCCCCTTTTTCGCACAACTCCAGAAATGAGATGGAGGTTGGGTTCCGGCGGCTCACATCGACGACTCACTTGCAATGGGTGCTGGACACCCATACCCCTTTTTTCACGAGACTCCGGTGAGAATATACAGCGCAAATTGCGATTGATACCGGCTTCAGCTCTTATTTCAGGAAAAGAATAGGAGACTGATAGGTTGAAATCAGAACCTTCCGGTATCATCCGGCGTACATCAATTAACAAATAACCTATTTGAAACACGAGGAGAACAGCATGAACACTAAACTTTTGAAAGCCACAATCGGATTGACCATCGTCATGATGGTGGCAAGCGCCTGCGGGCTGATGCCCGTATTTGGGTCACGCAATTTGATCAGCGAGACACGCGCTGTGAGCGGGTATGACCGGGTGGACGTCAGCGGGGGCGGATCGTTGAACATCATCCAGGATGGGACCGAATCGCTCACCGTCGAGACTGACGACAACATGATGCAGTACATCACGTCCCAGGTCCGCGGCGGGACGCTTTACCTGGGGCTGCATACCGTCGGGCAGTCAGTTTCCCCGAGCGCTTTGAACTTCACCCTGCATGTCAAGGACCTGAGCGGAATTAACACCTCCGGCTCATGGGGTGTGACCTCGGCAGCCCTCAAGGGCGTGAACCTGGAGATCGTGTTGAGCGGGTCGGGGAAAGTGCGGGTAGACAGTGTGACCCTGACGACCCTTTCGGTGACCAGCACCGGATCCGCTAATGTAACCGTGGCAGGAAAGACGGACAGCCAGACCATCAGCATCAGCGGTTCCGGGAAATACGCGGCAGGCGACCTGAGCTCGCAGTCAGCCAGAATCACCATCAGCGGGTCGGGGAACGTGACCGTGTGGGCGACCAGCAGCCTGACTGCGCACGTGAGCGGCAGCGGGGATGTGAGCTACTACGGCAGCCCGCAGGTCAGCTTTGACCAGAGCGGGTCGGGAAGCATCCACAACCTGGGAACCAAGTAAAAACAATTGAACCCCACCGCCCTTCCTCCCGCCCCACTCGACACCCAATGGTGTCGAAACATCCTGACGGCGACTTGTCGCCGCCTCGGATAGGGCGGGGGGACTTTCGTTTATACTTGTGGAAGAGAATTGATCAAACAAGGAGTCAGATCCATGGAAAACCCCGTCATACAGACCATGCTCAACCATCGAAGCGTGCGGAAGTACACCAAGGAAAAACCGAGCGATGAAACCATCCAGGCAATCGTGCAGGCCGGGCAGCAGGCGCCGTTTGCTTCACAGTTGTACAGCGTGCTGCTGTCCCGCAAGAAGGCTCCCTACGGGGCGCCGCTGTGGTTCACGATCTGCGTGGACCTGTACAAGCTGGAGCGCTTCATGAAGGTGCGCGGCTGGGAGGTGGTGACCAACGACCTGAGCCTGTTGTTCTTCGGGATCCAGGACGCGGCGTACATGGCCGAGAACATGGTGATCGCCGGGGAAAGCCTGGGGTTGTTCTCGTGCTTCCTGGGGAACGCGCCCTACATTGCCGACCGGATCGCCAGAGATTTCAAGCTGCCGCCAAAGGTGTTCCCGCTGGTGCAACTGGTGATGGGTTACCCAGCCGAGGAGGAGCCGCCCAG
>JADGQC010000027.1 GCA_017882125.1 Anaerolineales bacterium
TCGGTTTTGAAAAGATATCCAGGATCAGCTCAGCCACCAGCGCCTCTGTTAAAATACCGATCATGGGTCCGATCAGAATATTTCCGATGCTGAATAGTTTTAGCACTGTGGCAATCACCCCAATAAAAAAGGTCGAACCTCGGTTGGGGACGAACAGGCGTCCTATCAGGGCCACCAGCAATCCAATTGCAGTGAGGGTCAGGCCGGTCAGAGGGATCTTAATGGCATGCAGTACGGATCCCAGGCTGATCTCAACCACCCCCCAGAGAGCCCCGAAGACTGCCATAATCACAAGTTGACGGGTTGTAAATTTCATCACAGCTTCCTTTCTTTAGGGTATGACATAGTTGACCTGCTCAAGTGCAGCTGTGGGCATGATCTTCTGTGCAGCCAGATTGTTGTGACCGTCCAGCGAGATACGCCCGGCATCCATCAGGACGACCCGATGTGCGAAGCGATACACCAGCTTATAGTCGTGGGTAATGAGGATGATTGCCGTCCCCTGGCGGTTGAGCCAGACGAGGAAGTCCATCATCTGCTGCAGGTGGCGCCAGTCCTGGCCGAGGGTTGGCTCGTCCAGGATGACCAGGCGAGGCCGGAGAGCCAGGCAGGAGGCAAGTGCAGTGCGCTGCTGTTGTCCAATTGAGAGCGAGAACGGGCGGCGCTCGCGCAGGTTAACCAAATCCGCGCTCGCCAGGGTCTGCTCGTGCAGGGCAGGATCGAAGCAGCGGTAGTTCCGCGGTCCAAAGGCGATCTCCTCGTCAACAGAATCGGTGAACAACTGGTCAGCCGGGTTTTGGAAGAGCAGGGCAATATCCTGTCCAGGGCGCGGCCGCGCACCATGGTTGAAGAGCAACCGTCCGCTCAAGGGGCGGATCAACCCGGCCGCGGCCAGCGCCAGGGTGGATTTCCCGGACCCGTTATCGCCCACCAGTGCGGCGAACTCGCCCGGATAGAACCTGAGGTTTACATCGTGAATCGCGGCGTGCCCATTGTACCCAGCGGAGAGGTTCTGAAATTCCAGCAGGGGTTGTACATCAGCAGGAGGTTTACCGTTTGGGGTGAGCAGATCGGGCCATGACATCAGCGCATCCTCTGTAGGGCGGCGCAGACCATAACGGCGCAAGAGGTCGAAATCACCCAACACAGTCTCGAACGATCCCGCGGCCACCACGCGTCCCTCGTCCAGGACAATAACGCGGTCAGCGAGGCGGCGGACTTCGGCCAGGCGGTGTTCGATCAGGACGATGGTCAGGCCATATTCGGCGCGCAACCGTGCCAACGCGTTGATGACGCTGGTAGTTCCCGGCACGTCAAGCGAGGCGGTCGGTTCATCCAGGACGAGCACCTGGGGACGCATGGCTAGAGCGGAGGCGATGGCCAGGCGCTGCATCTGTCCACCGGAAAGAGAGGCAGGATTTTGATTAGGCAAGTCACTCAGGCCGACGGCCTTCAACGCCCAATCTACCCTGGCTTCGACTTCTTCCGACGGAAGCCCCAAGTTGTACGGCCCAAAGGCAACTTCGTCGGCAACACGCAAATGGAAAAGATGCGCCCTCGGGTTCTGGAAAACAACCCCCACATATTGAGCCGATTCTGCTGTCGGGCAGTGGGTCACATCGAGACCGGCAACTTCCACTCTCCCACTTATTTCAGCCGGGATCGCCTGCGGGATGAGGCCGGTTAGAACGCGCGCCAGCGTACTCTTCCCGCAGCCGGAAGGGCCGGTCACGACCAGGCATTCGCCGAGGTGCACGTCGAACGAAACATCCCGCAAAACTTTCTGGTCCGTGTAGGAAACGGTCAGGTCACGCACATGGATCATTCGCGCGCCTCTATTGGATGGCTGGAACGAACACGCAAAATCTCCCCCCATGGCCAACGTGTCTTGGCAATTCCCAGCAAAGATGGTCGCACGGCCACGCAGGCCAGCCGGTAACTGCGCGCGGCAATCAAATCGATGCCGGTAGTCAGGCCTACGCCTCTCTCCAACTCAAGCGGACCCAACTCATCCAGAATGAGAAACTGCGAGGATACGGAATGTGCCAGGATGTCGTTTCCCCAATTTAGGGTTTCATCGTCAATATGCCAATCTTCAGTGATTTGTTCTTTGACAGATACCCCCCGGCGGGCAGCTAGGTGCCGCTTTGAACCGGAGCCCAGGTCGAGCAAGTCAATACCAATCTTTAAGTCACCTTCGAAGACCGCTGGAGAAACCAGGCCGCTCGCGTGGAACCCCAGGGCTTTGACACGCTCAGCCAACGCCAGGCACCAGAGTGTCTTGCCCGACCCGCTTGGGCCGGTGACCAGGATCAGTCGCCCGGATTCGTTTCCTGATTCAAAACTCGCCAGGAGAGAATCTGGCGAGTCAATATATACCTGCACAGGGGATTCTCCTTTCCAATTCCATCCCAGAATGGGATTTCGGGAGGTCGCTTCGTTTCCATCGCGACCCTGGTCCTCGTTGAGAGAGGACTGTCTGCCGGACCCTGGCGCTTGGCTTTAGGTCATGCAGATCGGAGTACTATTATTGTCAGTAGCAATCTAATAACTGCTGTTTCACCTTCTTCGAGGTTAACCTAGCCAGCAAAGTTATTATGCTTCCAATGCATTTATTTTACATCCCCCCTCGGTGTCATACTTATCTCACTCAAATGGGTGATTATTTTGGATCAAAGTGTGTTTGGTAAATCCACTTTCTACATCGGTTTATTTCTTGCTCACCTCGTCCTTGACTTTCTTTAGATCGTCAAGGATGTCTAATTCCGACTTCAATTCTCCAGTGAGGGATGAAAAATATCCTTTCAGGTTGCGGATGAACTTGCCTGCCTCGCGGGCGACCCTGGTGATGCGTTCAGGACCCAGCACAATCGCGGCAAGCACGAAGATGACGATCAGCTCATTCATCCCAATCCCAAAAATATTATTGTCCATTTCTGCGCCTCCCTACAATGGCAGCCAAGACAACACTGATAACATAGAGACCCATTAATGGTGCCATTACCAATCCCATGTTGACTGGGTCGACCGTCGGCGTGACTGCGGCAGCTACAATTGCTATGGCCACCACGGCGTAGCGCCAGCCGCCCGCCAACTGCTTAGCGCTCACGATCTTCATCTTCGCCAGGAACATCATTACCAGCGGCAACTCGAAACATATCCCGATCCAAAACATGAGCGTGGTGACGAATTCGAAGTAGTTTAGAGGTCTCACATGCGTTGTGATTCCCAGGAAATGGATCAGGAAAGGCACGGCAGAAGGGATCATCACAAACCAGGTGAAGGCGACGCCCGCAATGAACAAAAGAGAGGCCAGGGGGACGATCGTCAGCAGCCAGACTCTCTCATTGGCTTTAAGGCCTGGGAGCATAAAGCGCAGCAACTGGTATACGATGACGGGCATACTCAAAATGATGCCACCCAGCATCGCTACCCGCATGAAAATGGCGATGTTCTCGGTGACTTCGATCGAAACCAGGGCCTTCGAACCGCCAATCGGCCCGGCAAGAAAATCGATCATTTGCCCGGCGTAAACGAAACTGATGGCAGTCATCAGGATAACGGCAAAAAAAGCCTTGAAAAGCCTCTGGCGCAATTCATTCAAGTGCGCTAGAAGAGGCATTGAGGTTTCGAGTTGAACGCTGGCCTTGCGATGGGCGCGACCAAAGGCGCCCAAATAATCGCGCCAGCTTCGTTTGCGCTTCTTGGAAACTTTTACTTCAACGCTCACAGTTATTTACTCTTACTTCTGCCTAATTTTCTTTCTTGACTGTGGTTTCCGCTTCCTGCTTGGCCTCTTCGTCTGTCTTGCCAGTGAGCCCCGAGCGGAAATCGCGCACGCCCTTGCCCAACTCCCCGGCGATCTTGCCAATGCGGCCAACGCCAAAGAGCAATATGATGATGACCAGGATAATGATCAATTCTGTGGTTCCAAAGTGCAACATGGGATTCTCCTTATATGTCTACAGATAGTCTGAATGTTTGCGGTGAGGTGACGTCCACTTTCAACTCTCGGATGTAACGTTCACCGTCGCGGGTCTCAAATACATTACTTGAGATACCGATATCAATGTCGAGTTTCTTGAGGGACCTGATTTGGCTGACATGGAATTCTAGATAATTGTGCTCCTCATTTATTTCATATTGCCTGTATCCGGTCTTTTGGAAGAAACGCTGCACTGGTGCAATATCCTCGCCAAATACTTTGGCGCTCTTGAGAAAATAATCGGTTCGGGAAAAATACATGGTTTTTGGAAGGGGCCGTAGCGAGTTCTGCTGATAGATCTGCCCGGTGTGCTTGTTTTCCAAGGCGCAATAATGGACCCCCAGATTGAGTTTTGCATTCAGGGCGTACTCGATCAGGTCCAGGCATTCTATCTCGCTGCCAGCTACGGGCAGGCCACCACCATACCAGTAGTCATACAGCACCCGGAAAGGTCTGGCCTTGATGCTATAACCGTGCTGGCGAAAGACATCGGCGTTGTGGAGCGGATAGCAGAACTCAAGCAGGTTGATGCCAAAGATCTCCAACCGCTCCAATTCTGTGAGGACCGATTTCATCTCTTCCAGTGTACCAGGCAGCACAGGCATTTCAACCATTACATGGGATATAAATTCGCGCGCCAGCGAGATCTGATTGTAAGTATGCTGCTGTCCCTTGGCAAGATCCTGCATGCGGATACTGAACCGGATCTCGTCCATCCCTGCATCTTTCAGCGCCTGGAGTGTCGGGCGATCCACATGATCGCCGCAGGTATACAAACGGGTATATACGTCTGGAAAATCCTGGCGCGCCTTCTGGAAAAAGCGGATTACATCTTCCTTATATAGCAGCGGTTCACCACCGGTCAATCCCAGGTGGTGTACCCGCGACCCGCTGGAGCGCAAGGCCTGAAGTTCTGCACCTGTATCACGCGTATGTTCGCGGAAGTATTCATAACCTTCCTGGTTCGGATTGAAACAGTAAAAGCAGTCCCGGTGGCAGTTTAGCGAAATGAAGAAGGTGGCGCTCCCCACCCCCTTTTGGCACGCTAGGCAGGCAGAGGAGATGCGCTTGACGTAAATACTCTTGGAATCATTCCTGACCACCGCTCCTTTCTCGCGTAACGTCGCAACTCTGACGGCAAATTGTCCATCATCACTTCCGGGGTCGATTTCCATCCCACTCTTGTGGACCTTTTCTAAATATCCTTGATATATCCGGACGTACTGACCGGCGTAAGAGCGCAAGACAGGATTGCGGATGGAGGCAAGTGTGTCTTCATTCACCTCGACCCTCATTCGGGATTCTCCTTCCCCACCGGTAGACTGATACTCTTTAACCCGGGTGGCAGCATGGACCCAAACGGGTGCGCCCGCCGGTACTCGCACATCGGGCATAGGCTGACACCAGGCAGGGCGGCGGTCCAAGCACTGCAACTCGTACACTTTACCATCCCGCCTTCCTGAAGTGTCACGGTTTCTTCAGTGAAGATCTGCATAAACGTAGGAGCATGATCCACGGTTATTGCAGAAGGAGCGCAAACATGCACACAAATGTCACAACCCACGCAATTACGCCCCGAGAAAGTCAATTTATATATTTTCTTATCCTCGTTTTTTTCAAATTGAAGTGCGTTTGTCGGGCAAGCACGCGCGCAAACAGCGCAAGCCGTGCAGGCCTCAGAGACCGACAGAAAAGCAAAGTTCATGTCTCCAAGCTGGAGATTTTCTGCCTGATCAGGTGCAGATAAGTGTGCAATTGCACCCAGCATTCGCCGACGGTCGCGCCCAGGACGATGGCCGGAATCGGATTGTCCATCTTCGATGGAGCGCGCGATTGCTATTTGTCCTTGACGGGCTGCCATGCGAAATAAATCACGCCGTGAGAGCAGAGGGTTCATCGCTTCCCAGAGCGGGCGCTCAACCGGGGAGTCCATCCCGGAGACGATGTCGATCGTTTCCGCTTTTCCCCAGCCTTCCAGGACCTGTTTGGACTGGGTGACCTGTGCTTCCACCTGTCTAGGTAGGGTTCCCCATTCACAACCGGAACAGGCATCCGTCCGAACCAAGACTCGCTCAAGCCCAAAGGCAGCCAGGGCAAGGTAAGCCCCGGAACCTAAACCCGCCAGGCAACCCCGTACGCGGATCCCTGTGCTTGCCTCCAAGAACCCCCGCCCGGCATTTGGATTTTTCTCACACAGCAACTCAAGGACGCTCCCTTCCAGGTGCGTCACGGCATTCAGGAGTGAGGCCACCTGGTCATCTGCCGCGTACGCTCCAACCGGACAGACCGTCAGGCAAGCCAGGCAGCGTTGGCATTTCTCAGCATTGAGTGCGGGTGGCTTTCCTGCCATGATCGCTTCCACCGGACATAAGTTCAGGCAGGCATTGCAGGTTGAATACTTATTTTGCGAATGCAAGCAATGGTCTGCATTAAAAACGACTGCTGAATGGTCCAACTTGGCTAACCGTTCAGCAGCTGAAAATAAGCTCATAACTGCTTCCCCTCTGGTAATTGGGGTTCAAGGTTATCAGCCAGGGAAAACAAGGTGCCTCGAACCAGCTTTGCCAAACCTCGATAGAAATCCGTTTTGGCGTTTTCTTCCACCAACTTGCACCAGTTCGGTGCCCAGCGTTGTAGATGTTCAGTAATGAACTGACGTTGGGCTTTTAGAATTTGTTCAAACTTGGTATCATCCTTCTCATCCAATGCCTGCAGACCAAGCATCGCGAGATGGGAAATGAAGGAAAGTTCAAGGCCAATGTGGTCATCAGGTTCCCTATGTAATTTTTCTGTTTCAACCCCGAAGCGCCGAAACCACTCGCGCACCTGGAGAGTCTGTTCCTGGAAGACCATGCGCCCGTCGTTAAAGTAGACAGATTCCCACGGCGGGGCAAGCACCCGTCCGATACCCACGAATAGGCGCACGTAGTCTGCGCGCAGTGCGTTAAGGGATTCGTCGCTCAGGCAGGAACTGTTTTCCTGGGACCATTTATGAAGCAACTCCAAGCCGCTCGCAGTGTCGCTCTGAGCCGCCCCAAAAGGTACTTCAGCGAAAACATCCTCATCAATCAAAGACTGCAGCCAGGTTTTGTCAAGATCAGCATAGAGAATTTTCCCCAGCAATCCAAAAAGCAATTTCTCCCCCATCATTGTTGTTGCCCAATCCATAAACGTATCGTTCTGATTCATGTTTATTTCCTCTTGCTATCAATTATTATCATTCGCTGACGAAGCCACCGGTATGCTGCCATGACCGGTAAAAGGATAATGGATGCAAGGATTAATGTATAAGTGATATATGTAATCAATTTTGCCATATCAATCCCAATTAAAGCCAGGCGATTCGATAGCTGGGCCTTAATAGTCGGTTGGAGGGTTGTAGGAACCGATAAACGAATATTTGAACGGAATGCCTTTACTACGACAGGGTCAAAAGGAACGACAGAGAGTTGCAAGTTCTCGTCAAGGGCAATCATCTGACCTGCCTGGATGGGATTTGCATTCGATTCCTCATAAGTGCTTACGCTTCCGCTCCCATCGAAGAGATAAAACCAAGCTGGCTCACCCGGGACAGCCTCTAAAGCAAATATCCCGCTGGAAAGGTTAATCTCCATCCGTCCGCTTTGAATGATGATGGGGTCATCTTCATAGTTTTGCCCCCAAAGCCAGCCTCGCTCCAGAAAGATATGCTTCCCACTCAAGCTGATGCGGGTTTCGGGAGACACGATAATTTCTCCCTTCCCCCACGGGAGACTCGTTGTTTCAGGACGACGGACTAATTTGAAATCAAGTCCTATAATGTCATCCCGTGTAAGATCTGTTACCCGAGCCTGGCTGTAATAACCAGGCGCATTCGCCACCAGAGTAATTTTCTGCAGAGACTGCCCATACAGCGCATATCGACCTGAATTCGGCATCACAGCTTCAACAATGTCCACCTTTTCTACACTGACCCAGGCAAAAGGAAGCCTGTTACCATCCATGTCCATTACGTTTCCTTGCAAGGAATAACCTTCTATGGGTAGAAGGTTCAACGCGACATCCGCTGATATGGATTGAGACAAGTCAATACTTTCCTCAGGCGCCATAAAACCTTGGGATGCAAGGAATTCCTGGTCAGCAGTCACCACGTACTTACCGATAGGAATGTTTTCAAAGATAAAAGATCCATCCGGAGATACCGGTGCGGTTCGGGCATCACCATCTGGTAAATGAATCGCCCAAATTTGCACCTGAGATGAAGGAATACCTCCATTGAACTGACCATGGATCGTTCCCAGTCTTGCTCTCACTTGCAGGGTAACAAGCGGTCCGATAGAAGCTGAGGGAGGAAGAACGATATCCACAGGGGTTATACTCTCATAAAAAACGCCGTTCACCACCAACGGTTTTACTTGAAAACGATAACTCGTCGGCGCCTGTGACAGCGCTTCCACGCGAACATGGGCGAGCCCTTCGGAATCCGTAGCTCCGTTTCCAGTACGAGATCGCCACATATATAACCAGGTTGTCGCCTCGATCGGGATGTTTTCAACGGACTGCTGTGAGTTTTCAACCAGGATAACTTGTACCGGGACGATTGCATAGGCGGATCTATCGACAATAATATTGCGCTTCACAGAGGTGACCCGGCCGGCAGGATCGGTGGCTGTGACCACCAGGAGCATCGGACCTTGCGGCAGATCGAGGCTTGGAATCCACTCTTTCCTCTGGAACTGGGTCAACAGGTTGAAGTGGCAGACGTCCCCGCATGTAATGAACTCTGCAGCAAATTCCTGGGAATAAGAACCTGGATTAACTTTGGCAAATGCTTCAAATGAACCGTCTGCATCGGGAGCTATCGCCAAGTTGAGCACCAGGGATGAGTCCTGGTAGATTGCGATTCCCACCGACACCTGATCCGCACTGAATGACCCACTTTTCACCGATCCTGTGATGGGGACCATGTAAAGCATGGACGAAGGTCCCGCATAAAAAGTCTCCCCTTCATTCGGATGCGTTAGGTGAATCGTTAGATCCTCGCTCTGGGCCTGCGCGGCGGATGCCGCGGCGACAGCCAAGATACATCCAAGAATAAGGGAAGCGATGATCGATTTCCAACCTTTTTTCATATCTGCACTACTCTGATACCGAATCCGGTATGCCCCATGGGTTATCAAGGAAGTGACATCGTTTACACTCTATTTCGGTGGTTAGATTGTGTGAGGTATAAGGAACGGTTTGTGCGCGCCCTAATACCTCGGTCGTGCGAAAAGTCGTCCAGATCTCAGTGCCTTCCATTGGCCCGACATCCAAACCGGAGGCATCATGACAGGCAGTACAGTTTACGGATTGGTGGAATGTAGTATGACCAGGATGATCCGGGTTTAGTTCCTCCGAAAATGTCACATCAGAATGACATGTCTCCGAACTACAGCTTGCAAAGGTGGAATGGGATTGATGACAATCTGTACAAGTAAAATCATTGTGCGCATCAACTCCTAGCTCAATCTTATATCGAAGCGTCTGGGTATCCATGTGACATTTCTCGCACAATTGACTGGAGGATGTGATAGTCTCAGAATAACCTGTCTGTTGATTAAACCATGATATTGCGGGGTTGGTGACGGCATTTTCCACCCGATGACATACTTCGCATCCTATCCCCTTCCATTCAGATTCACCTATGAGCGGATTTCCAACAGCAATCCGTGGACTTGCCTCAAATTCAAATTTGCAGGAAACGCAGTTGGGAACCGGATCGATCTGTGCATTACTATCCCAGTTTTGAGGAGAATGACAGCGCGCGCAATACGTATTTGGTCCTTTGCCCAGGTCATAAGCCACAGAGTGTGGACCAGCTTCCCAGTCATTCCATTCCTGCGGGTATTTTTGGCTGACCGATTCCGTCACAGTTGGAATCACGGGCGCGGTTGGAGACTTCTGGCTCGTGCGTATTGGTGCCGGTGTTTGACAACCTGCACAAATACAGGCGATCAAACCCAGACAGAAAATTCGGATCCCAGAGAAACTTCCGGAACCAAGATATTTAGATATGCTTTGGATAACCATTGGTTAGGGTTCCTTGATAAGGGCGGTGTTTGGATTCGCGTCACGCGGTAAAAATTCACACCAGAAAATAACTTCCCCATCCGGGTGACAGGCTTTACAGCCCACTTCGTCTGCCAAAACCGGGATCTCTCGATTGGCAGGATGATGACAACGCTTGCAATCGACCGATTTTGACAGGTTGTGTGAAGGCCAGGAAGTGACCGTGTGTGCATAACGCTTGGGGATGTACTGGGAAAAGTGTCTGGATGCAGGATTTTCATCCAGCCAGAGACCAAGATTTCCTGCATCATGGCAAGCTGTACAATTTACATTCGGGTGCCGGGCATGCTCGGCGGCCCCTGAGACTGCCTGTGGGTCATGACAATCGGTGCAGGCTGCAGGAGCACCGTGTGCTCCATGGCATTTCGTACATGCCCACCCATTATGTGCAGGAGAGACTTCCTGTTCCTTGATCACTTCAAAACCATGTTGTCCCTCGTGACACTTGGCACAAAGTTCATTTGTATTTTGAACCGAGATATACGTTTTGCTGGCCTGGTCCCAGAAAGCTATTGCGACAGAATAAGAATCGCCGACAGGTTGGTGGCAAATATTACAACTGATATTCTGCCAATCTGCCTGGCTTACCCCCTCTCCCCCAATCAGCTCTGGTCGAGGTTCCCCGGGAATACGCTTGCAGGAATAACAATCAAGAGCACTATCCTGGGCTAAATTGTTAGGATCCCAATTTGTTGGTGATTTGCATTTTGCACAGGTTGTATTTGCGCCCATACCCTGGTTAAAAGTATTGGCATGTCGGGAGCCTGACCATTCGGCGTACGCGATCTGAAGCTCCTCCTCGGAAGCAACGTAGATTTCAGGGGTTTTCTCAGGAGTTGGTGTTATCGACAAGTCAGGGCTTGCTGTGACTGTTCCGCCCACAAGAAACAATCCGCACAAAATAATTATAATAATCAAAAATACTGTTTTTTTCGGGATCATTCTATACCTTTCCCGGGGAGGCAATCAGCTGATCGCCTCCCCGGGAGTTATTCAAAGGTGGATCGATCCTGAAGCTAAAGGGTAATGCCTACGCGACTGGAGTAGAACACCAATCGTCCAAGCACTTCCGCGGCGAGCACCAAAACAAAAGCGGTGTAGGCCATGTAGCCCAATAACTTTTCGCGGCCAGCGCTTTGGGCATTCTGATACAGGAAGAACCCGAACACTCCGGCACCTACAAAGGCCAAGATCATGCGAATGAGGAACAGCGCCCCTAACGGGCCGGCAATCAACTTGGCACTTTCAACTGCCTGCGGTACACCAGTTGCCAACGAGACCAGATAGACCGGGGTGACGACGAATTCGACACCTAGCATGATCACGGAAAACACCGCGATCCAGCGCAGCGTGCTGCGCAACAATTGACACTGAAGGTCAGCACAGCCCGGGTTTTTCTTCTGTATGTAAGCATAGTTGGCTACGAACGCCGCACCCATGGCAAGCGCTCCCAGCAGCAAAGTGGTGGTAAAGAAGGAGACCGGCGTCGCCAGGTTGTTCCAGGCCGGTTGGGTCGGCAGCATGTAGACCATTGCCATGCAGAAGACCAGCACAATGCCGACCAGAGCTGCCAGCCAGCCGATCACAGTCCGCAGAACCGAGGGGCCCAGTTTGAACCACTGCAAGATCGCATATAATGCGCCCAGCACAATAAAAATCGAGCCGCTCAGGATCTCCCGGCTCAGCCAGGATGTAGCAAAGTTCGTTACAGCGCGCGGCGCGGAAAGGGGGCTGCCCAGGTGTAGGAGCGATGCAAGCATGCCCAGACCCAGCACAATGATGATCGCGATCAAAGAACGGTCACCCATTCGGTCGGCTTCCTCAACTCCTGCCTTGCGAGCCACAAAATATTTGACCACACCCAACACCAGGAAAGCGCCAACAGACATTTGCGCCAGGATGCTAAATGTGACTAGAGCTAATTCTCTCAGATCCATATCACACCTCCTCCAACTTGATTATCCGCCCGGTTCCCTGCCCGCTTGGTTGGGAATGCTTGTGAGGAGTTATCACAATCGCCGGATGGGTAATATCAGCGGACGGCAATGGTTCTATGGCATTCACAGTACCATGCGCCTGCCTCAACGTATCCAGTTCACCATAGCCCAATGCACGCATCGGACAGGCATCCACACAAGCCGGGTTGAGGCCCTGCGCTTGCAAATCCTGGCAGAAATCGCACTTGGTCATGACGCCGAGAGTTGTATTAAATTGAGGCGCACCGTATGGGCAGGCCCATTCACAGTACCGGCAGCCAATGCAAACATTTGCATTGATCAATACTACGCCATCCTCACGTTTTGAAATGGCTTTTGCCGGGCAGGCCGCCACACAACTCGGATTCTCACAATGCATGCAGGCAGTTGAGGTGGAATATACAAATACGTTATTGGGGATCATGATCTCCGGATGCGTCGGATCGGTGTTCCAACCACCACCTCCGTAATCATATACCTTGCGCCAGTTGATGCCCACGGGTAAACTGCTGCGATCCTTGCAGGCAATCGCGCAGGCTTTGCAGCCGGTACAGGCACTTGCATCAAAATAAAAAGCTAATTGTTTCGCCATGGCTATACCTCCTTAATGGGAATGCGCTGGGGCCAACGAGAATCTGGCGCTAGAGCTGGTCCATTCCATTTTTCGACCTGGACGATCTGCGAGTTGAAGCCCATGTTTCCCTCACCGACTGGCACGCCAGCCTCTATGTAGTTGTCGGAGCCGGCTTTGTCGAGGCCCAGGACATCGTCAAATTCTGTCCATGCCCCGTGTGGCAGGATGGTGACACCAGGCATCAAGCGGTCGGTCACCATAACATGCCGGATGGTGCTTCCCTCCGAGCTGGTGATCTTGACCATGTCACTGTTCTTGATTCCGCGTGCAACGGCATCGATCGGGTTCATGACGAATTCCTGCGGGAATGCTTCCCGCAGCTGCAGGACGTTGTCGAATTCGGTATGGCTGCGACGCCAGTAGTGTTTGTTGTACATCTGGAGTGGATAGGGACCCTTGACCTTGTTCGTCCAGTCACTGAATGTGGCTTCATAACCGCGTTGGGCCGGGATGTACTCGGGGATCGGTCGGATTGTCGAAAATCCAATGGCATAAATATCGGCAGCAAGTTTCTGACTGTGCAATTCGATCTTGCCGCTTTCGGTCGTCACCGGGTTTGCCACGGGGTCTTCGCGGAAGCTCTTTAAGGCAATACTGGTGTAGTTGTCGCCTTCCTTCCTTGGAACCTGGAAGCTGCCCTTCTGCTTGAACTCCATGATCGGGATGACCCCGGTTTGTGGTTCACCGGTCACACCCAACGCAACCAAATCCTCTGCCGTGATGGTGACAAGGGTATCTTTCGTTTTGCCATCTGCAGCCAGGACGGTCGCACCCGCGATTTTGTTGAAGGCTTGCTGTTTAGCTGAAATCTCCTCCACCGCGGGATCATAGACACCCAGGCGCAGGCCAATTTCCCAGTCGATCCATGAATCATCTTTGGCCTCGAACAAGGGATCAATGACCCTGTCCGCCCAGAACAGCGCTTCACGGTTCGGGCTGGTAATGTAGTTGTCGCGCTCCCATTGGGTCGTCACCGGAAGAACTATGTCCGCATAGCGGCAGCCGGTGGCCATGTGGAAGTCTGTCGCAAGGACGAACTCAACCTGGCGAACCGCCTGGATGCCCTTGGCCTGTCCAACCATTGTCTGCAGGTTTGAGCCCTTGGTGAAATAGATCATCTGGATGTTGAGAGGGGTCTTCTCATTAACGGCCGAAGTGTACTCGCCCTTCAGGAGGGCACCCCAGGTCTCATTGTTGTTGACTCTCATCTTTATTGGATTACTGGCATTTTCCAGCACCGTATTGGCAGGTCCAGCTCTGACCAGGCTCGGACCGATATTTCCTGCTGCCGAGTGACGTGTTTGGCCAGTGCCACCGCCGCTGATGCCGATCGAGCCGATCAAGGAGGAGATGGCCATAAAAGCCTGGCCAAATGTCTGTGCACCATTGATGCGGGCCGAGGCATCACTTTCCATGAATGCCACGGGTTTGGTCTGGGCAATTTCAATTGCAAACGAGCGAATCTTCTCAGGCGTTACACCGGTGATCTCAGAGGCCCATTCAGGAGTCTTGGGGGGGTAATTTTTGTGACCCTCGGGAGCCGGCATGCCGCTGTAATCCAGGCCGAGCACATAGTCTCTGTAGGTGTCTTCAATATCAGCACCTGCTGGCAGGCTGGTTTTGTCAAAACCAATGGTATTGTTATTGATGAAGCTCCAGTCGATCAATGGGTTTGTTGCCGGATCGTCTTTGGTGATCAGCACGTAGCCCATGGCAAGCAGCAGGGCCGTGTCGGTACCAGGCCGGATCGGTATCCATTCATCCGCCAGCACCGTGGCCGAAGGGTTGTAATACGGATCAACAAAGATGAACTTCGCCCCGGCTTTCTTCGCCTGCAGGTAGTTGTAGGCTGGATTGCCACCGCTTACCTGGATGGGATCGGTACTCCACATCACGATCAATTTCGACTTGCGCATTTCCAGCCGGTCGTTACCAGCACTGGAATAAGATCCGAACACGGCCGGACTGGTGTAACTCCAGGTGCCCGACGAGGTCGAGCCCCAGGTACTGACATAGCCGCCATAAGCTGCAATGGCATTTGTGCCCCACAGCCTCGCTTTTGGGCCGTAAGCCTGATCAATGCGTTTGATTTCCGAGGTAACGATAGTGAGCGCTTCGTCCCATGAGATGCGCACCCAAGCGTCCCTGCCGCGCAGCGATTTATCGCCGCCGCCCGGAGCCCAATTGGCTCGTTTCATCGGGTACTTGAGGCGATCAGCCCCAAATACGCGCTGGCGCTGTGAGCGGCCGCGTGCGCAGCCGCGTTGCTGGGGGTAATCGGGGCTGTCGGGGTGCGTATCGTCTGTCTTCTGGCGGGTGACGACGCCGTCAACAACGTAAGCCACGTTCAAACAACGACCGCCACAGTTTCCCCAGCAAGCGCCGGGAACCCACTTGCCCACACTGGCTGCATTTTCTGCAGCAGCTTCAACGGCTTTTAAGCCGTATCCCATCCCCCCGGCCAATGCAGCTGTCCCACCCAGGGCCGCGCTCCATTTGAGAAAGCTGCGCCGGGTGAGAACTGAATCGGTCAGGGCTTTGGTGAGGAAATTCTTTTCTGACATATTTTTCCTCCAGATTGTTTATTGGAATGAAAGACTCGCTCGCTCTGTGCAAAGCCTTGCGGCCCAAAAAGGGTTGTGGACAGGATTTGGGATTTTTTAATATACATACTCCTTGTAGTGATTCAATTGATTCATGCCGGTAAGCGTGATTTCACTACTTAAGGATACCCCCTCCTGCCTGTTAATCATCCCCCCGGAGAGTAATCTGGAATCACCCCAATGGGTGATATTCCATTTACCTGTTCCTGGGTGAAACCAGCCCCCTTTCGAAGGCATAAGTGGCAGCCTGCGTTCGATTATCCAGGTGGAGTTTTTCCAAGATGTTCTTCAGGTGGCTTTTGACCGTATTCACTGAAATGGAAAGATTCTTGGCAATTTCAGAATTACTTGCCCCGCTCGCAACCAGTCTGAGCACCAGCAGTTCCCTTTCTGTCAAGGAAGTTTCCCCTTTGTCATCTTGGGACACACGATTCGCGACTCCCTTAAGTAGTCGCGACGCTACTGCACGAGTCATAGCCGCCTCTCCATGCGTGACACCATTAATCATAGTAAATAATTCTTCCGCATCCAGGCTCTTCAATAAATATCCCGATACACCCGATTGAACTGCTTCATAAAGGTGCCCATCCTTTTCCGAGGATGTCAGGATGACGACTGCAATTTTTGGAAACCGCGCGTGGATCACCTTGGCTGCCTGAAGGCCGTCTACTTGAGGCATGTAAATATCCATCAGGATCACATCCGGTTTTAATTGCTCGGCGAATTGAATGGCTTCTTCACCGGTTTCCGCCTCGCCAACCACCTCTACCATGTCCTGGCGAGTTTTCATCAAGCTGATAAGCCCCTGGCGGAACAACTTATGATCATCTGCGATAAGGACTCTAATTGTCATTTGATTTCGTCCTTGGTTTTAAATTCCTATCCGTACATGGATGGCAAAGAACAGGAAGCGCCCCAGGATTTCAGCGACCATTACCAACAAGCAGGCAATAAGAACCTGTAGGAAGAGACTCTCTGCCGCCAATTTCTTTTGATGGTGTTTCGCTGCCACGAAGCCCAACCACCCCACCCCTATGAACAGCAGCGCAAGGCGAATGATCAGCAAGGGTTGATAGATATTAAGGAGCAAGTTAAGGCTGATTTGCGCGGCTGCATTTCCCGAGAACAGCGATGCGATTTGAAAATAGACAATTGTGGCCATCAGGATACATAGCGTAGCCGCTATAACCGCCAATCTACCCAATGATTGGTCAATCAGTTGGGCATGTATCGCCTGGCCATCCTGGCCTTGTGATTTTTTGAATATTAGATCCATCGTAAAAAGCACGGGGACTGTCAGCACACCCAGGAGGAAAGTGGTTACCAGAAAAGAGGCCGGAGTTAAAAGGGAATTCCAGGCCGGCTGGGATGGAAGGAGATAAATTCGGGACATACAATAATCAATGATAAACCCGGATAGAATCGCCAACCATCCCAGGACAGTATTAACTTTATGCCGAACTTTTACCAACCAGAGTGAGATCAGAAGGAGACCGAGAAAGATGATGTAGATCAAATTCGCAAGAAGTTCTCTACTCAGCCAGGAGGACTTTAAATTCCGCAATGCCAGAAATGACAAATATGGCCTGCTTAAGTGAAAATGGGCAAAAGTAATTGCCGCGATAGCCGTGGTAAACAAGATGAGAATCGGGATCTTGATGGTTTGATCTGTTTTTTCTGACCCGAATTTTGCACTGTTCAAAGCTCGGATCACCCATATTACAAATAGTGCCCCAACAGATAATTGAGTCAAGATCGTATATACGGGCAAAGTCCATTCACGAATATTCATTTAAATATCCCGGATGGGGGAAAGGAAATTCTTCGTTTAATTTGAAAAAATCGCCTGGCTTTTTTTCATTCTGTCCGGCTCAAGACAAGGAAGCCAGCACTCGACCATTGTACCCTTTCCTGCTGCAGAAAGAACATCCAGGTTCCCGCCAACACTGCTGGCTCTTTCCTTCATGGTTGTCAGGCCGAAATGGCGTTTTGAATCGTATTTCAATAGCCCAATGCCATTATCCGCGATCTGCAAATAAATATATTCGCTTTCCTCGCGTTTCTTTCTTGTTACCAGCACACTCACCAGGTTAGCGCGGGCATGCTTGCGTACATTTGCAAGGGCTTCTTGCAATATGCAGACCAGCTGAACTTCAGCGATAGAAGAAAGCCTGAGATTATTTTCCACTTCATTTGTGAAATGCGTCTCGATCCTGGCCTGGATCCCAAACTCTTCAAGATACTCACCTATTGCTGAAACAAGCCCCTTTTCATTGGCCAGCGTGGTACGCAAACTGAGGATGTTCTCCCGCACATCGGCATTGGCAACTTTTATCGCTTTCCTCATTTGTTCCAATTCAACTGCAAGGGCTTCCTGTTTGCCCTGTTTGAGCAACGCATCCAAAGTCTGAACTTGCAGGTTCAAGTAACCTAGTACCTGTGCCAGTCCATCATGCATCTCACGTGCAATTCGGGACCGTTCCTCTGTGATCGAAAGAGATTGTAGCTGGGATGTCATCAATGCATGCTGAAGGGCAATCACAACCTGGTCGGCCATACATTCCAGCCAGACCAGATCAGTGTTCGTATAGAGCATCCCAGCGGATCTTGCAACCCATAGGGCACCGATCGGGCGATTATCAAGTTCAAGGCAGACAATTCCGACACTCCTGGCAGGCGTGTCCATGGAATACATGGCATTTTCAAGTGAAGCAAAAGGTTCATCGCCAGAGGTGTGAAAAGAACGAGTGGTTTTAATGGTTTCCAGGATCAAAGGTGTTTTAACTACAACCGGCAATTCTACCAGCGCGGCTGTATCTTTGATCGCATAACATTTCAATTCAAGACGAGATTGATCATCATTTATAAGGGCAAGCCCGATGAAATCAGAAGCCAGTAGCTCCCTGGCATTTTTTATGATAAACAATAGGATTGCATCCACATCATTCAATTCCATGATCCTGCTATTAATGGTGACCAGGACCTCCGTCCAACGCTCAGCGGTTTGTCTGGCAGCAATTTGGGCGTTAAAAGCAGTTTCTTGCGCACGGTCACGTTCATCTTTTAGGGATATAAGCTGCATCTTGCGTCTGGCCTCGAAAACGCCCAATCCTCTGACCACAAAGAAGGTAACCGCAAAAGAAGATAACATCCGCCAGAATTGGATGGGGAGACCGGTAATCTCTAGAACACGCTGATAATCCAGCAAGGTTGTAAACCCAGAGAACATGGAAACGCTACCTTCCCCACTGAAGGCGTTGTTTATTACACGGTTATAGTTATAATAGGAGCCGGGGGCATAGGGAGCCGCCGGGATTACCAGGCCGACGATAAAGGCTTCAAATAGAAACGCCAACCCGGCTCCCAGCATCAGATTGGCAACATCCGCCAGCCCGTTTTTCCTCTGCATCCGCCACTGGCGCATAAATCCGATCCCGGCCATGATACTCCCAGGCAGATATAGAAGATAGCGTGACCAGATATCGATCGGAATTTCTACCGGTGACGGTGTGATAAAAGTTGTTAATGCGTAAGTAATTACATAGGCAAGGGGAACGATCAGCACCCCTGGAATGAATATGGTCCATGGGGGAAAGGGAATCTCTTTCAATATTCCCCAGCCAAACCTGAGCAAAAACACCCCGGTTAGCGGCCGAAAAATCATCCCCAATATCCTAAGTACGTCAAGCAGATTTTCCTCTGTACCGCTGCTGACCAGGAACATGTCGATCCAACTTGTCAACCCGCAAACAAACCCAAATGCAGCCAGCCACTTGAGGTTTTTTCTCAAGGGGAGGTCGCTCCCTTGATGAAGCTGTAAATAGGCAGCCAGACCAAGCCCCCCAAAAGCAAGTCCATCAAAAAAATAGATGAGCATCATGGTTTAGAACCTGCCGGGAAACAGCGTGATTTCAAAATATTTTTCATTACTCGTAAGGAGTAACATTTGGACAATAATACCCTTAAAAATGTACAAACTCCAATTGATGTTTATCACGACAAACCAGTGCAAGAACGCATATCGCTCATTAATTGGGGATACATATTCTAATGGCGCCCCTTTGAGAGAGCGCCATTCTTATGGGTGTTCTTTTTCGGACCCTCAGTTTTTTTACTATGGGGTTACAGCAGGCGGCGCATAAGGTCCATTCAGTTCGCACACAATGAAGTTGTCTAGCAAGATCTCCGCTTGTGTGGCTTGATTGATTTGAAAACCTGATTTACCTTTTTGAATGGGTAAATCGTGGACAGCGTTCATGGCCTGTTGACCATCAACCCAAACAGTGATGGTACCGTCAAAATATGCAATCGCGAATGTGTGCCAGGTATCCTCTTGGAAAACCGGGGATTCGGCTTCAGCCAGCTTGCCATTATCGCCAGGTCGCAGATAATCAAGTTCGAAGCGCTCACCCGGCTTATACACAACATAGTAGCGTGCCAGACCATTATTTGCCCCCTCCGGCGTTTCAAAAATGTGCCAGTTGATATCGATGTCGATCATGCCATTTGTACTTAGGTCAAACATCCAGACAGCATTACCAAATTCTTTCCAGTTTGTTGTGCTCGCATTGCCGCCGGGTGCGTTAACTCTCAAGACCGTTCCACGACCTTCTACCTGAACAAAATTCCATTTGGGCGCCTCGATGTTATCTAGGTCCTGGGCTTGACCGTCTTCGAAATCTTCTACGTAGAGGATCTTCTGACCTGGCTGGCATGCCTTTCCAGGGTTGAGCTGGTATGGGTCTGTTTCAAGAACAATTGATAGCTCGTTCGGCCCTTGCTCCATGCTCAGAGTCTGCTGGACAGGTTTATAGCCTTGAGCCGACACACTTAAAGATTCTCCCGGGTTGGACAAATTATTCCAGACAAGTTGGCCGGCATCATTAGCTTCCTTGGATACATTCGTCCCGGAAACTAAAACAATCCCGGTAGCCCAGGTGATTGGATTACCGGTCTGATCTGTAACCTTCACAGTTAAATCATAAGGAATGGGTGTTGGGTCAACTGGTGCTAACGTCTCGGTTGGAGCTGAGGTTGTGATATCCTGCTGTGCGGATGGTCCACATGCAGCTAATACCAAAACCAAAACAGCTGTCAGCGATAGGTACAGATTCTTTTTCATTTTGTCTCCTTTATCTTGAAAAGGTCTTCCTTGGAAATCCATCAGCTTTTAATGAAAAAACAGCCTAGCCTTCGCATTCATCATAAAGTCTTCGTACAAAATGTACCGTTTACCACCCGTTTATTATATATGATAGGGGATGAACACAAATCCCTCATTTGGCTATATTTTTATCACTCATATGGGTGATTTCTTACAGCATTGATCCCAACCCGACCGCCTTTTGGGTTTTCTGTAGTTGGAGAAAATATTGTTGGCGTTTATAAGATACCTTTATAAAATGACTTAATAAGGCAAATTACCGCGCGTGGTCTTTCCACCTTCTAACCCGGCGGGTTTTATAATCGGCTGATTAGGTCTAACAAAAAGCGCTGGATTTCAACCATGAGCAGGGTAAACCAAGGTCCAGGGCTATCTCATTGAAGGTCTGACTCGCCTCCCTGGGGGAAACCAGCGGTCCGAATCGAAAGAAGCTCTCTCGGGCGTCTCTTGGTGGTAAGTTGCGGCGGCTGGACTCGCGATGTCCCCCTGAGGGAAACCACCAGCCTGAATCAAAAGACGCCCTCTCGGGCGTCTCATATCGGAAATCGTCGTTTGAGATACTGGCGATAGCTAGGCATGATTTGTTAAGGACGAGGCCTGATTGAAAAATGGAATTACTGGTGACTTTCGTTTTACAACGCAAAAAAGCATCTCAAACACAGGAATGCTTGATTGGATATTCTGAATCAATGCAAACAACAGGAAGTGGATCAGCTCTTCATTGCGGGAGATTTGTTCGATGCTTCTTAGCCTGACCACTCTGAATTTGAACCCATTTGCAAGAGATCCGAATATTCCAGCATTCAATAATTAATCATAGGGGGAAATCACGACGCCAGCATAACCAACAAGCAGATCGTGGCAAAGATGGAATTTTTCATCCGCCATCTATCGGGGGATATAGCCGGACTTCGTCTGAATCGCTGACTAGAGTATCATCCAGGGTCACTAGTTTGCCGTTTATCACTGTCAAATACACTTCAGAAATGGGGATGCCCAGTTGCGAAAGGACCTCCCTCAAGCGGGTAGGTTCTTTAAGAGGAACTTCGATCTTTTCCTGCCGTGTGGATGCATAGAATGGGAGATATCCGCCAAGTTTAAGTTTCATAAATCACGTCGATGGATCAGAATGCTCCAGCAAATCCGCTGCCCAGCCTAAAGATAGTTCCTCCAACCGCTTGCGGCCGGGAATGGCCGTCTCAGGGTCCCAGCCCTTCAGATCATAAAGATAAGTGAGCGCCCTTTCGAACTCATCATGTTGCATGGATTGTCCGGCGAGAGCGCCGTTTTCCAGGGGCTGAAAAAACCGTTCTGGCAGGCAGTCGTCTTTGCGGGAGAACCCTTCCCGTGCATTGAACACCCGTGCCATATTGGTGGCACGCTCACCGATTTGCAGAGCCTTTTCCATCGTTATGTCCCAACCGGTGGCCGCGTTGATCGAGGCAAGCACATCAATTGGTTTGATGAAGGAACGCGGCGCCGGGCCAAAAAAACAGTAGCCGATCACCTTTTCCAGGCTGTTCCATTTTTCCAAAATATAGAACTGTTCCATCTTTTCATCGCTCAAGCTGCGAGCTGGTTGGGCATTCAGAATTCCAAGCGACTGGGCATTCTTGAAGGCAAGTGATTCTGGGTTGGCAAGTGCGGTATCGTGTGTCACGACCAGGTGGTCTGCACCGATCTCAGAGATGGCATAACCCATTCCAACGTTATATTTTCCCCGTGGCTCGTGCATTGCCAATTCCTGCCCTTTGACTTGCATGGCAAAGAAATGTGCGTCCCCACCGATTTGTTCAGCAGCACGCTTGCTCCCTTCAGCCAGCAAATTACCAAAACCCTGACGCCGGGCGATGCGTTCGATCATAATAAGCATGGCTTCGGCATTGCCAAAACGCAGGTCAATACCATCCGTAACATCCAGGCCGATCAAACCGTGTTCAAAACATTCCATTGCAAAGGCAATTGTCGAGCCTGTGGAAATGGTATCGAGCATGTTAGCGTTGCAAAGCTCGTTTGCCTTGGCAATGGCATGCAGGTCACTGATCCCGCAATTTGGACCAAAGGCACCGACGGTTTCATATTCGGGTCCGCCATATGGGGATACTTGCCCATCTATCGCCACTTCACGTTTGCAGCGAATTGCGCAGGCATAACAGCTGCGACGGGCGCTGAGTAGCTGCTTTTCATAGGCTTCCCATTTGACGTCGTCCACGCCCTCAAAAGCCCCTTGGTGGAAGTTGCGAGTTGGCAGGATGCCGCCGGCATTGAGCGGCTCGACAAGGCCTGGCGTTCCTCGTTGCTGCAAATCCCAGCTCAGGGGATTTTCGCGCACTTCTTTT
>JADGQC010000028.1 GCA_017882125.1 Anaerolineales bacterium
TTGTTAAGACCAGCACCGTTGAGGAACTTGCGCCCCTTTATTGACAAGGTTAAGTCCACGTTCGGGCCGCGCAGAATGACCTGGTCATGTCCCTCCAGGCGGTCAATAATCTTGCGCTGGCTGGCCTCAACCTTTTTCCAAAAAGTGACCGGGTCGGATTCGTCGGCATGGCACGCACGGTAAACGAAATCCTCAAAATCCTTGAAGCTCATTTCGGCTTCCCGTGCAAAACCCTCGGTTGGAAACAGGGTGGTGACCCATTTGAAGGAGCGGTCGGCACCTCGGCGCATTTGGGCTTCCAGAATGGGAGACAAGGCTTTTTGCCGGCGCTGCTGCCTGGCAGGCTCCACACCCGAAAGCCCGCGCGGGTTGGTGTCAGAATGGATGCGAATGCGGCTCTCGAACTGGTCATAGGCAAGCTTGCGGAAGGGTGGGGTGACATCCAGTTGATCGTTTTTGGCAGAAGCAAAGAGAATCTCGTCCTGATCTGTAAGGTCCAATAGCGGGTAGGGAAGCCCGCCGCGTTCCAAAATGGTGGAATAAAGGGCGCGCACCAGGGGTTCGGCCGCAGTGGTAGCTTCAATGGCAACCCGGTCGCCGGGTTTGATCTGCGCCGAATGGTCCACCAGGATTTTTGCAAGTTGGATAACACGAGGATCAGTCAAAAGAGGCTCCTTTTTCATTTATTTTCACACAAATTATATCATTTATGGAATCCATGCCATTTTTCAGGAATAAGCATCAATTAGGAGCGAAATGAAGCCAGGATTTTCCATAGTTATTTTTGGATATAGTTCAAGTAATCATGAATAATCAATTTATTGAATATATTGTTATGGTTTGAAAATCCCCAAACCCCAATTTATGGGGAAGAATTTTTTTCTCCCCCCAGATCCACGCACCTGCATTGAGCCCTTTAAGCATCGAAACATTTGCACCCGTTGAGTGTTCTGCGAATGGCGGCTTGAGACTGCCTCAGTCAGGGCGGAGGGAAAGAGGTTCCTGGGGTGTTAGCAGGAATAATCACACCTTGCCATTCAAGATCTCCAGCATTTTTGAGTACAGGCTGGGCGGAGCAGCCAACAAGGAACAAGGGGGAGAAAGAATGTCGCTCTGCCCGGTGAGGTTGGTGACAAGCGCGCCGGCCTCGGAGGCGATCAATCCACCGGCGGCCAAATCCCAGGACTTGAGGGACAATTCCCAGTAGCCATCAAAACGACCGGCAGCCACATAGCACAAGTCCAGGGCAGCCGAACCAAGGCGGCGCACCCCCTGGGTGATCCTGGCGAAGCGGCCAAAGTTATCGAGATTATCATGTTCGGTCGTCCAGGCATCATAAGGGAAACCGGTAACCAGCAGGCTGCGGTTGAGTTCCGTTACGGTGGAGACATGGAGCCTGTTCCCGTTACACCAGGCACCCTGCCCGAGCTCAGCGGTAAATAGCTCATCCCTCATCGGGTCGAAGACCACGCCCAGAGTCACGACCCCTTCACGGGCATAAGCGATGGATACACAAAAAATGGGGATGCCATGGGCATAGTTGACGGTGCCATCCAGCGGGTCCACATACCACTGGTCAGCGAGGCGCCCAGGTACCAGGCCGATCTCTTCGGAAACAATCTGGTGACCGGGGAAGAGATGCTGGATTTCGGCAAGCAAGTAAGCCTCGGACTTGCGGTCAACTTCGGTGACAAGGTCGATGACGTTTTTATAGTCCACATGATGTTCGTGCCCATATCCGAGACGCAATATTTCACCGGACTGGCGGGCCAGCCGTTCGAGATCTGTAAGGGTAGGGTTCATTGATATCAGGGTTTACTTAAGTTTAGGATTTAGAAATGAGGAGATTGCTTCCCCGAAGAGCACCGGGACCAAGTCGTTGCAAAATACGCTGCTTCCCCAAGAACGGGGACTATGCCGCAATGACAAAAATAATTAACTAAAAAACCTTAAAATAAAAATGGAGCACTGCCAATAAGGCAATTATTACCAGGATGACGAAACAGCCGTGGAACAAGTATTTCAGGATGTGTCTCCAGAAGAAGCGAATGACCACGAAGACAACTATGGCAGCCAAAGCGATCAATCCCCATAAAACAATTGGATTGCTGGTAATCGATGCAATATCAATTGTCATTCCAACCTCCTAAATAGAAACATCCTTTGCCTCGTTGGGAGTTCCCGCAGAAACCGCATCACCCTGCTGCGAATAAACCTGTCCGCGCTTTATCACCTGCTTGACAAGATTCGTCCCGAAACGATAGCCCAGGTGATGGTAATCGGGGACGGACAGGATGAGCAGGTCAGCCTGCTTGCCAGGCTCAAGGGAGCCAACCCGGTCCTGGCGGCGGATGGCATAGGCAGCGTTAATGGTGGCAGCGGCGATAGCCTGGGCAGGAGTCAGCTTGAGGGCCCGGCAGGCGAGGGCAATCACAAATTGCATGGACTCGCACCAGGCGGTGCCGGGGTTGCAGTCAGAGGCGAGAGCCAAATACCCATCGGCAGCAACTATCTCGCGGGCAGGGGTGTATTGGCTTTCAGCGAGACCAAAAGGAGTGCAGGGAAGCGAGACGGCGACGGTATCACTTGATGCGAGAGCCTGGATATCTGCAGCGGAGGTTTTCACCAAATGGTCAGCCGAGACGGCGCCAAGTTCGACACCCAAAGAGGCGCCGCCGAGATTGTCGAACTCATCGGCGTGGAGCTTGAGGGGGAAACCCAGTTCCCTGGCTTTGGTCAGGATCTGGCGGGACTGCGCCAGGTCAAAGGCGCCGGTCTCGCAAAAAACATCCACGAAGGGCAAGGGACGAACAGCGGTTGAAGGCTGGCTCCCCCACCACTGGCGGATGAAGGGAAGCATCTCTGCGCATAAAAGGTCGGTGTAAGCCTGGGGCCTGTCTTTAAATTCGGGCGGGATGGCATGCGCACCCAGGAATGTCGGTACAAGTTCGAGAGGGCCGGCGGCATCGAGGGCCAGGATAGCCTGCAACATGCGCAGTTCGGTTTCGCTTTCCAGCCCATAGCCGGTCTTGGCTTCAGCGGTGGTGGTGCCATAAGCGAACATGCGCGCCAGTCGCGGACGGGTTTCGTCCATGAGTGATTCAATCGTGGCCAGCCGCGTCCGGCGAACCGTGGAGTTGATCCCGCCGCCGGCCGCTAAAATGTCGAGGTATTTGGCACCGGCCATTTTCATCTCGAACTCGGCTGCCCGGTCACCGGACCAAACGACATGCGTGTGGGGGTCGACAAAACCAGGCATGACCACGCAACCGGCGGCATCGAGGGCAGGTTCATCCGGATGGAGTCGGCGCAGGTCATTTGAAGACCCGACTTCAGCGATGCTGCCATCCCGAACAAGCACGGCGCCATCCTCAATAATGGCAAGGGTGCCAAGGGCACTGCCGCGCTGGGGGCCGCCCTGGAGGGTGAGAAGTTGGGAAGCGGAATGGATCAACATGGTTATTAGAGACGAGCAAATTCTAATTAGAAATCAAGAGTCAGACAATAATCTTGATTTTACCTCTGCGCGTGATGTTTCGCAGGTAATCGTTAACCCGAACCAAAGAAACCGGCGGCGAGGACGCCGCCCGGAGCATTTTATGGGCAAGGGTTGAGGAGGATTCAACGGCAGGAATTAGCATCCAGACGATCCAGTCATTCTTATTTGTTTAGCTCCTGGCGGATTTTTTCCAGTGTATCCAGCCAGGCATAATTGGCAGCCATCCAGCCGTCCCCGGTAAGATATTCGTTCAAGGGAGCCTCAAGTCCATGGTTGGGCAAGGCCTGGACCGAACGCCAAACATTAACCAGAGGCAGGTCATAATCGTAAGCAACCTGGGCGATTGCCAGGTCCAGCTTCCAATCCCCTTCGATGTCGTCCGCCTTGGTGGCAAGAATGGGGAGGGCGCCGGTCGCCAAAATACGGTCCACAACCTGGCGAAGATATTTTTCAAAACTTAGTTCACCGTGAGGCATCCAGTTGGTACCCATGGCAACCAGAACAACAGCCGGGCGGCGAGTGCGCAATTCACAATCCAGGGGAGTTTCGTTCGGCTGACATTGGGTGTTCCCGGCAGCCAGCCCGAACATGGGATTTAGGACCGAGCTGATCCCAAGACCATTAGCAGCGGTGACACCGTCAGAAGTCATGCTGGATGAAAACCAGGTCACCACAGCACTCCTGCCAGCCGGAATTTCATACTCCCCATTGGCGAAACCGGCGAGGAAGGTGGAGGGAGTCATCTGGCAGTCACCCACCTTGCTAAAAGTATGGAGATCGAGAGCCGGGTTATTGATTGCCTTTGAAAGAATTTCCTGAGCGTTTGGAGACAGGTCGGGGCTGATGGACCAGTCGCGCCAGTAATATGGTTTCAGGCGGTTATCGGAGGTCGGAGATGGCGAAGCCGCCGGCGGGAAATTTTGGGTTGGGGCAGCGGAAGGAGTTGATAAATTTCCGGGTATTGAGGTTACCGTCTCGATCAGTCCTGTTTGTGCGGTAATTGAGGGCAATTTAGTGGATCGGGGTTCCGGTTTGGGGGAGACCCCGATGCAGGCGGCAAGAACAAAGCTCATTCCAGCCAGGGATATAACCGATATTGCGACCTTAGATTTAAGAAGTTTTACTATGCTCATGCAGACCTAATTCGGTAAAATATTGTTCCGCCAGGAATGATTATACCCAAGGTAATGGAGAGACCGAATGGATCATTGATTACGCAGGGATAATGGCTGAGGACTGGGAGAATATCGCCTATAGGGGCGCTCCGTGGGGGTCGCCCCTACATGCCGCACCCCAGCCCTACCCCGTCCCTCCCTCCGCTGCGCTACGGGAGCTTCCCATTCGGGGACAATGTCTGTTCGTGAAAGATGAAATAGGCAGGGCAGTTGCCTATTTGAAGGAAGATTAGGTAGGTGCCAGGAGCACTGACGACTCGTGTCGTCAGTGTGGCGACCAGGCGCTCGATGCGCCTGTCGCGCAGGAGGGTGACCGGATGGGGTGCTTTTAACCATTCTGATCTTCCATTATTAGCGCGCGATAACGAACACAAACGAATGACTGATTTTGAGGCATTAAATTTTGATCATGCCTGTGTGAAACAACTGGTCCGTTGGATCGGGCGCGACATATTTGCGAGCCAAAACGAACACAATCGAGTGACTGATTTTGAGCATTTTGGGTTTTAATTGATTCTTTGTGAAACATTTTAGTTTGAAACTCCTTCGATGCCCCTACATTGCACCTCGGTAAGAGGGATACACATCGCTTTTTGATGACAGCCCATATGGAATTACTGCGCTGAAGGTTGTCCATTAGTGGACAGCCAACCCCATACACCCAGTTTTATGTGGGTTTTCTCTCAGGCACTGTGGCTGCAGGGGTGAGTGGAACCAGATGATCTTTGAATACCAGGCGGTCCGCTCACCAGCAATCCAACCAGGAGGAGACGGAGGCACACCAAAATGGCTGGCGACAGAAATACAATGGCGACCATGGAGGCTCAATATGATCTGGTCAAATGGTAAAGAACAAGGGCAGGTCAATAGATTTCAGTGATGGAATGCTGCCACACTAATAATAGAACAAATATTCTGTTAAGTCAAGGGGGAATAAAGGAAGAACGGAGACAATGTACTGCGAAGGAATCAATACGTCAGATTCCTTACGCCATTCATATACTCTTAAGAAGCGATTATTAATGAATCAACAACAAAAATGAGGAGATTCCTTCTCAATTTTTGCACATTTCAGGCAAAACGTGACAGTTTCCAAACATAGTGCCTTCGGCCTGCATATCTAATTTGTTTGACGCGACAAGTACCAAGACCACAATGCAAGTCCAGCCGCCAGGAGGGGCAATAATAAAACTGGTAAGCATGCGACTGATACCAGCAACCGCCCGTTATAAAGCAGAGGCAGTGTCCCGAGCCAAAGAACCGATGCCTGCACAGGGTGTCGTCCAATGAGTGCAAGTGCCAACAACCCAAACGCAACGCCAACCAGGTCATAAACTCCAAATGAAAAGCCAGACCGCAAAGTGGCAATAGCAATAAATGCCTCGGCTATAGTCCCAACTCCCCCAATAATCGCGGCTCCCCAACGGAAACAGCGGGAGATGTTTTTGCTCGTCATTGAAGTTGTCATAGACATTCTATCTCCAACTATTTCTCATCTTTAGGAAATTCAATCTTTATAGGTCGTCGAAATAGAGATGCGAGGCCTACAACTATCAAGAAAGCTGCAAGGTGGTATAGGCTGGAGTTTCTTCCCAAATCAATGATCGCAAAGCGAATGTGACCGATGATCGTATTTCTCAGCCCAATTGGGAATCCGGTGAACGCAGTCAAATAGGTGCCGATGAAGAGACTACCGATGACAATGTAAATTATCGCCACGGTCCGACTTGGTGGAAGTCTAATGAGAAGCGCCCAGGTGAGGACAAGCATCATGGCAGCCAGAATAAATGGCATGGAGTAGGCTAACAAGAATGCAGGAATCGGTTGAAAGGTGCTCTGTGCAACGTCTACAAGAAGACTAAAGATGCGATCTATTGCATACGCGATAATGAGGGATAAGAAAAGTGCGCCGACAGCGACCAAGGTCGGATTCAGGAAACGTGACTGCAAAAAGGGTGTGTCTTTTTTCATCTTCAAATCCAGCGCATTGCGCTGCCCTCCTGATTCTTAGACATCTTTTGGTGGATTAATAGTTCATGTACGGCTTATTCAAATGACCATAAACTTAAACCAGTATAGCAATTTCGCAAAGATAATACAATCCACCTATCACTGAAATAAACAGGGGATTGCCACGACCTGCGCCAAAACCTGCCCCCTCCCGCCTTCGGCGTACGGGCTCCCCCATTTTCACCCCCTAAAGAGAAGGGGGCTTCCAATTAAATGGTTGAAGAAGAAATCAAGGAATAGGATAATGTGCCAAACACCAAGCCTCCGGGGAATACCTCGGAGGCTTGAACCCACCAGTAAAGATTTATTTCTGTATCGATAGTTTATACTTTTTTACCGCAATACGGACAAACGCTCCAATCCGCCTGAAGAGGTCTGCCGCACTTTTTGCAGGGGTTGAGTGTTTCAGCGGGCATCGGTTCAGAACTTGCCGCTGGCACCACTGGTGTCGTTTGAACTTGGCTGGGAGTGCGAATACGTCTTACCAGCCAGATGATTCCAAGGACCACGAGCACCAGGAAGCCGAGCATCAACAGCCCGCCGAAAAATCCGCCAAAGGGGTTAATTCTGTAGCCCATCATGCCTGGACCGCGCATTTGGTAACCAAACCCGCCGTAAGGCATCATTTCAGGGCCGCGCTGCGAAAAGCCTCGGTTGACCTGGGCCACGCCTCGATAGACATGCATGTTACCCCAGACCAGGAATCCCACTCCAACCAGGACTGCAAGAATTATCAGCCCTAGAACAATACCGATCACCCATTTCCACGCTTTTTTCATAATTAGATCTCCTTTTATTGTGGTTTTTAGGGAATCAGCATGGTGGCTGTGGAATATATTGAATGTTGGGTGGAAATAATCAACACGACATCACCAAATCCATTCCTCAAACCATGAAATCCTAAAAAACCTGTATATACACTGGCAGTATATCCAACGATTATGAAAATAAGATGAAGTATTGGATAAATCATAAGGCTTACCCTGGAGAATCAGGCATTATCCCATCCAAACTCCAACTTCTGTAATGATATACTACTGTCATGCCTCCCATCCTTGGGCTCTTCGGTGGTACATTCGACCCACCCCATGTAGGTCATCTTATTTTGGCCGCTGAAGCTGACGCACAACTAGAGCTTGACCGTTTGTATTGGATTTTAACTGCCGACCCACCCCATAAGCGAGGGCAGGTAATCTCTTCCCTTGAGCACCGGTTGGCAATGGTTAAACTAGCCATAGCGCATAACTCCCGATTTGAGTTATCCACAGTGGAAATCGACCGTCCCGGTCCGCATTATGCCCTGGAAACGGTACAAGTCATTGCTAAACTTAACCCATCTGCAGATCTGGTCTACATTATGGGTGGCGACTCTTTATGCGACCTGCCGACCTGGCACCGCCCTGCAGACTTTGTGGCTGCGCTCAAGTATGTGGGTGTGCTGCGCCGTCCAGGCGACTCCATTGATTTGACCGCACTCGAAAAAATCATCCCCGGACTTTCTGACAAAGTGAGATATTTAAAGGCGCCCTTATTAGATATTGCGGCACATGAAATAAGGCAGCGAATTAGTGACGATCGCCCATTTCGATATTTTCTTCCACCCGCTGTGTTTGAATACATTTCCGAGCAAAAACTCTACCAAGACTCCGTTAAATAAAAGTCTGGCATGGATATTTGAAAATTTAAGGAACTTTCCACCCAATTTAGATATATTATTAATCATGTTTTCTGAGCTCACAACACTCTTGTTGCCTCTCCCGCCACTTTATGCTAGACTTTGTTTAAAGACATGGAGGATTTCCCATGGCCGAAAAAATTCTAATTATCGATGATGATGTCGATACCCTGAAATTGGTGGGTATGATGCTTCAGAAACAGGGGTACAAAATCATCGCATCCTCCAATGGCGAGCAGGGTTTGAAACAGGCTGAAGCGGAAAACCCCGATTTAATTCTACTGGACGTGATGCTGCCGGAGATGGACGGTTACGAAGTCGCCAAACGTCTGCGTGCAAATGAAATGACAGCCAACACACCCATCCTGATGTTTACTGCCAAGACGCAGCTGGATGACAAAGTGACCGGCTTTGAAGCTGGCGCGGATGATTATCTAACCAAACCAACCCACCCAACCGAACTAAATGCGCATGTTAAAGCCCTGCTGGCACGATCCAGTAAAGATAAAATCTCCACTTCAGAGTTGCCGGCGGAAAGACCATCCACGATAATTGGCATTATTTCTCCCCGTGGTGGGCAGGGGGTCACCACGGTCGCTGTCAATTTGGGGGATGCCCTTCGTTTGTCAACCAAACGCGATGTCATCGTGGCAGAACTTCGCCCGGGTATGGGCACCCTTGGTCCTGATTTGGGTGAAGCAAACCCCTGTGCCCTCACCGAACTCCTTTCGACCGATCTGGCAGATATTAGTCGCGAGATAATTCAGGATAAACTCTTTTCCCTCCCCAGTGGACTCCGTCTGTTATTCGGATCTATCCAATCAAAAGACGGGTTGATTGAAAACGCCTCTGAATTGATGGAAGCATTGGTGAACCGGATGAGTTTCCTGACCTCTTACCTGGTCCTCGATCTTGGAGCTGGCCTTAGACCAATGATTCAGAAATTAATACCCGCCTGTGATTTTCTTCTGGTGCTCGTGGAGCCGGTAATGAATTCGGTCGTTTATTCCAAGGCACTTCTTTCCGATCTCGCTGAACTTGCAGGAAACCAGCAGAATATCCACGCAATCGTGGTCAACCGCATTCGCTCGGATACCCAGCTCACCATGTCTCAAATGGAAGAAATCCTCGGTCATACTCCATTGATCGCCATCACCCCCGCACCAGAAATAGTATTCACGGCTGCTCGCATGAAAACCACAGCCATTGCTGCCAGCCCTGACAGCCTTACGAAACAGCAATTCACCAAACTTGCCGAATCGATACTTTCCCTAGAAAAACACAAGAATTAATGAATGAGACCGAGAAACGTCTCGAAGGTTACCGGCGGCTGATTGCCATTGCCCGGGATTTGGCTTCGACCCTCGACTTGGACGTTTTACTAAATCGTATTGTCCGCGCCGCTGCGGATATCACCGAGGCTGGGGCGGCCTCTATCCTCCTATATGATGATGCCGCCCGCCAGTTGAATTTTCAAGTAACCACCAATCTCGATTTGCAAACCATGCGCGGCCTCGTAGTCCCTCTTGAGGGCAGTATTGCCGGATGGATAGTTACCAATCGTGAGCCCGTGCGGATAACCGATGCGCATGATGATGCCCGGTTCTATGTAAAAATAGAAGAGGCTACCCGTTTCCCCACCCAGTCCATGCTGGGCGTTCCTCTCATCACCAAGGAAAAAGTTGTCGGCGTTCTGGAGGTCATCAATAAACTCAATGACAATTTCAGCGAAGCGGATATTGATCTGCTTTTGGTGTTGGGAGCGCAGGCAGCCGTGGCAATCGAGAATGCGCGCCTGTTCCAACAATCAGATCTGGTGGCTGAGTTTGTCCACGAGTTACGCACCCCGCTCGCATCCATTAGTACTGCGACTTTCCTCCTGCTCCGCCCAGAAATGTCGCGGGATCAACGCGAACAGATGATCCGCAACATTCACGATGAAACTCAGCGATTGAACACGCTCACATCCTCTTTTCTTGACCTGGCACGGCTAGAATCCGGGCGCGTCCAGTATCTCCTTACCAGGTTCGACTTGTTTCCTCTGCTGGAAGAATGCCGCCAAATTATGCAAACCAAAGCTGAGGAAGATTCCATCACCGTCGAGATAAATATCCCTGCCGGTTTCCCGCTAGTGCAGGCTGATCGCGACAAGTTCAAACAGGTTGTGTTGAATCTCCTCAGTAATGCAATTAAATACAACCGGCCAAATGGATCTGTGATCTTGAAGGTTCTAACCGGTGAACGTGACTGGACGCTTTCCATCCGCGATACTGGCATGGGAATCCCTGAGAAAGCCCGGCCTCACCTTTTCCAGAAATTCTACCGGGTGCGCGCTTCAGAGAATAAAGTTACTGGCACGGGGCTGGGACTATCGATTTGTAAACAAATAGTCTCCGGGCACGGGGGTAGCATTGAACTTGAATCAAAATTGGGGATGGGGACGACCTTTATTATCCACATGCCGAAAGGTCAATAACATTAATATTGGAACAGGCAAGACCATCCTGTTTGTTACTTAACGCGCACCTTTCCTCCCAAATTGTCGCTCCAAAATATCTACTGACAAATGGATCATTGTTGGTCTGCCGTGCGGACACGTACGCGGCGATGCACATGTTTCCAGGTCATTCAATAAAGCACGCTGTTCATCAGGAGAAAGCACCTGCCCGGCTTTTACCGCCAACCGCTTGCAGACTCGCCCGGCAATTTTTGCCTCTAATTCATTCTGTAAGGGAGACTCGTCTTCCTCGAAATCTTCAACCAGGGCGCGCAGCGCTGCAGCCGGGTCGGATTTTGCAAATAAGTCCGGCATGGCACGCACCTGGTAACTGTTTTGTCCAAAAGGTTCCACATGGAAACCAAAATGGTGTAACACCGGCAACTGGTCTTCAAGCAGCTTGGCCATGCCGGGTGTCAATTGCACTACTACAGGGGTTAGCAGTGCTTGCGAAGGGATTGCCTTTTGTTCATGTTGTGCCATCAGTTTTTCAAACAAGACTCTTTCGTGAGCAGCGTGCTGGTCGATCAAATACAATCCATCCGGGCCTTCAGCGACGAGATATGTCGCGCCAATCTGGCCGATCAACCGTAATAGAGGCACAGCAGGATTGGAAGGCGCCATGAACGATCCGGGAGTCGTCAATTGCGTTTCGTTGGTTGAGATTGAACCAAATCCTTGCAAGTCCAATCCTGTCCCTGGATTTTGAGTTTCGCTATTTGTTGGAGCATGAGCGAGACTCCAAACCGGGTCGATCTCCCGCGGCTGGGACGATATTCCCCCCCACAAGTTCTGCGGAGCCAATTGTGGCACAGGAGTAAATGCAAGAATTGCTCGTCGCACAGAACGGAGCACAAAACTGAATGCTTTATCTGGATTTCGGAAACGGACCTCCGTCTTGGCTGGGTGGACATTCACATCCACCTCTCCAGGGGGAACCTCGAGGAACAACACTGCCAGCGGGTAACGTCCCACCATCAAAAGGGTGTGATAAGCCTGGAGCAATGCTGAACTCAATGAAATATCCTGTACCCAGCGCCCATTTATGAAGAATGTGATCTCTTTGCGGTTGGAACGCGTCAAACCAGTGGGGCTGATAAATCCAGACACCTTTAAATCCCCTTCTTCCGCATTGACCTCCAGCATCTGCCGCGCTGTGTCCACTCCGTAAAGGCTGGCAAGGATCGCTCGCCGATCTCCATCTCCACTGGTCTGAAGGGAGGGGGTATCCCCTTCTGATAATTTAATGCGTATATGCGGATATGCCAGCGCATACCTTGTCAGCAGGGTATCTATCACCCGACGTTCGGTTCCATCCTGTTTTAGGAATTTGAGCCGCGCCGGGACGTTGAAGAACAGTTCTTCCACGCTGACTGAGGTCCCTACGGGCGCACCAACCTTTTCAAGCCCGCCGATAATCCCTCCTTCCACCCTCAAACGCGTCCCGGCAGGTTCATCTGGTGTCCGCGAGGTGATGCTCATGCGCGAAACTGACCCGATCGAGGCCAATGCCTCACCGCGGAACCCAAGTGTGGCTATGCAAAACAAATCATCTGCGGAGACTAGTTTGGAGGTTGCATGGCGCTCAACGGCGAGGTTTAACTCTTCTGCAGGGATCCCAGCCCCGTCATCGGTCACTTCTATAAGGGTGCGACCCGCCGAGACGATTTTAATCGTTACAGATTTTGTCCCGGCATCCAGGGCATTTTCCAGCAATTCCTTCACCACCGACGCAGGGCGTTCCACAACTTCGCCTGCTGCTATCTGCGAAGCAACCTCGGGGGGCAACGCGTGGATGGTCATTGCTTTATTCTACCGTATAATATCTCCATGCGTTTTAATACCATTTTATTCGACTTGGATGAAACTTTATACCCCTCCACCAGCGGGTTATGGATGGCAATTCGCGAGCGCATCAATGCCTATCTTCGCGACAGGATGGGCTTCCCTGCGGAACAAATCGAGGTGCTGCGGGAACAATTTTTCCGCGATTACGGCACTACTCTGCGAGGCCTGCAGGCAAATTACAGTGTGGATATGGAAGATTATTTGGCATTCGTCCATAACATTCCCCTAGAAAAGCATCTCCATCCGGACGAGACCTTGCGCAAAGTCCTTAAGGCTCTCCCGGCTCGAAAATATATTTTTACCAATGCCGATAGTGCCCATGCAAACCGCGTGCTGAATGTCCTTGGGCTGCAAGGAATTTTCGACGGTATCCTGGACGTGCACACTTTTGCGCCCTACTGCAAGCCAATGCCCGAAAGCTTTGAATTGGCTTTGCTTAGGATTGGGTCGCCAGACCCTCGAACATGCGCCCTTTTAGATGACCAGGCCCGCGTTACGTTCGCTGCCCGTCAGCTGGGTTTTTTTACAATCCTGGTGGGGAAAGATACCGCTGGGGAAAATGCCGATACGACGCTTGAAAAATGGATCGACTTACCCGGTTTACTTGACGGGCGAATCTAACGCTGTTCTTACATCAAGGCGATAAAATTTCTTGATATTGTTGGTGCCTGAAAACGTTATTTCATTTTGTGTTAATCCAATAATGTTAAAATATAGAACCATCCTTATGGGAGATTCATATGCAAAATAAAACCATGCGCTCAGCATTGATCGCGGTTGTAGCGATTGTCCTTGTTGTGTGCCTCTTCGGCAGCGGATTTGTGGTTGGGAATTTTGTCCCTGCTTTACGGCCTGCTTCCGTCTCGACCCTCACCACCACCCCGGGGGCGAACCAGGGTGGTACTCCAGCGGATTTGCAGTCCCAGTTTGCGCCTTTCTGGCAAGCATGGACATTGGTTCACCAAAATTACGTGGATCAGCCGGTGGATAATACCAAACTGGTCCAGGGTGCAATTACCGGAATGATGAACGCATTGGGCGATCCACATACCGGGTACTCGACGCCACTAGAGACAACCGATTTAAATAATTCCTTGCAGGGTGCATTTGATGGGATCGGCGCTTACGTGGATACCAAGGGGGCTTATTTAACGATTACTGCAACTATCCCTGGCTATCCAGCCGCCAAGGCCGGGCTTCAATCTGGCGACCAGATCATCGCCGTGAATGGCGTGGACGTGACTGGAATGGACCCTGATATTGTCAGGTTGACAAAGGTGATGGGTCCGGCCGGGACCAGCGTTCAACTGACCATCCAACGGACTGGAGTTGATAAGCCGCTTGAATTTACCATCACGCGTGAACATATCGTTATTCCATTTGTCACGAGTAAAATGCTGGCCAACAACATCGCTTATATCCAGATTACACAGTTCGGGGAAACTGCAGCCAGTGACTTCCATACCCAGTTGAGCCAGCTCATGGCACAGAACCCTGCTGGCTTGGTCCTGGACTTGCGAAACAATCCGGGTGGCTACCTTACTGCTGCCATTGCCATCGCTTCAGAATTTATTGATCATGGTGTTATTGTTTCAGAAAAGAACAGCGATGGTTCGAAAACACCTTACAATGCAACCTCTGGCGGTTTGGCGACCAGCATCCCAATGGTTGTGCTGGTGAACGGCAACTCTGCTTCGGCTTCCGAGATAGTTTCTGGAGCCATCCAGGATGATGGGCGCGGCAAGCTGGTAGGTGAGCTTACTTACGGAAAAGGTTCAGTTCAGGAATACTTTCCTCTTAATGATGGAGGATTGGCTCGCATTACGGTCGCTAAATGGCTTACGCCAAATGGTCGCACAATAGACAAAATTGGTCTGACTCCCGATCAGGTCGTCGCCCTAACCCAGGCTGATATCACAGCCGGTCTCGACCCACAATTGGACGCGGCATTAAAATTGCTGCCGCATCCCTGAAAGCCAGTTATCCTAAAATAAATCAAAATGACCGGTCAGAACTGAAACCAGTTTGATCGGTTGGATGACAGGAGAAAACATATGTTTTTCAACATTCAATACCTGCTTTTCATGGCTCCGGCGTTCCTGCTGATGCTGATAACCACCTGGTATGTTAAATCCGCCTACCGGAAGTGGAGCCGCGTCCAGGCACGCAGCCGTTTGACAGGTGCCGAAGCCGCACAGCGCCTTATCGCACGAGGTGGATTGTACGGGATACAGGTCGAAAACGTTCCGGGGAATCTGACCGATAATTATGATCCGCGTACCAAAATCCTGCATCTATCCCAGGGGGTTGCTCTAAATGCCTCGGTTGCCTCCCTGGCAGTGGCTGCCCACGAACTCGGTCATGCCCAACAGGATGCTGAAGGCTATTTCCCGCTGCGTTTTCGAGCTGCATTGGTCCCGATGGTAAACATTGGCTCCTACCTGGGATGGATCCTGGTAATGCTGGGGCTGTTCCTAAGTTATGCCGGCATGGCATTGGGAATTAATATTGCCTGGATTGGGGTTGTGATCTTTGCGGGTGGTGCTGTCTTTGCACTTGCAACTCTGCCGGTGGAATTGAATGCATCTGCGCGTGCCCGCCGCCTGCTTTCTGAAACCGGTATCATATCCGGTCCTGACGAACAGCAAGGTGTCAATACAGTGCTAAATGCCGCTGCGCTAACCTACGTTGCCGCACTGGTTACGGCAGTCCTGCAATTGCTATATTACGTGTCGCTGGTGGGAGGTTTGGGCCGCAGACGCTCATAATATTTCGTTATTTAATAAAAAAGCGCTTCCCTCGGGCCGCAAAACCCGCGGAAAGCGTTTTTTTGAATATCCAGTATAATTTGCGCATGCGGAAGATCATCGTTGCCCTGGTTTTGCTCCTCGCCATTATATTTGTCGTCATACGCTTTTCCGAACTGCAAAATATCCTGGATACATTACATCATAGCAATTACCGCTTCTTGATCGCGGCCGTGATCATCGAAATCATCTGGGGATACAACTCAGCAACCGTATACAGCACATTGTATCGTCTCGTGGGATTAAAAGAAAAGAGTTCGCATCTCATCCTGGTGGCAACCGCTGCGAATTTCGTCAACGTAATTGCACCCAGTGTGGGTATTGGTGGGATGGCTGTTTTCCTGGACGACGCCCAGCGGCGGAACCACTCATCCGGGCGGGTGACGGTAGTGGGAGTTCTTTACATTCTTTTGGATTACATCGCCTTTTTCTGCGTCCTGGCACTCGGGTTGATCGTCCTAGTGCGGCGCAATAATCTCAATGCAGGCGAACTGACAGCCGTCGCCATTCTGCTCGCGATTGCAGCAGGGGTGGCTTTTCTCCTTTACCTTGGATCTCGATCCGCAGCAAGGTTGGGAAATGCACTGGCTCGGCTGGCTCACCTGATCAACCGAATCATGCGGCCATTTATCCACCGGGACTATTTGCAAGAGGAACGGGTCCAGTATTATGCCAAGGAGATCTCCCAGGGGATATTCATGTTACGCGGCAAACGCAAGGATCTTCTTTGGCCCTTCCTGTACTCATTGAATAATTTTGCGTTATTGCTGTGTGTGCTGGCTTTCACTTTCCTAACACTGGGGACTCCATTCACTATTGGAACGCTTGTGGCAGGATTCGCCATCAGTTATCTCTTTCTGATCGTTTCACCCACTCCATCAGGGTTGGGAGTAATGGAAGGGGTGATGACACTGGTTCTGACCACGCTGGGGGTCAAGCTGGAAGCTGCTGCGTTGATTACCCTGACGTACCGGTTCATTACCTTCTGGTTCCCCCTAGCGGTTGGAGCGGTAGCGTTCCGCATTTTGGGAGGCCAGGCAAAACCCCTGGCAGTGGATAAACCGACCGATAGTAAAGCGTAGACATTGACAGGTGATCAACCGACAATATATTTATTGCTCGATATTTACGGGATTCTTTTTCATAAGGAAATATTTGGGTCTTTTGCCAAATTATGTCAATAGGATTTCCTAATGATCGACTTTCTTGACCAAAATAAGACCCCAAAATTGACACCTTTCATTCGATAAATTTTCATAAGTCAGGTCCAGGGATTCCTAAAATTATTTCTCTGAATATTTTGATGTGCGGTTAATCCGTAAGGATTTTGTTTGCGTACTTGGAAATGCATGGAAGAATCCCAAGAAGGCAGATTTGTTCGAATTACCTGAATACACAACTCTCGCCCGTAAATGAACGGAACTTTGCGTGGGAAAATCATCCAGCAAGGCATACTTGGAAACTCCCCTCATAAATTCGTTTGGTATAACCGAACGCGCAAAGAATTCGAAGAATTGACGCGAGGGAAACGTGTCGGGATGGGGCGTGTGAAGGGGCGCTGGCTGTCCCTGGACCTTGAGCCCGGTTACAGGTTACTCCTGGGAGAATGTGGCGGGAAAGTACTTTACCACAAGCCGGGCGCCTCCCTGCCCGTGAAATACCACATATCGTTGACGTTCAATGATGGCTCCGCTCTGACGATCACGACAGCCATGTGGGGCGCAAATATATCAAGGGTATGCGACCCACCCCGGTCGACCCGGAATTTTCCTTTGAATATTTCAATTCCCTTATCGACGACCTCCGGCAGGAGAAAAAACGCAGTATCAAAAGCCTGTTGACTCAAGACCAGCTCATCCCCGGCCTTGGTAATGCCATTGCTCAGGATATCATGTTCAACTCCCGCCTGCACCCCCGTCATTCCATCGTCGGCCTGACATCTGCCCAATGTAAGGATCTGCATACAGCCATAATAGACACGACCGAGGCAGCGATCGGTGAGGGTGGCCGAAATGACGAAAGTGACCTGTTTGGGCATCCTGGGGGATATGTCCGAATGATGGACAGCCATTCGGCAGGCAACCCCTGCCCCCGGTGTGGGCACACTATCGAAAAAATGCAGTACCTGGGCGGGGCATGTTATTTTTGTCCAGAATGCCAGTTGTAACTTCCTTTTGAATAATCGACCGGAAGCTTAAGCTTCCGGTCGATTTCGAGAGGTACGATTCCAATTCCTAAGTTCCTCATATATTCTCGCTTCCACAACCTGTGCCGGTTAAATCAAAAACCCTTATGCTGGTGATTCTTAAAAGTTTAGCCCTCCCATAATATCCTTTTATCGAAATTCTGCTCGCAGGTATAATCCTTTCCATACTATGTCCCTTCAAAAATTGCTATCCTTGTGGCGCGATGACCCGGAAACTGCCCCAAATCTTCCGGTGTGGCGTACAACTCCACCGCGTGCCCCCGACCTGATCCGTTTCCCATCAGACCTGCCAAAAGTCCTGGCAGAGTCACTTATCGCACACGGGATCAACTCTTTATACAGCCATCAGGTGCGCGCCTGGGAATCTGTCAGGCGTGGAGAAAATATCGTCCTTGCCACTGGCACCGCCAGCGGGAAAACTCTTGGTTATAATCTGCCGATCCTTGCAGCGCTGCTAAAAGACCAGGATACCCGCGCGCTTTTTCTATTCCCCACCAAAGCTCTTGCCCAGGACCAGCTCGCGGGCCTTAATACATTTCAATCCTCGATCGAAAATCTCAAGCCCGCCATTTATGATGGCGACACCCCTGCTTCCCACCGGTCCGCCATACGCAAGAATGGGAATATTATTTTCACCAACCCCGACATGCTCCATACCGGGATTCTGCCCCACCATACCAACTGGGACCATCTCTTTCGCAACTTGCGCTTCGTGGTCATCGACGAGATGCACACCTATCGTGGCGTGTTTGGTTCTCATGTGGCAAATGTAATTCGCAGGCTTAATCGGGTGGCGGAATATTACGGTGCCAGGCCACAGTTCATCCTAACCTCAGCGACTATCGGGAATCCACAGGAACTCGCATCGCGCCTCATTGAATTACCGGTCACACTCGTGGATGAAGACGGTTCACCCCGCGGCGAGCGTCATTTCCTGGTCTATAATCCGCCGGTCATTGATCCGGCTCTGGGAATCCGGAAAAGTTCCACGCAGGAAAGTATCCGCCTGGCCCAGGACCTTCTGGCACAGAATTTGCAAACGGTTGTGTTCGCCCGATCAAGGCGTTCGGTGGAAATTCTCCTGACATATTTGCAGGGGAACAGGGAAAAGGCGGGACCAGAATTCACCCGTTCCAATCCTCCTCCGCACTCGACCATCCGCGGTTACCGTTCGGGCTATCTCCCTTCACAGCGCCGGGAAATCGAAAAAGGTCTCCGTGACGGAAGCATCCGGCTGGTGGTTGCAACCAACGCTCTTGAACTGGGCATTGACATCGGCGGGTTGGAGGCGGCACTGCTCGTAGGCTATCCCGGGACCATTGCTTCAACCTGGCAGCAAGCGGGTCGAGCCGGGCGCGGGAATGACCCGGCAGTTGCCGTCCTGGTCGCGACAGCCAACCCTCTCGACCAGTTCCTGGCTCACCATCCCGATTATTTTTTCGCCCGTTCGCCCGAACAGGCCCTGGTGAATCCTGACCATCTTCTCATTTTGCTTAACCACCTGCGTTGTGCAGCGTTCGAACTGCCTTTCCAACCCGGAGAAGGCTTCGGGGATCTACCCGCCGAAAAGCTAAAAGAATTCCTGGATTTCCTGGTCGACAGCCATGTGTTGCATCTTTCGGGAGATAAATATTTCTGGATGGCTGATGCCTACCCGGCTGCGGAGGTCTCGCTTCGCTCAGCCTCTCCCGAAAATGTACTTCTCCATATCGAAGATGGCTCCGCCCCGCGCATCCTCGGGGAAGTGGATCTGGCCTCTGCTGCCTGGATGGTCCACCCGCGCGCCATATATCTGCACGAAGGCCAGCAGTATTTTGTCCAGGAACTCAACCTGGACCGAAATACTGCAACATTGATCCCGGTTGCTCTCGACTACTATACCGAACCTCTTCGCCAGACCGAAATCAAATTATTGGCAACCCTTGAATCTACCCCCTGCCCCGCTCCAATTGGAACTGGGGAAGCCTGCACCAAAAGCTATGGAGATCTCAAGGTCATTACAAAAGTCACCGGTTTCCGTAAACGAGCCTGGCTCGGTGGCGAGAACCTGGGTGAGGAACCTCTTGACTTGCCACCCAGCGAATTCCAGACTACCGGTTACTGGTTGACTCTCTCCGATCTGACCATCGCAACCCTGCGCGAATCAGGAAACTGGACCAACGACCCGAACGATTACGGTCACGGATGGAGCCGTCTGCGGGACGCCGTCCGACTTCGGGATGATTACCGGTGCCAGGTTTGCGGTGCGGTGGAGAGCGGAAACAGGCAGCACGATGTCCACCATAAGGAGCCATTTCGCCAGTTCCGTTCCCTCGTCGAAGCCAACCGCATGGACAACCTCGTCACACTTTGCCCAACATGTCACCACAAAGCTGAAGCCAACCTCCGTATGAAAAGTGGGCTGGCTGGGCTTGCCGCGGTGCTCGGACAACTGGCCCCTTTGTTCTTGATGTGTGATATTGGTGACTTGGGGGTGTACGCTGACGCAGCTTCAACGGTGTTCGGAAATCCCTCCGTTGTAATATACGACGAGGTCCCAGCCGGTATCGGCTTCAGTCAAAAGTTGTTTGAAATCCATTCCGAATTGATAAAACGTGCGCTGGAATTGGTTGAAGAATGCGAATGCGAGGATGGTTGTCCTTCCTGTGTCGGTCCTGCCGGGGAAAACGGGGTGGGAGGCAAGCAGGAAGTGCTGGCAATATTAAAGCGGTTGGTCACTTAAATACATAAATAATAAGGTAATGACTTACTATCAAGGAAATATTCTTTCAAGATATTTTTAAGTAATTATGCAACAATATGCATGAATTCCAGGTATCTCAGCACGAAGGAATCAATCGCGCCGGAAGTAAATAATTCCCGGGGGCGATGGTTATCCAGTGGATTTTGATAAACATGGCGGCGCTCTTCCGAGCGCCGCATTTGTATTGCGAAGGTGATTATGAAGCCGGGGGTAGTGGTTCCTGGGGGGGTAAGACGTCCACAGGAGCTGCTTCCGCTGGAACTTTCTTTTTTCGAAGGAGCAGGACGGGTACGACGACAGCAATGACAATGAAGATCAGCGCGACGCACAGGAACCCTATACCATAACTCCAAGGGAAATTCCCATACCCGGTCCACACATCGGGTAAAGTGCCGGTGGCTCCCCAAATACCGAGTACGCACAGGCTCAGTCCCGGGCAGCCGCACAGTAAAATTGCTGCGATAGTCCCTATGATTGCGCCAGTTCTTTTGGGTTTCTTCTCTTCCATAAGTCATCCTCCTGGGTTGAATTATTATATTTTTTAGTATACATGCGTCAGGCGCATAATGCAAGCATTTGGAGGAACCACCTCCTGTTAACTCCGCAGGACCGCGTTTAATTCCTGTTCGAGACGGCGGACGATCCGGGCGCGCATTCCTGCCACGTCCTTGTCGGAGAAGGTTTTATTCACTGCTTGATAAGTCAAGCTATAGGCCAGGCTTTTTTTACCCGTTCCGATTTTCTCGTCCCGGTACACATCAAACAAGTGCACTTCCGTCACCACTTTTCCGCCTGACTGGCGGATGATATCAGCCACGCGATCGGCTGGGATGTTCTCGTCTACCACAATCGCCAGGTCTTCGAGCACGGGCGGGAGAGTTGGAACTGGTTCCGTCTGGTAGAGTGCAGGGATTAGCTGCAGCAAGGCTGCCAGATCAATATCCGCAGTCATGATTTCGGCCCGGAAAGATGCAGGCCAGTCAAACTGTCTCCGTACTTGCGGATGCAATTCTCCCAGGACGCCGATTTGCTTCTCACCTGACATCACTTTCGCACATTTCCCTGGGTGGTAACTGGGGTGGCCCGCCTGTTCAAAATGGACCTGAGGAATGCGCAGACCATCGAACAGAGTTGAGATGACGCCTTTAATATCGTAGAAATCCAATAGTCCAGAGTCCGATGGTTGCCAGCCAGGCAGTGCTCGCATACCTGCGAGAACGATTGCGATATGCTGCTCTTCATCCGGCAAGTCTGCGGATTCGGAGGTAAGAAACACAGGGCCGATCTCAAACAGGGCCAGCCGGGCACGCAGGCGCGAATTGCGTTCCGCTGCCTCCAGCACGCTGGCTAGAACATTGTGTCTCAGGACGGCTTTATCAGGAGAAATGGGGTTGGCAATGCGTAAATAAGGCTTGTCATCGGGCGGGGTATTGGGTGGCAGGAGTCGCGCCTCCCGAGCAGGTGTCGTCAACCGATAGCTGATGACTTCTTGCAAGCCCTGCGACACCAATAAGTCTCGGACTCTTTCTTCTTTATCGAGTGAAGAGTTGCCCAGCTGCGGCGGGAGTTCATCTGACATGCGCGTTTCGGGGATATTATCGTAACCATAAACACGAGCGATCTCTTCAACGATGTCAGCTTTACCGGTGACGCCCGGACCAATATCCATGCGATGGTCAGGTACGGTGACCAGCAAAGTCTTTTTATCTTTAAGCGTGCAAGTGAACTCCAGCCGTTCCAGGGAGGATCTCATCTGGTCTATTGAAATTTCAACGCCCAACCAGCGCTTCACGTCTGCTGGCGTAATTTCGATTGTCGGGTCCCTGAGGGGTAGTGGGTAAGCATCTACCAGGCCGGGAGCAACCTTTCCATTTGCCCAGGCCTTCATCAATTCCAGCCCACGCCGCACCCCGCGCTCGGCCATTGCAGGGTGGACGCCGCGCGAAAAGCGGTAGGCAGCTTCGGAGTTCAGGGAATAGGTGCGGGTGGTATTACGTATATTGATAAAGTTCCAGGCTGCGCCTTCCAGCAGGACATTGCTGGTCTTGTCGCTGACCTCTGACTCTTGTCCACCCATCACACCAGCCATCGAGAGAGCCCCGGCCTCATCGCACACGAGGACCGTGGATTCATCCAGTTTGTGATCCACGCCATCCAGCGTGGTCAGGCTTTCCCCAGGTTTTGCAGTGCGAGTAATAATCCTGACTTGTTTGCCTCCGGCACGCTTGGTCAGAACATCAAAATCAAAAGCATGCAGAGGTTCCCCAATTTCCAACATCCCGTAATTGGTGGCGTCCACAATATTGTTGATCGGGCGCATTCCAGCCA
>JADGQC010000107.1 GCA_017882125.1 Anaerolineales bacterium
GCTGTACTAAGTGGTTATTTGATGAAAAGCCTATATCCAGAAATCTGAAGGCTATACGATTAGAAACGTGTGACGGGTATTGGGTTTATTAATCGAACCACATAGAGAAGCACAAATCCATGGCTGAAGATAAATCCGCGATTTCAACCAATCCCAAGCTTTATTTGTACCTTCCCACGATGTCAACCCTCTGGTAAAATCAGCTCCCGGAGCGTTGTACCCTTCGCTCCCCCATCCCAAAGTAAGAAAGGGCTTGAAAATGAAAGTATTACTTATAAAGGACGTTTATAAACTTGGACGAGCAGGCGATGTAAAAAAGGTTGCAGATGGCTATGGTCGCAACTTCCTGCTTCCGCAGAAAATGGCGGTACTGGCTACCCCGGGCGCTATTAAAACTGCAGAACGCATTCGCTCGAAAGCAGCCGAGAAACGAGTAATCCTCAACGATGAGATGAGCGTGGTTGCCAAGGCGCTTGAAAAGGTCCAGTTATCATTTGGAGCTCGCGCCGGTGAAACCGGGAAGCTATATGGGTCCATCACTTCTCAGGAAGTGGCTGACGCTCTTCAAAAGAAGACGGGGTATGCCCTTAAGCGTCAACAATTGGACATGCAGCCGCTACGCGCGTTGGGTGAACATACGGTGCGAATCCGCTTAACGATGGATTTAATCCCGGAAATCAAGGTCACCGTCTTTCGCGAAGGTGAAGCAGAACCAAGCCTGCCTATCGAAGAACCTGCTCCAAAGGCAGAAGCAAAAGAACCTGTTGAAACACCGGTGGAACAACCCGCTGAACCTGACACAAGCACCGAATCTGCCGCATAATTCCTCGAAAAGAGAACAAACAGAACATCACCGGTCCATTCAAATTGGGGTGCCGGTGATGTTTCTTTAGCTAATATGGCAGAGACCATAGGACAACAACTCAAACAAGCTCGCGAAGGTAAAAACCTGACCATCCAGCAAGTGGTACAGGTTACACAAATACGGGCGCATCATCTCGAGGCAATCGAAGCGGATGATTTTGAATCCCTGCCATCTCCCATCCAGGCGCGTGGTTTTTTGCGGCTATACGCTGAATTTTTAGGCCTCTCACTGGAAGATGTAATTTCCAACCAGCGGGAAGGGGTTGGTCTGCCTGCCTCGACGGGAGAGTTATCCTCATCTTTTGACCAAGTTACAGTTTCAGCAGACAACTCCGGGAATAATCCCATCCAGGGAAAAAACCATGTTTCCATCGGCTTTCCGAACAAGGTTATTGCCCGGTTCAACAGGATCGCCCAGAGGGTAAAAACCAAACCTGGTCCAGCAGACTCTACAGAATTGACCAAACCAGAAATTCCACATGAACCAGATAAAGTTGAAAAAGATACGCCTCAAGTAGAAGCCCCCTTCCCAATTATCGAGACTCTTCCCTCCCAGACAATTTTTACCACAATAGGGGAAACGCTTCGACAACGCCGCGAAGGCTTGAGCTTGACCCTTGATGAGATCGAACGTCATACTCACGTCAGAAAACACTATTTGCTCGCCCTGGAATCTGGAAATTTTGTGGACTTGCCGTCTTCGGTGCAGGCGCGCGGCATGCTAAACAACTACGCCCATTTCCTCAACCTGGATGTTGATGCCATATTGCTAACATTCGCCGACGGATTGCAGCACCAGTTACTTGAAAGACAAGCCAAGTCTGAAGAGAAATCTGATAAACATTCATCGAAATTTCCATTCTTAAAAGACTTGCCATTTAAAATTAAGATCCCTGCAGTGATCCGGCGATATATCTCGTTGGACGTCATTGTTGGGGGTGGATTAATAATCCTCCTGCTCGCATTCGCTATTTGGGGGACCAGCCGAATTATCAGTTTGCAAACAGGCTCAACAACTCAACCGACAGCGCCTCCCATGTTGAGCCTTTTGCAATTATCGACGGAGCTTCCAACTTCCACTCCAGAACCCGAAACAACCGGAAATGGACCCACCCCAGCTATTGATGTTGCTGTCGAAACTGCGGCTTTGACACTACCAGCCGCAGGCCAGGGGGCAGTACAAATAGTCGTCATCGCCCAGAATTCTGCATTTGTACGCGTGACCGTGGATGGCAAAGTCCAGTTCGAAGGGCGGGTTACCGCTGGAAACGCGTATCCATATGACGGCAACACCCAAATAGAAGTCCTAACCGGAAATGGTAGAGCCATCAGTATCCTTTACAACCAGAATAACCTGGGTCCCATGGGAGATATCGGTCAGGTTGTGGATCACATCTATACCGCAAACGCCATCCTGAATCCGACGGCGACATTTACCCCAACAACTACAATCACTCCCACCCCAACCAATACGTTGAGACCAACTGCCACCTTGCGACCTTCTGCCACTCCGCGTTCAAGTTCCACCCCGAGCCCTTCTCAAACACCGGTACCATAAATCCAAGAAACATTTGATTATTTATGAAATATATCCTGGCAACTCATTGATTTCGAGAGAGATAGCTTTATTGTTATGAACCGAAAAACATTCCATATGACGTCGCTTGGCTGCGCTAAAAATACAGTGGATTCCGACTCCATGGCGCAACTTTTGGAAAACAGCGGCTACAAGTCTGTAAATGCACCCCAGAAGGCAAGTGTGCTCATCGTCAATACCTGCGGGTTCATCGGCTCCGCGCGCGAAGAATCATATTCAACCTTGAGCACCCTGGCAGAGACAAAACGTTCAGACCAATTACTGATCGCGGCAGGTTGCCTGACCCAGCGCTATGGTGCTGAAGTAGCCCGCAAGGTTCCGGGTGTGGACGGGATCCTCGGTACCCGCAGGTGGATGGACATTGTCCAGGTGGTGCAACAATTGCGGCATAGTTCGCGGCATCCGTCAAATTCGGGGCTGCGACCCGAACCAATGTACCACTTGCCGGAAACTGCCACCATTGGAACTGACGAAAATGGCGCGTTACGCGCCTCCATCGCAGGTGCCAGTGCCTATATTAAAATCGCAGATGGATGCCGCCGACCCTGTGCGTTCTGCGCCATACCGCTTATAAAGGGCACGACTGTAAGCAGACCACTTGAAACCCTATTGGACGAAACAAGACAGCTTCGTGATATGGGAGTTCGGGAACTAGTCCTGATTGCCCAGGACACCACCGATTACGGTCACGATTTGGGGATGAAAGAAGGCCTTGCCACCCTGCTGGAGAAAATAACCTCTGCAGCGCCGGACATGGACTGGATCCGGATCATGTATGCGTTTCCCGGCTATGTCACCGACCGACTGATCGAGGTGATGGCAACCCATTCGCAGGTGTTACCCTACCTTGATATTCCACTCCAACACGCAGATCCCGTCCTCCTGACCAGGATGCGACGCCCTGCCAACATTGACTGGGTGCACACCACGATCGCTAAAATGCGGGCAAAGCTGCCCAGGCTAGCCATCCGGACGACATTCATCGTTGGGTACCCTGGCGAAACGGAGAAGGAGTTCCAGACTCTTTTGGACTTCGTTGAGGAATTGCGCTTCGATCGGGTGGGAGCATTCCAATTTTCATTTGAATCAGGGACGGCCTCCGAAGCCCTTGGAGATCCCATCCCAGCGACTGTCAAACAGGAACGTTACCAGAGGCTGATGGAGCTTCAACAGACCATCTCGCTGCAAATCAACCAATCATATGTGGGGCAGACGCTGGACGTTTTGGTTGAAGGGGAGCAGAATGGAATAGCCATCGGACGATCCTATCGGGATGCGCCTGAGATCGACGGGATGGTTTTTATCGAAGGGAAAGCGGAAATTGGGAGCATTGTCCCGGTAAAAATCACGGGGGCTATGGCTTACGATCTAACGGGTACTCCGGCGATTTAATAAATATCCAGGGGGGAGTCACAAAGGGCGGGAGCAACGAGCATCAAGGTGTAGGAGGGATATTCGTTGGTGTTGGAGTATCGGTTGGAACCACCGCAGTTGTCGGAGTTTCGGCAGCAGGAGTTGTCGTGAATGTCGGAGTTCCTGTCCCTTCTGCGGTACCCGCCGGGGTAACGCCAGGGCTGCATTTATTTGCAGCTTCGGTGGCGGATGGATATACCGCGTTATTTAATGGGTCCCCCACCGTGAAGGCCGCAGAATATTGATCTACAGCCTTGCAAAATTCCCCGGCTGCGTAATATTGTTCTGCCAGCATGTGAGTGGCTTCCACCCAACGACTGGTGGCGCTCAGGCAGGATGAATCCGTTAAATTGGGATACTGGGCCATCACCTGAGCGAAAAAGTTTTGCGCCTGCAACCAGTCCTGGTCCCAAAAGCTGGCGCCGATAATATATAGACGGGCGTACGCGCGCAAGCTTTCCGCGGAAGCGTCCAGGTTCCCGGTGCCAACAAAGTGTTCGGCGAGGGTCAGATCATAAATGCCGCCTTCCAGGTTGGCATCCTTGCAGGAAGCGGCAATTTTCCCCACCCCGCGCTGACGGAGAGCCATGTAGTACATGCCATCGACCTGGGCAGTCTGGAAAGTGGGAAAAGACTTGCGCAGAGAATCCAAGTTGGTTATGGCGCCATTCCAATCACTGGCATTCAAAAGCTGTTGGGCAGTATTAAAAATATCCTGCGCACCGCGTAAATCGGGAGTGGGAGAAACGACCGGGGTGGGAGAAAACTCCGGAGTGGGGGTGGCATGTATTTTCATCATCAAGTCGGAATAAGCAGTAACGATGCCGGGATAACTCGAGTCAATGGTGATGACCCAATCGAAATACTTTTGGGCAAGCTCGAAATTGCCATCTGTATAGGCCTGCATTCCGAGTTGGAACTGCTCATCAATCTGCCCGGCGTCCTGTGTATTTTTGGCAGACATACGCTGCCCCATCCCGGACGCGTATCCAGCCAACAAGCCAATTGCAATAAGGGCAACTATACATATCCCGACCAACCAGCGAGGGAAACTCTTTTTTGGTTCGGTTACCGGAGATTCCGCAGGAGTTTTTTGGAGAGGGATATGGGGTTCTGTATCTTTCAAGTCTGTTTCAGGCATCGGGCGATTATACCTCAGGATTAAAGTTGAAGAAGAAGGCGGGCTTCCTTCCAAATGAAGGGCAGTGCGATGGCCGCACCACATACAAGGGATATCAATGCAGCAAATATTGGAGAAAGCGGTATGAAATTTAATACGGCAAACGCAACCAGCCCGCCCACAATTGCTGCAAGCAATGCGCGAACCAGGGTACCCTTCATTTCGAACAAGCCAGGAAATTTACGGTTCTGTAATGAGAGCAGAACGACAGCCTGCGTTGTGAACGTTACGGCGGCTGCCAGCGGAATACCAGGCACGCCAATCCAGGTGGAAAACAACCAGGCGAGCAAAATAAATGAGACCACCTGGATAAACGCCGCCACGAGCGGGGTGCGTGTATTCTGGTTCGCATAAAATGAACGCACAGCGGTCTCAAGCCAGACGTCACCGAGCAAACCAAAAAGGAAAGCCCAGGTGCACCAGGTGACCATGTCAAGCTGGGAGGTTTCGTACCCGAAGAAACCTGCCACCAATGGACGGATGGCGACCGCCAGCAAGGCAGCAGCAGGAAGACTGAGCGCCAGCATCACCCGCAAGGCGCGGTTAACCGTTTGACGGAAAGCATCAGGCTGGAGGCGGTCAATAAACTCGGCCAGGGTTGGCAGAAGGGCGATGGCGATGGCAGTTCCGATCACCGTTTCGGGTACCTGCTGGATGGTCCAGGCGAGATTCAGCGCCCCCACGCCCACCCCGCCAAAGCGGGAGCCCAGGCTGTCGCGGGCGACAAAATAAGCCTGGATGCTTGCCATGGTCAGGACACGCGGCCACAGCAGGATGAGAACGCGCTGCACACCGGGCATCCTGAGCCCGATGACCGGTCTCCAGCGGAACCCGTAATGGATCAACCCCGGGACCTGGATCAGCAGGTGCATGGCAGCCCCCAGTATGACGCCGTATACCATTCCGTACAGTCCCAAACCGAAAGCAGGGAGGGTCAGCGGACCGAGATGAAAGCCCTGGCTGGGGGTCAGGACGGTAACACCAAAAATCTGTCCCAGGTTATAAAAAATGGGCGCCAGGGCGGGGAGCAGGAAATGCTTGTTGGCCTGCAGACCCGACATGACCAACCCGCTGATGGAAAAGAGGAGAATGGCGAGCAGGTCGAGGCGCATCAAGGAGGCGGTAAGGGCCTGGTTTGCGGGGGTAAAACTCGGAACAATAATAAACCGGACAAGCGGTTCTGCAAAAGCGATGATGACCACTGAGACCGCTGCAGTCAACAGGAAGGCCAGGTTAATTATCCGGGAGAATAAATCCCAGGCAGCGGAGCGACCATCCCGGTCCAGATATTCCTTTAGTACAGGAATGAATGCCACTCCAAGGGCACCTCCAGAAAGCAGCGCCGAAAGGTAATCTGGAATGTTATTGGAGGCGCCAAAAATTCCCATCCCTTCCAACCCGACCACCTTGTTAAAGAGCATGGCTTTGACAAAGGCAAGACCCTTGTCAAAAGTAAAGAAAAAAGCCAGCATGAATGAGATTCGGGAAAGACCGGAGAGTTTTCGCATCAGGACCCAACCCTAATCGAGTGCACCAATTTCTTTTTCAACTGCCTCCAATATTTCACCCGACCTTACCAGGGCTTTCATGGCATTGTGATCGGGGTAAAGCGGGCGATCCTCTTCAAGATGAGCCACGTGTTTGCGAATGACCTCACGTGCCTTCTGAGTGCCCTTGCCGGGTGTGAAAGTGCGGAAATCCAAAGCCTGGGCAGCCGCCATGAATTCGATGCCCAGCACCCCCCAGGCATTATCCAGGATCTGCCCATTCTTGAGGGCAGTATTCATGCCCATCGAAACAAAGTCCTCCTGATCGGCTGCAGCGGGGATAGACTGGATGCTGGCGGGGGCGGATAGAATACGCTGCTCGACAATAAGGTGGTCGGCGGTGTACTGGCTGAGCATCAAGCCGGAATAAAAGCCAGGGTTGTGGGCCAGGAAATCAGGTAAACCCGCCGAAAGAGCCGGATTGGTCAGGCGGTTAAGGCGGCGCTCGGCCATTACGCAAACCATGGTAATGGCAATCCCGGCCATGTCCATCGGCAGAGCCACGGGAGAGCCCTGGAAATTGGCGCCAGTGAGGGTCAATTTCTGATCCGGGATGAATATGGGGTTATCGCCTACACCGTTCAGTTCGATCTCGACCTGAGAACGGGCATACGCAATGGCATCGCGAGCAGCGCCAACGACCTGGGGTGTGGAACGCATCGAATAGGCATCCTGCACCTTGGTTTTCATCTTTCCAGTCGTCAGGTCGGACCCGGAGACCATTTTTAATATATTTTTAGCAGAAGCAACGGCACCCTTGAAGCCACGCAATTCATGGATCATGGAATTGTAGGGCTTCAAGTTGCCCAGGAGCGCCTCAATGGACATGGAAGCTGCAATCTCGGCCTGTTTGAGGAAACGTTCCATATCGTAAATGTGGAGGGCGGACATGGCGGTGAGCAGGTTGGAACCGTTGATGGCTGCCAGCCCGTCCCGAGCCTGAAGCCCGGGAACCGGAATACCGGTGCGGCGCATGGCCTCGCCACCCGGGAGACGTTCTCCCATATAGAAGGCTTCACCCTCCCCCAAGAGGAGAAGCATTGCCTGGGCCATCGGAGCCAGGTCGCCACTAGCGCCGACAGAACCTTTATTACAGACTACAGGGGTGACGCCTTTATTGAGCAGCGCGACCAGGGTGAGGGTGATCTCGGGACGGCAGCCGGAATTGCCATGAGCGTGGACATTGATGCGCCCTGCCAGGGCGGCGCGGACCTGCTCTTGCGGGACCGGGTCACCAATGCCGGCGGCGTGGTTATAGATGAGATATTTCTGGAATTCCTTGACCTCATCATCTGATAGGATCTTCTCTGAAAACTCGCCAATGCCGGTGTTGGTGCCATACATGGTCTCATGGGCAGCGAGTTTCTCTTCCAACATGGCCCGGCAGACCTTGATGCGTTCGAGGGCGGCAGGAGCCAGTTCCACTTTTTCGCCGAAGCGGGCAATGGCGACGAGTTTTTCGATGGTGAGGGAAGATCCGTCGAGGATAATGGTCATTAATTGCTCCTTAGAATTCAGGTAACTTGATTTTACCCCATCGGGGAGGGTGAAACCAAGATCCGGTGAAAAGGGATACTGCCATAATCAGCGCGCGAGAACGAAACCATTCGAGTGACTGATTTTGAGGGGGTAAAATTTGATGACGGCAGAAGTTTTCATTTTTCATCGAGAGAACATTTTAGCGAAAATGCAGTTTTAATACATTTATCCAACTTTTTCATATATTTGGCTGAATAAAAGGTATTGCGGCATTGGCATCGGTCTTCCAATATCCATGAAATTAAAAATAATAGAAATTTCTGTAGATATTACCCCCATGCGTGGGGGTAAAAAAAAAACAA
>JADGQC010000108.1 GCA_017882125.1 Anaerolineales bacterium
ATCCTGGGCCCATACGGCGGAGTCATCGCCGACCGCTTTTCAAAACGAAAAATCCTGTACATCACACAAACTATCTCCGGAATACTGGCATTGGTCCTGGGGCTGCTGGTGGCGACCAGCCTGGTACAGGTTTGGATGGTTTACGTCCTGGCTTTTTGCCTGGGCATGACCAATGTTTTCGACAACCCCACCCGGCAGACTTTTTATATCGAAATGGTGGGAGCGGAAAACCTCAGGAACGCAGTCACGCTGTATTCAACGCTGGTCAACCTGGCGCGCATCATCGGGCCGGCCATCGCCGCAGGACTGATCGCCTTCCTTGGACTGGCACCCTGTTTTATTATTAATGGGGTTTCCTATTTTGCCGTGGTGATCATGCTCGGAATGATGCGCACCAACGAACTGCTCGTCACCCCGCCGGTGCCGAGCGCAAAAGGCCAGCTGCAGGCGGGTATCAAATACGTGATCTCCACCCCGGTCATCGGCTCGAGCCTGTTGATGATGGCCCTCATTGGAACCCTCACTTTTGAGTTCCAGGTCAGCCTGCCGCTTATCGCTCAATTCACATTTAATGGGGATGCCAGCAGTTACGCGTTCCTGTCCGCGGCAATGGGACTGGGGGCAGCCATGGGAGGGATCTTCTTTGCCAGCCGCAAGGGCATCGTGCCTTACAAGCTGGTGAGCGCCTCGCTGCTGTTTGGGTTGGCGGTGCTGGGGGCGGCCTTCATGCCCACGCTGGTGCTTTCCGGGCTGGTAATGGTGGTCGTGGGGATCTGCTCGATCAACTTTTCCTCCCTGGGCAACAGCCTGCTGCAGTTGGAAAGCTCGCCGCAAATGCGCGGGCGGGTGATGAGCTTCTGGTCGGTGGCATTCCTGGGCACCACCACCATCGGCGGACCCATCGTTGGCTGGGTGGCCGAGATGGCCGGGGCGCGCTGGGGGCTGGCGCTGGGCGGGCTGGCAGCCGTGGCCGCGGCTGCGCTGGGAGCGGTCACGTTGCGAAAGCTGAAATCCGGAACAGCGGCATCAGGGGGAGAATGAATCGAATTCGCGTCAAGTAACTTTTCTAAAAATAACTCTTTATTTTTCCAATTCCAACCCGCCTATGAATTCCCTCAGAACAGAGTCGGTCGGGACCATGGAGTCGTCCGTTATGGGAGTTATCGAGTCCAGCAAGGCATGTACCCGGGATGCTCGGTTATACGCATCCTGCCTGAGCGGGTCATCCTTGTATTCCTGCGCCCATTTTTCGAAATATCCCACCAGCTTGGGCTGATATATCGGCAATTCGTACGGCATCCCACTGTTGACAATATAATCGGCTGAAGAGATATACGGCAGGATGCTTCTTAGTTCCCCGGATCTCACGTAATGCCAGTGGGTCAGAGTCTGACCATAATCGGAGGCGCGCGTTGCGGCATCCCGCAGCATCCTGCGCATTAGACGGATATCCGTCCACCTGACATATTCTCCATTGCTGCACTTAAGCTGCAGCAGCGGTTCGATATAGACTTTATAAAATGCGTTCGGCAGCCCATCCGTCAGCGGGGGGTATAAACCGTAGAGGCTGTCGATCAGCAAAATGTCATTTTTCGCAAGGCGGGTGGGTGTCGTTTTTGAGCTGCGTTTGCCGGTCTTGAAATCGTAAAACGGCATCTGGATCTCTTTCCCATCCAGCAGATCCTTTAAATGTCGATTAATTAACTCGATCTCCAGGGCATGCGGAGTCTCAAAATCGTAATCCCCGAATTCATCCTTTGGGTGCAGCTCCAGGTCAAAATAGTAGTTATCCAGGTTGAGTTCGACGAACGTGAGCCCTTTTTCAGCCAGCCTCAGGGCAATTTTGTTCGTCGTGGTGGTCTTCCCGGATGAGGATGGGCCGGCAATGATCACCAGTTTGATTTCGGCCCGGTTTCCCAAAATGGCGCTTTCCACAGCATTAATATCCTGGGAATAGGCGGTTTCCGACTCCATGACGATATCCTGTATTTCCCCGCTGCCAATCCTTTTGTTCAAACCTGCAACGGTATTGACGCCGTGGTCCACTGCCCAGTCGAGGACCGACCACAGCTTTGCCCAGGGGATATTTTCCTTGTTCTGTTCAGAGGTCGATTTGCCCCGGAGCCTGCTGCGGTTCCTTTCGTCCCGATACAGAATGTACGCCTTGGCGACCCTGGCGTGACCATTCTCAATTAAAACCTTTTCGACAATGTCCTGGATATCTTCCACTGATGGGGTCTTATCCGACGGGAAGTTATTATCCACCAGGGCGACAACCTGGTCGCTGAGGTTCCTGGCAGTTTGTCTATCCCTGCCGCCCACGGCAACCGCAGCCCGATAGATGGCGTTCGTGATCCTTTCCTGCGTAAAAGGGACCACCCGTCCATCCCGTTTTTTCACATGCTTTGTCTTAGCCATATGGCCGGTCCTTTCCCATACGTGGAAATAAGGCTATAAATAATTCTACTAACAAGTGGTAAAGGTTACCACATGCCAAATTGTACCCTCAAGACAAAAAGATTGGCATGGGAAGAAATGGCATTTTTTGGATAAAAACAATAAAGTGCAGCCTTTAGTTGCTATTGGCTAGATCCGCACATCCACTAAAAAAATTGCGGGAATGCCAATCCGGGAGGTCACGTTGAAGGAATTCCTGCCCGGATGATCGTTTCAACGATCTCTTCCATGGAAAAACGACGCTCCACCTGCCTGCGCACCTTTTTGAGCTGCGAAAACCGGTAGGGGGAATGACGCTCCAATTCATTCAAATATCGCCGGCTGTACAGGTGACCAACCTGCCCGGCCGAATCGATCAGCAATGGAGTAATGCATTTACGCATGATCTCCTCGAGCGTCTCCAACCCGGGGACTGGGAAGAGGGCAAGTTTATCCAACAGGCCTTTTCCAAAAACAATCAGTTGGCTGGTGACCGCATCCAAAGGCCAGCTTCGGGCAGTCTGGGAGAAAACGGTCATGATCCCATCCTGGCGGTCCTTTTCAACGTCTTCGAGGTCGTCCATGAACTGGGTGAATGCACCGTAGTAGAAACAGAACATGCGCTGAGTGGAATCCAGGTTCCCGGCGACCAGGTAACCATCCGCCAGAACGGACGTCCCGCCCTTTTCAAAAACAAGCCCGAGCACGTCCATTTCGTAGGGTGAAGAATGCGGTGACTGGAGGCGCATGCTTTTGACCTGGGCCTGGTAAATTGCCATCAAACTGGCGTAAACATCCGGGAATAGCTGCCTGTCGAACTGCTCTTCGATCATCCCCACCAGGTTGAATATTTTTCGTTCCACACTATTTGACGATGGGGCCGCTGTCCCTTCCAGCCGCTGTTTGAACCGGTTGCTGAATTCAGCCTTATCGGTTGCCGGGATCCCGGGGTCGTCCAGGTAGTTATCGCTGTACGGGTAAAGCAGGCTGAATGCCACGATGCCAGGAGTCATCTTCACCGGCAGTCCCATCAGGTACTGCAGGAAGGTCATCGTCCAGGCATTACGCCCGGACTGGTAAATATCTGCTGCGGAAATGTGCGGGTCAAACTGCCGCGCCTGGCGGACGAATTCCTCGATCGACTCGGTAAAACCGTAAGAGCTCAGGGCGCTTATGTGCCGGTCTTCCAGGGCGAAGGTGGTCTTTAGGAAATCTCCGGCAAGCGGGAACAACCGGTCCGTTAATTCCTGCCGGCTGGGCCGGTCCAGGGAGGCCTGCTTTAATTCCAATCCCATCCTGTCCAGGAATTTCACCAATTTCAACTCGCGGATTTTTTTCTCATCCAGGCTGTAGACTGGTCCCAGGTCAGGCATGCTGGAATCGCAACTCCACCACAGCTCTTTAATATGGGCAACCAAGCCGCTGACGATATCCTCAAAGGGCAGGTCGGTTTTAATTTGGAGATTTTTCTCAAAAGAAGGCATCGGGTCTACCTCAGCTAACACTCCACTTTTACTATTCATATACGTAAATTCGGCGCTTAAGATCCAATGAGTGACGAAACCGGACATCCCGCACACTCAGGAAGTTAATGAAGTGGACCTCCGTGCTAAGATTTGCGTTCCCGAACAACAGCCCTATTCTACTGCTATGCGGAACAAGGTAGGATATACCATTTTCCATGGAATTATCGTCATTGGATAAAAAAACCATGACTGGTTCAGCCATGGTTTAAGATTTGCCATAATTAACCAGGGTCGCCGCGCACCACGCTCAGAAAACAGCCTCATTCAGGCTATATTCCAACCCTGCCCTGGGTAAAAAATCAATCGGGCCAGGGGGCTTTCCTCACGAAATCAGCCCGACCTGTTTGCCCACTTTTGCAAAGGTCTCCAGGACGCGGCTCATCTGCTCGTCAGTGTGGGTGGCCATATAACTGGTGCGCAGAAGTTGATGACCTTCAGGTACCGCAGGAGAAATCACCGGGTTGACAAAAATGCCCGCATCGAAAAGCGCTTTCCAGATCGCCAGGGTGCGCATGTCATCCCCGATGAGAATCGGGATGATTGGGGATTCAGATTTGCCAATTTCGAAACCAAGCCGCTTGTACTCTTGACGCATATGAGCTGCAATGTCGTTTACGCGCTGGATGCGCTCCGGTTCCGCTTTCATAACATGCAGGGCTGCCAGGGCTGCTGCCGCATTGGCGGGCGGGATGCTGGCGCTGAAGATCATGGCACGCGCATGGTGCTTTATGTAGTGGACAACGCTGTCATCACCCGCGATGAACCCGCCCAGCGAGGCGAAGGATTTGCTAAAGGTGGACATGATCAGATCCACATCGCCGGTCATATTAAAATGAGCACCGGTTCCGTGTCCCCCACCGAGAACACCCGTTGCGTGGGCGTCGTCCACCATCAAGCGCGCACCGTGTTTCTTACAGATTGGGATGATATCAGGAAGTGGAGCAATGTCGCCTTCCATGCTGTACAGCCCATCCACCACCACCAGTTTTCCAGCTTCTCCGGCAGCAGAGATGACCCGCTCCAGGTCGGCCATGTCGTTGTGACGAAAACGGACCGTCTTGCCCCAGCTAAGTTTTGCACCATCCACAATGGAGGCGTGGTCCTGTTTATCGAGAATTACCACATCATCACGGCTGACAAGCGCACTGATGGTGCCCAGGTTGGTCTGCATCCCGGTCGAGAAGACCAGGGCTGCTTCCTTTCCCACCCATTCAGCAATTTCACTCTCGAGTTGTTCGTGGAGTTCGATCGTTCCGTTAAGAAAGCGGGATCCGGTACAGGAAGTTCCATAGCGCTGAATGGCGTCCAAGGCAGCCTGCCGGACCTGGGGATGGGTCGTCAGACCGAGGTAGTTGTTCGACCCGCACATGATGAGGCGGTGTCCCTTATATACGGCTTCGGTACCCTCGTTTTCAGTTAACGCAAGGAAGTAGGGATAGTACCCCCCTGCGATGGCTTCCCTTGCCGTGGTGTAATTCAAGCATTTTTCAAAGATATCCATTTTCATTCTCCAATTCGTCCGAATGGTGTCCTTCCCCGGAATTTTCAACTCCATTTATGGAATAATCGATCGCACATCCTTCTGAGAGAGACCGGTGAGGGTTAATTTTTATTATTTTTCTTGCCGGATTTCGCCATCATGTCCAGGATGGTGAAGACCAGGTTTTTGGGCAGTTTACTGGAAAGGAGGTAGAAAAGGCGCGAGTCGGTCCCCGGGAAGATCATGAAATGACCTTTCTCCGCCTGCTGCAGGATGGAGCGGGCCACTTTGTCGGCGGGAAGAGCCTTGGCATTTCCCGAGATGGCTTTCGTCTCGGCAGGCTTGAACGGCTCCTCATATGCCAGTTGCGGCGTGTCCGTGTCAGGTGGGAACGCCACCGAGACGCGGATGCCGTGCGGTTTCATTTCTGCCCGCAGCACCTCAGAGAAGCCGGCCACGGCATACTTCGAGGCGCCGTAAGCGCTGTAACCAAACACGCCCAGGTATCCTGCCATCGAAGATATATTAATAATATGTCCGGAGCCGCGCTTCAACATGGCAGGCAGGACCGAGGTGGTGATATATACCGTCCCAAAATAGTTGACCCGCATCAGGCGCTCGAAAACATCCAGCGAAAGCTCCTGGATGTACCCGGGCTGGGTGATGCCTGCCGAGTTAATTATCACATCCGGAACCCCGGCAGATTTCGTCACCATCTCAATCACCCGGGCGGACTGCAGCGAGTCGGACACATCGGCAGGAACCATCCCGCAAAGTTGGGATGAGTCCTGGCGGGCAGCCTCCACTTCTTTTAGAGCAGTTTGCAGGAGCTGCTCTCGCCGCGCGGCCAGCCAGACATGGGCACCTGCTGCAGCCAGTTGTTTTGCAGCAGCCAATCCGATCCCGCTCGAACCTCCGGTGACCAGGACAACTTTTTTATACCAATACTTGTTTTGATCCATAACCACCTCACTGGCGAGCTATTTTCTGAATAAATGACGACGGAATTGACAAATCGGCTGCTGGTTGAAAAAAAGTTGTTTCCCTTGACCAGGTGTTCCTGTCTTTATAGACCTTCCACGCTGGAGAGTGCAGCCGCAAAATTAGTCAACGCCTCGTCGATCACCTCGTCCGTGTCAGCCATGCTGGTATACATGCGGCTGCCAGCCAGGGTGATCAGTCCGTTGGCCATATAGGCCGCGCCCATTTCCTCCATCATATGCCTGCGCGGTTTCATCTCCTTTGCAAGCTTGAGCGGGTGGCGCAGGTCGAGCAGCATCACGCCGGATGTTTCCAGGTGGACGATCGGCCCCTGGTTGAACGCCACGAACGGCAACCCATATTCTTCGATGATGGCTTGCAGTCCGCGGGTGAGGCGGTCGCCTGCCTTGCCCGCCAGCACCGGGGCATTGGTGCGTTCCATCTCGAGCAGCGCGTGGTAGCCTGCCACGCATGATAGCGGGTTCGCTGAGAGCGTCCCGCCGACGTATGCCCGCTCCCCTGCTCCACCGAGACCGGCTGCAAAGCACTGGATCACGTCGGCACGGCCTCCCACACCTCCGGCCATCGGGTAACCGCCGGCGATGCACTTACCGAATACGGTCAAATCAGGTTTGATCCCGAAATAACCCTGCGCTCCCCCCATGCCGAGCCGGAACCCGGTTACCACCTCGTCGAAGATCAAAAGCGCGCCGAATTCGTCGCACAGTTCCCGGACTTTTTGATTGAAATCGAATGGCACCGGACGGGTGCCGCTTTCCGGTCCCACCGGTTCGAGGATGACCGCTGCCGTCCCCCCCAGCAGGCGGTTTAAGATTAACCTGACTCTCAGCGCCCCCAACGAGTTCGGGAAAAACTCCTGCGTATTGGCGGTTGCGCCGAAAGGAATCCCCTTGGCCTCCATACGCCCCAACCCGGGGATATGCAGCCCATAGATCATCGAGTCGCTCCAGCCGTGATAAGCTCCGCCAACTTTGATGACCTTCTTTTTCTTGGTAAACGTGCGTGCCGCACGGATGGCTGCCATTACACCCTCCGTGCCTGAGCCAAGCATGCGGAACATTTCGATGGAGGGCATTAATCGGTGGACAAGCTGCGCCAGCTTGAGTTCGTATTCATGGAACAAACCGGTCACCGGGCCGCAGGTCTGCAGCAGCTCGATGACTTTTTCGCGCACCGGGGCGTAGTTGCTGCCCAGCACGGTCGGACCGCCGGCCTGCAGGAAATCAATGTAACGGTTTCCATCCACGTCCCACAAATAAGCGCCTTCGGCTTTTTCGATCGCAATTGGGAAAGGATAGTTGAAGGCCAGGTTGTGCTGTACCCCGCCCGGGATAAGCTTGCAGGCCTCCTCGTTGAGCGCCTTTGATCGGGCGCATTTGGTGTCGAAATAATCCAGGTATTCGCGCATCTTCCCCTCCCTGACCGGGCGGAGCGGCTGGTTAATCAGGTTCTTCAGCCGGGCGTAAACTTCAACGGTATCGGGGTATTGGGAGATGGCGAATTGCTGTTCGGTCATTGAGTTGCCTTTTATTTAATTAAGGTATATTTTTCGGATGGACACATAATGAACCAATTACATTTTTCGGTTACAGGGAAATTCATCTCTATTTCTGAAACCAGTGTTCTTGTTTGGATCGCTGGAATGTTTAGCTGTTCAACCGTTTATAACTGCCTTTGTTGTTTTTGTAAAACTGGACAAATTCAGCGAAAAGTTTATCGTAAATCGCACGGTTCGCCGGGTTCGGGGAATAGGTTGCCTTGATCTGGACTTTCTGCGGAATGTCTTTATATTCCAGGTGTCCCAGCCCGACTGCGGCGATGAAAGCTGCGCCGCGTGCATTGGCCTGGATCGGGTCACGCACCTGGCGGATATTCACGTTCATCACATCGGCCAGGATCTGGCTCCAGAGATCCGATCTTGCTCCGCCGCCGACGAAATTCAGTTGGGTTATTTTCCGCCCGATGAATTTTTCGGAAGGTGCAAGCAACCAGCGAG
>JADGQC010000109.1 GCA_017882125.1 Anaerolineales bacterium
GCTGCACTCGCCTCACCCGCGACAGGGGCTGGCGGCGTAACAATGGACTCTTCCGGCCCACTGACAGGAGCCGACTCGGGTGCGAGAGCGTCTGGCTGGATAGGGGCGGGCTGAGTGACAATGGACTCTTCCGGCACATTGACCGGAGTCGACTCGAGTATTATCGCCTCAGCTTCGATGGGGACGGGTGGCTCGGGAGTAGATTCGGCCGGGATCGCCTCAGCCTCGACAGGAACTGGCGGTGTGACCGCTGGCTCATCCGGTCCGCTGACAGGAGCTGGCTCGGCTGCAACCGCTTCCGTTGCGATGGTGGGAGTCAACACAGCGGAGGCTGACTCCGGTTCGACCGACTCTGAAGGTATTATCGAAGTGGGTCCCTGCTCAACTGGCTCGACCGGAAGGGTTGCAGTCACCTCCGGTTCCTGAGGCTCAGGGGCCACGTTTACTGCGGCTTCTGGTTCGATAATCTCAGATAACACCGGGGAGACGAGCAAAGGTTCAATCGGCCCTGGCAGAGTAATTGAGGCCACCTCCGCCGGGATTGGCATAGGCGGTTCAACTGGGAGCTGCGGCGTTTCGCTGGAGACCGGCTTGACGATAGGTGGTATCTCCGGCTCGATAGCTGGCAGAATGCTCTGGGGCTCCTGTGACTGGGTGGGAGCAGGCGAGCTCGCAGAAGATTCCACCTGCTCCGCGGTTGGCTGTGGAGGCTTGCCAGCAGCCCCAGTACTCACAGGTCGGGCCCATTCCGGGATGAGCGTGATATCGTCAGCGGAAGTTTCGGTCTCACCCATGAAGGAAGAGGTGAAAGGACTAGTCGAAGGGAGAGCCTTAAGCTGGCTGTTTAAATTGGTTAGTCGCTCCCGGGCCAACTTGTTTTCGGGATCCAGCCGAAGGACACGCTTCAGGCAGGCCACCTGGCGGTCGACATCGGGAAGGGTCAAGCTCAGCAGCCACCAGGCGCGGGCAGAGTTCGGGTTTGATTGTATAAAATCCACCAGCAACAGCCGGGCTTCCTGAAACTTGCGGGCATTCAGAAGCTGTTCAATGCGGAGTAATAAATTGGCGGGAGGTTGGGTCATCTCATCTCCACGGGTCAAAAGGGAACCAACGGGAATAAACGTGACGGAGGGAATTCCGCCGCACTGCTGGTCCTAAAAACCTTCCAGCTTGCCAAAATCAGCAATTCCATCTGCAAGGGATGAAATCCTCTGCAGCAATCCTAGACGATTTTCCTGCACTGGCCTGTCTTCGGTCATCACCAGGACCTTGTCGAAGAACCCTGTAACGGCCGGGAGCATGGGAACAAAGGCCTCAAAGAAATCATCCACCGACCCGGGAACCCGCTTCCTTTTTTCAGCTTTCTCCAGGGCCGCAAAGAGTTTTTTCTCTTCGGCCTCGATAAAAACTTCCGGATTAACTGTGAATTTTTTCTTCTGGTCACGGGTGATGCGAACACAGCGTGCATATCCCGGGAGGATTGTACTCCAGTCCGGGCGGGCAACCCAGGCAGTCAACTGCCTGACGGCGCGCGCCGCGCCCGCCGGATTCTCCGCCTGGGCTGCCAGGACCGCATCCACCACGTCATGCTTGAAACCCATTTCCATCAGAACCACGCGCAGACGGCCCGAAATGAAATCGAGCACCTGCACCTGGATCTGTTCAGTAACGGGAACCGGTTCGAGCGCGGCGGCAGATTTCAAGGCAGTGTGGAGGTTGAAATCAATATTGTGTTCGATAAGCGGCTGGACCACACCGATGGCAGCGCGCCGCAGACCAAACGGATCCTTCGTCCCAGTGGGCGCCAGCCCCGCAGCAAACAACCCTGCCAGTGAATCCAACCGGTCGGCAAGGGCAACCGTCAAACCGGGCCCGGTTTTTGGGACGGGCAGGTACTGCTCGCCGATCGCTTCTCCCACAGCAGGTGCTTCGCCGTCCCGCTGGGAATACTCACGTCCCATGATGCCCTGGAGCGAGGTCATCTCAACCACCATCTTGCTGACCAGGTCTGCCTTAAGCAAGTGGGCGGCACGCCGGGCATAGACGGCTTCGTCGGCTGCCAGGTTGAGCATCGGAAGCAGCGCTTCTGTCAATTTTTCGATGCGCATGTTTTTATCAAGCATCGAACCGAGTTTCTTCTGGAACATGAGCGTGCCCAGACGCGGGCGGAAATCTTCCAGCTTGTGCTTCAGGTCTTCGGCAACAAAGAAATTTGCATCTGCAAAGCGGGCGCGGACGACGTGCTCATTTCCCTGCCTTACCAAATCCAACCCCTGCGCGTCACCATTGCGGACTGCAACGAAATTGGGCAGCAGGATCGATCCTTGCACTTCCCCGGCGCCCCCAGTGGTCTCAGCCTTTTGTCGTTCAACTGGGAAGTAGCGCTGGTGTTTCTTCATAACCGAGATGAGCACATCCCTGGGCAGGGACAGGAATTCCTGCTCGAAACTGCCTAGGAATGGCGTGGGATTCTCAACCAGGTTGGCAACTTCGCCAAGCAGTTCGGGCGGCATGATGAGCCGACCTTTGACCGAGGCTGCCAGTTGCCTGCCCGCAGTCTCGATGAGAGCCTTACGCTCCTCAACATCCAGGAGGATGCCATTCTCACGGATGATATGCAAATACCGGGCTGCAGCAGGAATATCAATCTCCGGCGAGTTGTAAGGGCGCAGGCCGCAAGTAGTGCGCCCGGCCGTCAGACCGGCATATTCAAAGGGAATAACAGACTCCCCCAGCAAGGCGACCAGCCAGCGGATGGGTCGTGAGAACATCACGCCGCCATTTACTGCCAGGCGGGAAGCAGGCAGCCAGCGCATGGACCTGTCAAACTTGATCCCCGCCACCAATCCCGGCAACGACTCGGCCAGGACTATCGAGGTAGGACGACCGGCTTGTTCGACAAGTGCGACAACATACCTGCCTCCGTCCACCTCACGGACTTCAAGGTCTTTCGGCTGGACACCCTTGCTCCTTGCAAAACCAATGGCTGCAGGGGTTGGGACTCCATCCGGGCCGAAGGCACGCTCAGCGGACGGTCCCTTCATGATGTCGGAGCGGTCAGGCTGGCGCGGGGCAAGCGAGTCCACGATTACAGCCAGGCGGCGCGGGGTTCCCAATACACTGATGGTTCCGTGCTCCAAATGGAGGTCGTCCAGTAACCTGGGGACGTTGACTTTCAATTGCTCAATCGCAGAATCCAGGTCCGAGGCAGGAAGTTCTTCTACACCAATTTCCAGGACAAAACCGGCTGGTTGAAGTGGAAAGGTCGATTGTGATTGAGAAGACACTGCCCCGACTTTAACTTGCGGCGCCTGGCTCTCTTTCAGGAGGGGATATTCCAGTTCCTTGCGCTGCTCCAGCCAGGTCTCGGCCACCCGGCGGGCGAGGTCGCGCATCTGGCCAAAGAAGGCCTGACGCTCGGTTACGCCAATGGCACCGCGTGTATCCAGGATATTGAAGGTGTGCGAACATTTCAGGACATAATCATGGGCCGGGACGACCAGCCCCTGGGCCAGGCAGGCTTCCGCTTCCGCCTTGTAAAGGTCATACATTTGGCGCAGGCGGGTCACGTCGGCTGTCTCAAAGTAATATTTGCTTTGTTCGAATTCGTCATGGCGGCGGACTTCACCGTACGTGACCCCCGCTCCCCAGGGCTCGTCCCAGATGGCGGCGGCGTTGTTGAGGGCGATCAGGATACGCTCGAGTCCGTAAGTGATCTCGACCGACACCGGGTCGAGGCTCTGCCCGCCAACCTGCTGAAAGTAGGTGAACTGGGTGATCTCCTGGCCATCCAGCCAGATCTCCCAGCCCAGACCCCAGGCCGAGATGGCAGGCTGTTCCCAGTTATCTTCCACGAGGCGGATGTCATGATGGCGCGGGTCGATTCCAATTGCTTCCAGCGATTGGATGTAAAGTTCCACCGGGTTGCCGGGGTCGGGTTTCAGGATGACCTGAAATTGGGTGTGCTGCTGGAAGCGGTTGGGGTTTTGGCCGTAGCGACCATCATCCGGGCGGACCGAAGGTTCGACGTAGCCGACATTCCACGGCTCAGGCCCCAGCACCCGCAAAAAGGTGGAGGGGTTCATCGTCCCGGCGCCGACCTGGGTGTAATAAGGTTGTCCGATGAGACAGCCGTGCGCAGCCCAGAATTCCTGTAATTTGAGGATGATGGTTTGAAGGGAAGATTGCGTCATTGTTTGATTTCTAATTTTTGAATTTCGATTAATTATTCCACTCGAGAGGATTATACCGTTAATAATTTTAGCACCCTTCCATGGAATTATTGGGGATGTCCCCGGTTGGAAAAAAAGATTCTGTGTATCACTATTGATTAATGCTTGCCACCAGGTCGCTTCTAAAATAGAATTGGTGCACGATGCCAAACGTCAACCAAAAGGATCAACAAAATTATGACATCATCATTGTGGGAGCCGGCCCGGCCGGGGTCTCCACCGCCCTCCACCTGGCAAAACTGGCACCGGAGTTCGTTTACCGGACGCTGATCCTCGAAAAAGCACGCCACCCGCGTCCCAAGCTGTGCGGCGGCGGGATCCTGCCGGACGCCGAATTTATTTTACGCAGCCTGGACCTGGATATCAATGAGATCCCGCACGTGGATGTGGACTGGGCACGCTTCGATTTCGATGGGCAGGGGATGAGGATGCGCGGCGAAAAGGGCGGCAGGTTTGCCTTCCGAACGATCCGACGATACGAATTCGACGCCTGGCTGGCAGGCAAGGCGCGCGAGCGCGGGTTCACCATCCTCGAAAATACCACGGTAAAGAAAATCGACGTCCATGAGACGGAGGTGGTGGTCACAACGGACAGGGGGGAGTACCACGCTGTGGCAGTGGTCGGTGCGGATGGGTCCAACAGCCTCGTGCGGCGTGCGATCATCCCGCACGAGGACACGCATGTGGCCCGCCTGCTGGAGATCGTCACCGAGCCGCGGCCCGAGCGATCATTCCACATCCAGGCTGACTCCTATTTTGATTTTGTTTACGTCCCCCAGGGAATCCTGGGATATTCATGGGATTTCCCCGCGCTTGAGAATGGGAAGCCAGTGCGGGTGCGCGGAATTTACGACAGCAATGTATACCCGGTAAATTCAGACGTCTCCCTGCGCGAGGCCATGGCAGATGAGTTCAACCGGCATGGCTATGAATTGGAGGAGTACAAGCTGGAAGGTCACCCCCTGCGCTGGTTTGATCCGAAAAGTATTTTCTCTTCCCGGCGAGTGCTGCTGGCAGGTGACGCAGCGGGAGTGGATGCTTTGTTCGGGGAAGGGATCAGCATCGCCTTAGGGTATGGTGGATTCGCGGCGCGAGCCTTGCGCGACGCTTTCGCCCGCCAGGATTTTTCATTTGGCGATTACAGGCGCTTGATCCTCGGGTCGGAGATGGGTAAATCCCTGCGAAGGCGAACCTGGTGGGCGAAATTTTATTACCACCTGCGCTGGCGCGGCTTCCAGCGCCTGGTCTGGCATCACCTGGGAGCGGTCGTCACGTGGGTCATGCAGCATTTCATGATCGGCTGGGCGCGGCGCGGGAAACGGCAAGCTTAACGACAGAGTCTTGTGTTCTACTGTTTTATTTGAGATATAAACCGGGGGGAATTCAAGGCGCGTTCCAATAAATAAGTGATGTAACGCTGTAAAAGCGATTCGACCTCATTCTGGATTTCAAGGCCCGGCCGCGCCCGCTGCGCTTCTGAAAAGGTGCTGCGCTGGAAGTGGCGCAAGTACTTGAGCGCCTCGACCGAAAGGGGCCATACTCCCGGCAGACCCCTGCCACAGGCTGGACACAACACACCACCCCTTGCCGCTGAAAAATACTGGTCTTCCGCTTTGATCTCCCTGCCGCAGTTGGCACATTCAAACCAGTGCGGGCGGTAGCCGAGCAAGTCCAGCAGCCTCACTTCATAATATCGGATCGCCAGCCAGGGATCGAGTTCCTTTTCGAGGCGCGTTAAAACCTCGGTCAACAGGCGGAAAATGCCGTGATTCTCGGTATCGTCTTCGTAGGTGAACCGGTCGAGCAGTTCGACGATATAGGCCGCCTGGCCAGTCTTGACCAGGTTTTCATGGATCGGCAAATAGGCATCCAGTGTATCGGCCTGGGTGACGATCGGCAAGTCGTGGCTGCGCGCGAGCTGCAGGGTCACGCGTGTGAACGGCTCCAGATGACCTGCCTTGCGGGAGCGGATCTTTCGGGCGCCCTTGGCAATGGCGCGCAGCTTGCCGCGTTCACGCGTGTAAAGTGTAAGCAAGCGGTCGGTTTCGCCCCAGTCAGCATGACGGAGGACGACGCCTTCAACACGGAAAGAATGCTGTTCAGCCATTAACCCATCCGCACAATAACCAGCCTGAGTTTATTTCTTCATATCCTTCGGACTAAATGCCTCGGGCAGCAGCCCGGCAACGGTGGTCTCCAGCACCTGCCGTCCTTCACCATCGGCAACCAGGACAAGCGTGTCGAGCCCAAATTCCGACATCACCTGGCGGCAACTGCCACAAGGGGTCCCGCCGTTGGGCGTCACCACGGCGATGACGTCAAACTCTTTTTCCCCTTCAGAGACTGCTTTAAAAATGGCCGTGCGTTCGGCGCACATGCTGGTTGGATAGGCGGCATTTTCGACATTACAGCCGGTAAACATCTTCCCAGACCTGGTCCGCAGCACCGCCCCAACGGGATAGTTTGAGTAGGGAGCATAGGCCCGGCGGCGGGCTTCGTTGGCCAGGTCGATCAAAAGATGGCGCTCGTCATCGCTTAGTTTTAACATTTTTCGCCTCATTTAATTTTTTGATGGGCCGCGCCGGCACGCCCACAACGAGCGTATCCGGTTCCACATCCTTTGTGACCACCGCCCCGGCACCTGTGCGGGAATGCGCCCCAAGCTTCACGGGCGCAACCAGCATGGTATCGGAACCGATAAACACCCCCTCCCCAATCACAGTCGGGTTTTTGCGGACACCATCATAGTTGCAGGTGACCGTCCCCGCGCCGATGTTTACATCTTCGCCTATGGTGGCATTGCCGATATATGAGAAATGCCCCATCTTTGTGCCCGGGCCAAGAGTTGAATCCTTGATCTCACCAAAGTTGCCCATATGGACACCTTTGCAAAGGTGAGCACCCTTCCGCAACCTGGCAAATGGACCGATGCCAACATTATCTTCGACCACTGCTCCATCCATTACAGCAGCCAGGATTTCGCAAAAGTCTCCCACGGTCGTATCCTGCGCAATGGTGTTCGGACCAATGACGCACCCTTCGCCGATGACCGTGGTGCCGCGCAAATACGTATTTGGCCATATTACCGTATCCCGGCCGATTTTCACTCCCGGTTCAATGTAAGTGGAAGCCGGGTCCACGATGGTGACACCCGCCAGCATGTGCGCCTGGTTGATGCGCTGCCGCATGACCACCTCAGCTTCCGCCAGGTGGATGCGGGTGTTAATGCCAATGGTCTCCTGCAGATCAGCGCTGACCAGTGCCTGCACTTCCTGCCCGGCCTGCACCGCCAGGGCAACCGTATCCGTCAGGTAGTATTCTCCTTTTTTGGAGACTTTTATTTTGTTCAAAGCTTCCCACAACCATTTTGCGGAGAAACAGTATGCACCGACATTCAACTCGTGGATGGACAATTGCTTGTCAGTGGCCGCGGCTTCCTCGACGACTGCCTGCACGCTGCCCTGCGCATTGCGGATCACGCGCCCGAACCCGCGTGGATCAGAAGCATTGACAGTTAAAATGGTCAGAGGACCAGGATTGATCTTCTGGGTATCGACCAGCCGCCTGAGGGTCCCGGAGCCAAGGAGAGGCATATCGGCATAAGTCACCAGCACCAGGTCCGTTTTGCCGCGCAGGGTGGATTCGGCTTGCCGGACGGCATGCCCAGTGCCCAACTGGGGGTCTTGAATGACACAACGGGCTTTTTTACCAAGAAACTCGCGCACCGCCTCAGCCCCAAAACCGATGATGACCAGGGGAGTCTCACTGCTGGCGGCTTTTGCCGCCGCCAGCGAATGGGCGATCATGGGAACACCACAGACAGGATGGAGCACTTTGGGCAGGTCGGAATTCATGCGCGTGCCCTGTCCGGCAGCCAGGATAATGGCAGTTATCTTCATTGGCATCTCCTACGGATTGTTGCGAAACTCGATGAATTTTCCCGGATCTAAGCGGCAGGAAAACGGGATTTATACCAGGTTATTAACCAGGCACCCATTAACCAAAAGAGCCTGCGCAGCCAGCGGGACGGCGCGAGGCCCTATTTGGGAGAAAAAAGCCCCGCTTGCAGGCGGGAAATTCAGGCTGGGGCGCCTGGATTCGAACCAAGATAATCAGCTCCAAAGGCTGACGTGCTGCCATTGCA
>JADGQC010000110.1 GCA_017882125.1 Anaerolineales bacterium
TCCAGGAACCGAACCTGGAGGCCGTTTTCCTGCATCTCACCGGGAAAGCATTGAGGGATTGAAAATGAAAATCCTCGATATTGCCATCAAGGACATGACACACTCCTTCCGCAGCGCCTTCGCACTGATGTTCATGTTCGGAGTGCCATTGGTCATGACCGGCATGTTCTACCTCATGTTCGGAAACACTTCCAACAACCCCCAGGGATTCAGCGTGCCAGTGACCAAGGTGGTGGTCGCCAACCTGGACACGGGCGGGGCGGCTTTCGATGCAATCAAAAGCCAGTTCCCAGGCGGGCAGCAGGCGAATTCAATGGGAGATGTCATCCTGACCACCCTGCAGGAAAAAAGCTTCGCCAGCCTCATGGAAATCAGCCTGGCTGACAGCGCTGAATCAGCCCGAGCAGATGTGGACGACCAAAAAGCCGGCGTGGCGTTGATCATCACCGCAGATTTTTCACAGCAGTTTTCGGACCTCAACGGGCAGGCAACGATCGGTCTATATAAAGATCCCACCCTGACCATCGGGCCGGGCATCGTCCAGTCCATTTTGTCCCAGTTCATGGACAATATTTCGGGCGCCAAAATTGCGGTGGATGTGTACAGCAAACAAACCGGCAGTTCAGACCCGGCGCAGATCGGGCAGGTGGTTTCCCAGTACACGGCCGCCATAGCAACCGGCGACCCTACATCGGCACTGCTGGATATTCAACCAACGACCTCAACCACCCAACCAGTAAATATGCTGATGACTGTCGTGGCTCCCATCATGGGCTGGTTGACGATCTTTTATGCGTTCTACACCGGCGCTTCCACAGCGCAATCCATCCTGCGGGAAGACGAGGATGGAACCCTGCCGCGATTGTTTACCACTCCAACCGGGCATTCCACCATTTTAGGCGGGAAATTCCTGGCAGTGGGCCTGACCGTATTGGTACAAATGACCGTGCTGCTGATCCTGGGGCGCCTGCTATTCGGGTTCAGTTGGGGTGCGTTTGTGCCATTGGCACTGGTGACGGTGGGCACGATGCTGGCAGCGGCCACATTCGGCATTTTCATTAATTCCCTGCTGAAAAGCACAAAACAAGCCGGCCTGATATTCGGAGGATTGCTTACGCTGCTCGGAATTGTTGGAGGACTGCCTGTATTTGCCGCCGGATCAAGCTCTGTGGATACCCTGGCAAAAGTCTCCCTGATCGAGCCGGTGGGGTGGGCTGTCCAGGGATTGCTCAAGGTCATGAAGGGGGGACAGGTGCAGGACCTTTTGATAACATTCGGAGTGCTGGGTGCCTGGTCCGTCGTGTTCTTTGTCGTAGGTGTACTGCGGTTCCAAAAACGGTACGCTTAGGAGTATCTCATGCAAAAAATATTTGATATCACCGCAAAAGACCTACGCCAAATCCTGCGAAACCGGATGACTTTCCTATTCCTCCTGATCATGCCGGCTGCCTTTACGATCCTATTCGGACTGGCATTCGGCGGCTCGGGAAAGACGACCGACACGCGCCTGCCAGTAGGCATCCTGGATATTGATGGAGGCAGCTTCAGCGCGAACCTGAAAAGCCTGCTGGCAACCTCGAGCGTGATCCGCCTGGACGAAACCGCCGGGCGCAGCGAGACAGACCTTGTGAAGCTGGTGGGAAGCGGGAAACTGGCAGCCGCAATCGTGATCCCGGGCGGGTATGGACAGGCACTGCGCGACGGGAACCCATTAAAACTGGGCTTCCACGCCGACCCAGCCCAACCGTCCACAACCACGGTCGAGTACGAAGTGCTGGTAGCCTCGCAACGGTTGGGAAGCGCGGTGCGAACGGCGAACATCACGGCGAACATGACAAACGATCCGGCCGCTTTCGAGCCAGCATTGACGGCAGCCCTGGCAGCATGGCAGAACCCGCCCATCCAGGTCTCGGTCACTTCCGGTGTGTCCGCCACGCCGCAAAACCAAAACATTATGTCGCTGGCTCATTCTTCTCCAGCGATGATGCTCCAGTTTGCCATTGCCGGACTGCTGACGGCTGCCACGGTGATCGTCAACGAGCGCAAGACGCGCTCGCTGCAGCGCCTGCTGACAACATCCACGAGCCGCATCCAGATCCTGCTCGGGCATTACCTGGCGATCTTCGCAATGATCTTCAGTGAGTTCGTGACCATGATCATTTTCGGCCAGGTTTTGAAGGTGGACTACCTGCGGCTGCCCCTGGCTACCCTTTTGGTGGCAGTGGCGACCGCGGTTTGCATTGCCGCCCTTGGATTGCTGATCGGTGTGTTGGCGAAATCCGAAGAACAGGCGGTCATGTTCTCCCTGATCCCGATGTTCGTCCTTTCAGGGCTGGGAGGAGCGTGGGTGCCGCTCGAATTCACTGGCGCCACCTTCCAGGCAGTGGGACATATCTCACCGGTGGCATGGGCCATGGATGGCTTTAAAAACATCGTGGCACGCGGCCTGGGCTTCAACTCTGTACTCCTGCCGGCAGCAGCCCTGCTGGGGTATGCCGTTCTCTTCTTTGGGCTGGCGTTATGGCGGTTCAGGCGGGTGAGCGAATAAACGCCCGAGGTTGTTCAGTCATTCGTATAACAGGTATAACTCTGTCAAAATTTGCCGGTATTTGAATACCCCATCCCCCTTTACCCTGCGGGTACGCTTCGCAGTCCCCTGTGGGAAAGGGGAAGATCGAAAAAACAAGGATGTTGCGAGCTCCGCTCGCAACATCCTTGTTTTTTCCCATTCTCCCAACTCATGTGGAAGTCACCAAGACGACATGCAAGCATAATCGTCAAAGTTAGTGACCCCCGCCTGAAGCGAATTACAAAGGCCGGGGTTATACTTATTGTTTGCCCAGCACCCACCCCGCGACCAAGGAGACCCCTGCATGACCACTGCCATCCAAGACCGCCTTCCCCGATTGACAAAATTTTTCTACGGTATCAGCGACTTCGGGTTCGCCTGTACCGACACAACCATGCAGGTGCTGTTCGCCATTTTTATGACCGACGTGGTGGGTGTAAAGCCTGCTTATGCCGCCCTGGCCATTTTCATCGGCCGCACCTGGGACTATATCAACGACCCGCTAATAGGGTTCTTTTCCGACCGGGTGCGCAGCCGATGGGGGCGCCGGCGTCCGTTCCTGCTGTTCGGGTTCATACCATTCGGGTTGATGTTCGCGATGATGTGGTACCGACCACCGACAGACAGCCAGTTCTGGTTGTGCGCATATTACGCACTCGCTTATTTCCTGTTCGACACTTCCTACACATTTGTCACCATGCCTTACGTGGCCCTGACTCCCGAATTGACCCAGGATTACGATGAACGCACTTCGTTGACAACATTTCGAATGGCGTTTTCAATCATCGGGAGCCTGGTGGCCTTCATCGTGCCGCTCTTGATCATCGGTACAATGCGACCTGAAAACTCGGGAAAGGTCTTCACGATGGGGATCATCTTCGGAGCCATCTGCGCGCTGCCGTTATTGTTCACCTTCTTCGGAACGCGCGAGAAACCGGAATATTACAAACAGAGCCAGCCAAGCCTGCGCGAGTCATTCCGGGCTGTCTGGAAGAACCGGCCCTTCCTGTTCGCGGCGGGCATTTTCTTGTTCACCTGGACTGCGGCCGACATCATCCAGGCTTTCCTGCTCTATTTCCTAAAATACCGCATGCACCTGGAAGCCCAGAGCGACATCATCCTGGGCGCCATTTTCATTACCGCATTACTGGTCCTGCCGTTCTGGGATTGGGCTTCCCGCAAAACAGACAAGCGCAAGGCATACGTGGCGGGGATGATCTTTCTGGCGACCATCATGATAGCGCTGATCTTTCTCAGCCCAACCGCCGGGCTACCGCTGGTGCTGGTCATGTCAGTATTGGCGGGGATCGGCGTTTCAGCCATCCATGTGCTGACCTGGGCGATCATTCCCGATGCAGTCGAGGTGGATGAACTGGCAACCGGTCAGCGGCACGAAGGCGTGTTTTACAGCCTGGTTTCGCTGTTCAAGAAAGTAGCGTCTTCCATTGCCATCCCGCTGACGCTGTTAGTGCTGGATTGGAGCGGGTACGTTTCGAACGCAGCCGTTCAGAAACCTTCAACCATCCTCGCCATCCGCATCCTGACCGGGCCGGTGCCTTCGGTGCTCCTGCTGGGCGGGATCATATTTGCGCTCTTTTATCCACTCAGCCGGGCGGGGCACGCGCAGGCGCGAGCGGAAATCCTGGCAAAACGGGAAAAAGCTCCGTTGGATTAGCCCAAGAGCATTATTCCAAACAGCCGCGTTTCAATGACGCGGCTGATATTTTTCCGATGGATGCGAAAGGAAGGTCGCTTAAATCCCATACGATGGGAGAGATCAGATTTTAATAAATAGACTCGCGATTGTAACGATGGAGGCAACCAATATTAATACGGTACAGACGATCGCAAAATATTTCTGGAAGGCATTGTTGACAAATTTCCCCATCAATTTTTGATCACTTGTGAAGCGAATTAGATAATAAAAAATCGGCGGAAGAGTGAAAGCGCTTATGACCTGGGTGGCAATAATAATCTTGAATAAAGACACTGCCGGGAACAAGACGATAATACACGCCAGGACCAACTGGAGCAGGAAGATTATATAGAAAGTCTTGCTTTTCTTGAACGAATCGTTCAGGCTGCCCGGGACACCAAAGAATTCGGCGAACGCATATGCCGTGGAAAGCGAAACGATCACCAAACCCATGAATCCAGCATTCAAAATACCAATGCCAAACAACTCCCCAGCAAGGTTCCCGGCAAACGGCCGGATGGCGAGGGCAGCTTGCTCACCGGAAACCAGCGCGACTCCATGGACGTACAGCGTCGCGGCTGTGGCGACAATCATGAAGAAGGAAAAGAAATCGGTCAGGAAGGCACCCCAGTAGGTCTCCATTTGGGAATAACCAATTTTGCCCTTCTCGATCTTTTTATCGAATGAAAAACTGCTGATGAAGAATTGCCCCCAAGAGGTGACGGTTGTGCCGAGAACCCCCATCCCAATGATCAGGTAATCGCGAAGATATTGGGAGGTGAAAACAACTCCGTGCGGATACAAGAGGTTTCCCAGAGCCATCCCCCAGTCCGGCTACGCCTTTACTGCAGAGACAATATAAACGAGGAAAAACAAGCACGCCACCAGCATGAAATACTGGGTAAATTTGTAGGTGCCCTTGACGATCACCAAATAAGCAATAGCACAAACCAGGATCACCATGGGAGCCGGGGGAAGGTGGAACAATTCGGCGGTTACCTCGACAGCGGCCGCGTCCACAACCAGGATGCCCATATTGGCAATAAACAAGGCCTGGAACATAAGGGTGGAGGCTGTGACCCCATGGCGTTCGCGGATCAGGTCAGCAAGGCCTCTGCGAGTGACAATGGTCAGGCGAATCCCCATTTCCTGGGTGATCCCCAGGAGAACGGTAACAATGAGGAGGAGGAATAGGATGGGATAGCCAAGTTTCGCACCGGCGACGGCATAGGTGGCGACACCGCTGGCATCGTTATCTGCCATGGCAGTAATCGTCGCCGGGCCAAAAATGGACAAGAAGATCAAAATCCTTTTCCAAAATCCGGGTATATGTTTTCGATTGCTGGAAAGTGGAATTTGAGTCATTGGTATCTTGTTTTCTACAAAGAGGAGTGGCGACAGGAGATCGGTCGCCACAAAATTTTTATAGGAATGTCTTTCCTAAAAAATTACAGAACGCTATTTAACGCTACGTTTTGATGAAATATGATATCAAGGTGAAAGCCGAGGCGATCACGATGATTATCGTGCAAACAATGGCGAAGTATTTTTGGAATTTATTATTCGCGAAATTGCCCATCAGCTCACGGTTATTGGTCAGCTTGATCAGATAATAAAAAACCAGGGGAAGTGCGATGGCATTGATGGTTTGGGTGACAATCGCCACTTTGAACAACGACAGGTTCGTAAAGACGACAATCACACCAACAACAAATAGCTGCAAGCCGAACAGGAAATAGAAAGTTTTGCTTTTCTTATAACTGTCATTGAGACTTCCAGAAAGTCCGAAGAACTCAGCAAATGCATATGCGGTGGAAAGAGAGACGATTATCACGCCCATAAACCCGGCGTTAAGAATCCCAATGGCAAATAACGTACCGGCCAGTTCACCTGCAAAGGGTTTAATCGCCAGGGCAGCCTGTTCGCCTGCCACGAGGGGGATATGATTGATAAACAGGGTTGCAGCCGTAGCTACGATCATAAAAAAAGAAAAGAAATCGGTAAGGAAGGCACCCCAATAAGTTTCGAGCTGGGAATAGTTGATCTTGCCCTTCTCGATCTTCTTGTCATATGCAAAACTACTGATAAAAAACTGTCCCCAGGGGGTAATCGTAGTCCCCAGCACGCCCATGCCAATCAAAAGGTAATCGCGCATATATGCTGGAGTAACAGCGACACCATGAGGGTAAAACAAGTTGCTGACAGCCAGACCCCAATCCGGTCGTGCCTTGATCGCCGAAACGATGTAGGCCACATAGAACAAGCTGGCAAGGAGCATGATGGCCTGGGTAATCTTATAGTTCCCTCTCACAATAAAAATGAAAGAAATAACCAAGATGACCAGCACGGAAGGTATGGCCGGCAGATTCAACATGGTGCTGGTGATCTTGACTGCGGAAAGGTCCGTGATCAACGTGCCCAAGTTGGCGATCAGCAGGGCACCAAACATGAACATCGCCGTCCGAACCCCGAATTTCTCCCGGATTAAATCGGCCAACCCTTTGCGGCTGATGATGGCAAGCCGCATGCCCATTTCCTGGGTCACACCCAGCAAAATGGTGATGATGACCAGTAAAAACAGGATTGGGTAACCGAGCCTGGCACCTGCGATCGAATAGGTGGCAACGCCCCCCGCGTCATTATCCGACATGGCGGTAATAGTCGCCGGTCCGAAGACCGACAGGAAGATCAATATGTTCTTCCAATATCTTTGGAAAAAGCCGCGTTTAATGATGGCGTTGGTCATGGATCCCCTTTTTGAAATCAGCGATAGAAGCGCGGCAGGCGTTTCTTCCACGCAGTGGGAATGATCTTGTCGAGGGCATCGTCAGCGGTGACGATCCCATGCATGTGGTTCTGGTCATCCACCACCGGGACAGCCAGCAGGTCGTACTTGGCTACAGTCTGAGCAACGGTTTCCTGGTCATCGGTCAAATTCACTGTGATAAGGTGTTTGGTCATGAAGTCCGCAACCATTTGGCCGGGTTTGGCGAAAATCAAATTGTTCAATGAAAAAGTTCCAACCAGGCACTGGTCTCCATCCACCACATAAACGTAAAACATTGTTTCCACTTCATCAGCCATGCCATGCAACTGTTTGATCGCTTCGGAAGCTGTTAAGTTGGGTTGGATGGAAGCGTATTCCGTAGTCATAATACCACCCGCAGAATCCTCGGGATAAGTCAAAAGTTTGCGAACATCGTCCGCATCCTCTTTCTCCATCAAGGCCAGTAAATCTTCCTTGCGGTCCTTGGGGAGGTCGCCGAGCAAGTCAGCCGCTTCGTCAGGTTCCATCTCTTCGAGCAAGTCTGCAACTTTTTCATTCGACATATGCTCGACCAGTTCGGCCTGGAATTCCGGTTCCACCTCTTCGAGCGTATCTGCCAGGTGAGCGACATCCAGCGTATCCAACAGCTGACCGCTTTCCAATTTATTCAAGTCTCTGACAATTTCCGCCAAGTCAGCGGGGTGCAATTCATGGAGTCTCTCGGCGGGGACGCGTAAATGCATTTCCTGGTCACGGCGCATCAATTCCACATCATCCCAGGCTATCCCCTTTTTCTTAAGATGTCCGGCCAGAAAATGAGCGAGACCGACCAGTCCCATTCGCCGGATAATCCCCACCCACGAAACGTCCACATTACTGACATAGATCGTGCCGTTGACGCGCACCAGTTCCACATCATTAACGCGCACGACCCGCGCTCCGTCGGTGTCAATGATCTGCTTATCCAGCACATCGCGGGAAAGCAGGACATCATCTTCTTTCAGATCAAATAACGGCGCATCGTCCAACCGGTATTTCAATGGAATCACCGGGGAAAGTAAAGCCGCCACCGCCATGAACGGCAGTATGCGTGTCCCGCCTTTTCCAATTATTGCCACCGCTTCAATGAGCGGATGCGGAAACTCGGCCCAGGGTCGCACGATTACATCAGATAACTTGCCAACGGGCATCCCGTCGAGGTCAGTGACGGGGCGACCAATTATTTCGCTCAAGTAAGCCATGGTACACCTCCAGAAATCAGAGGACTGCAACAGCAGTCAAAAATGGCGGATATTTAATGCAATAAAAAAA
>JADGQC010000111.1 GCA_017882125.1 Anaerolineales bacterium
ATTTGGCTCGGTGAGGAAGAGGTTGATGATCTCCTTCTCACCCTGGACCACCCAGGCGGGCGTGTCCATGCGGCGCTGGGCGAGGCCCCTCACCTTGGGCTTGCCGTTGTCCATGCGCCCGAAATAGCGGTTGACGGCGCCGATGCGCGGGTTGCCCTTGGAGGGCAGGAAGACGATCCAGTCAAAGACGGCTTCGGGCATGATGACCAGCCCGGTGCGCGCGTTGATCTCGTCGATCAGCGGCTGGAAGTGGGCGGGGCGGGTGCTCGTGGGCTTCTTGACAAAGATGCTGTCGGTGTTGGCCGACAGGACGGCGTAGCCCTGTCCTTGGGCGGATTCGATGGCCCTGACCAGCATTTCGCGCCCGAAGGCGGTGATGGCTTCGTGGGCCTGGATGTTGCCGTACAGGTTGTGCTTGAAGCCCTGGTAGCCGAAGGAGACGTAGCCCAGCCATTTCAGGGCGTCGGCCATGGCGTGCAGCCCGGCATGGCGGGGGTCGGTCTCGCCCATCTGCGCCATGCGGCGCTTGATGGCCAGGCGCTTCTCCAGCAGGGGTTTCAAGACCGAGGGGACCAGGCCGGGCACGTCCTGCGTGATGGGGACGTTGGTCTCGGGGACGAACAGGTTCTTTTGCCCGGTGACGCCCACGGTCTCACCGCTGATGTTCATTTTCGCCATCAGGCTGGGGTACATGGAAAAGTAATCCAGGGCAGCCACGTGGTTGTGCAGACCGACGACAGGGCGGTAGTTCAGTCCGCCGTTATCGGCCAGGTTGAACTCGGCGGCAGACTTGAAGCGCTCGGTCTGGACCTTGTGCTCGGGGACGAGCACGCCGCGGCGCAGGGCTTCGCCCATCTGCATGGCGGTAAAGCCGGCCCCGGGGCTGTTGCGGGCAGCCACCTCGATGGGCAGGGAGGTGACGCGCGCCAGCTCGATGGTGGAGTGCATGCTGAAGCCGCCGACGGTGCCGTTGGCGGGGTCGAGGTGGGCGCGCCCGTAGAGGAAGGTCTGCTGGGCGCGGTAATGGACCACGCCGTAACTCTGGAAGGTCACCTGGTCCTTGGAAAAGTATTTGTGGCGGGCATCGCGGCTGGGGTTGAAATCGAAATTGGCTGTGCGCGCCCAGCCCAGGAGGGTGGGGAAGAGCCAGCCGTCGCCCCAATGCGCCAGGAGGATATCGGGGTCGAAGGCATCGAGCAGGGCGGAGAAATCCTTGAGCACCTGGAGGGGCTGGTCGAGCCGCAGGGTGCGTTCTTCATCTCCATAAGTGATGAGCAAGCTGGCGGGACGGGAGAACTGCGGGTTGGCATCCGGCAGCACTGTCATGGTGCGCAGACCGGGGACGGAATAGTCAATCTCCCAGGGGCTGTCCTGCGGGTAGATGTTCAGCAGGTTGTTGTCGGCGTCGTGGGAGAAGAAACAGCGGGCGGTGGGGAAAACTCCGTGCGCCACCGCGTAGCGCACCGAGAGGGGGATGTTGATGTCGTAGTAAAGCAGACGGGAGGCACCGAAGCGTCTTTTAATGTCGTTGGTGAGACGCTGCTGGAGGACCGGGTTGGCGGTCTGGACGGCGAGCACCTGGCGGGGACCGTCGTACAGGTCCAGCCGCTCGGTGAGGAAGGAACGCACCCTGAAGCTGTCCTGCCCGAGGAAAGCGGCGACCTTTTCGAGGGCGTCGGGCTCGCCGCCGATGTAGAAGGAGGAAAGGAAGGATGTCGTGAGGCGCCGGCGAATGCCGTCCTCGCCCAGGATCCAGAGCACGACCCCGTCCTGTTCGTCGGGGTAGATGAAGAGCAGCCAGCCGGAGAGACTAGAGTGCACCATCGGAGGGATAGAGTAATTCGGATAATTCGGAGCGCAGGGCGTGCAGCCGGGAATCGACATCCTCGTCCAGGCGGCGGAGGTCTTCTTTCAGGCGGGACACTTCGGCGGCCTGGAGGCGCTGCCCGGTCTGAACTTCCTGCTGCAGCTTTTCCAATTGGGTCTGCAGGGAGGTGATCAGCTTCCTCTGCTCGAGGACCATCGACATGAGCAGGGTGGCGATCAGGAGCGGGTGATTGCTTTTTTCGACCGAGGGGACGTAGGCCTCGACCACGTCCCACAGCTCGTCGAAGAGGAGCTGGTCGCTCTTGAGCAAGAGGGCGCGGCGGTAGCCGTCGAAGAAGGCGCGCTCGGACCTGAAGCGCATGGTCATGGAGGCGGTGTTATGACCCATGGTCGTACCCTCCGTTCAGCCGGGTGACCCGGTCTGCATTATGGAACAACATGGCATAGAGCTGAGTCCGTTCGGTACCAGGGGAGGCGCTGACAATCACCGGACCAGCCTGGCACAGATCCCGGAGGGCGAGGATGCCCTGAATGAACAGTTCGGAGACCTCGGCCTCGCGGACCTTGTCATCGTAGAAATGGAGGAGCAGGTCGGTGACGAAAGTGGGGGCAGGGGCAGCCCGGGTCTTGCGCAGGAGGGCCACCACCTGGTAGCAGGTCTCGGCGCGGGAGATGGCGATGTTGTCCTGGAGGACGCGGTAGTAATTTCCGCCGGCGCTGCGGGCCACGTCGTAGATGAGGAGCTGGAGGTCGAGGTAATTGCCGCAGATCAGCCAGCGGATGGGGGCGCGGACCGCCAGCCTGACGAGGCAGCGGCGCATGTAGGCGGTGGTGAGGGCGGGAGAACCGGTGATGAGGCGAAGTTTGTCTGGCATGGGTGGACCTGCCAGCATTATAATAGAACATGCGTTCTAGTGTCAAGTGTGGGGGAGAATATTCTCAATGTATGAGTTATTACCCCCACTCCTGTCCCCCCCACATCATTGGTTGACATTGATTAGCAAGGACTTTATAATTAGTTAGATAAACTAATTATAAAGGAACGGTCCATGGAAAAATCCCTGATCGAATTCATAAATACTCTGGATCTGTCTCTTAAAAAATTGCAAAAGGAAGTGGGAGAAAGTTCAGGAATTTCAAAACTGACCATCCATCAATTTCAATATATCGATGCCATTCATGAACTCGGAGAACCAACGATCACTGAAATTGCAGACAAGTTAAATATTACCAAGGCGTCTGTAACAACCGGCATTAATAAGCTCGTCCATATGGGATATGCAACTAAAACCCAATCGATCGAGGATAAGAGAGTATTCCATGTGAATTTGACCAAGGCAGGGGAAAAATTAATAAAGGCAAAATACCAGGCATTGAAGGAATATGGAGATTTTATTAGAGCCGCCCTAAGTAAAGAGGAAGCCAGCCGGTTTGAAGAGACTTTAATAAAAATCGTTAGACTTTTTAAACAAACCTGATCATTGAGAACAAATCGTGATTTGAAATTTCATTAAGGAGGATCTGAAAGTGATCACTATTTTGACCACCGGCACCAGAGGAGATGTTCAACCGTATATTGCAATCGGTGTGGAACTTAAAAAGGCAGGCCAGATTGTTCGTCTGGTCTCATTTGAAAACTACCAGGCTTGGGTTAAAAGTTATGGACTGGATTTTTATCCGATCAAAGGTGATGTTTCCTTGGTGGCTTCAAGCGAGAGCATGAACGACGCCAGAAAGGCTGACAATCCTTTAAAGCTCATTTTAAGTTTTAATAAATTGAAGTCCCTGGTGGGTGATTTACAAAAGGATTTTTTTAATGCCTGCGCAGGTTCAGATGCAATCGTCTACCATCCAGGCGTTTCCATAGGGTATTTTGCCGCCCAATATTTGAAAATCCCCAGTATCCTTGCGACTCCTTTCCCCATGACCCCTACAAAGGATTACCCTGCATTGATTTTCTACAATACAGTCCGACTGGGAAGGGAATTTAATTTAATCACTCATAAAATCTTTGAACAGGTAATGTGGTTTGCTTCCAGTTCGGCAATCAAGAAATTCTGGAAGGAGAAATTTGGTAATATTCCCGAAGGTTTTGCTACTCCCTTTGGGAAGCAAAACACCAGAACGAACCCAACCATTATTTCCTGCAGTATCCATGTCTTTCCGAGATCGAAAGATTGGTCTGAGTTCGTTAGCAGCACGGGTTACTGGTTTTTAGATGAAGAGGCGGATTGGATTCCCCCAAGTGATTTAGTCGATTTCATAAACGAAGGAACTCCGCCCGTGTATGTTGGTTTTGGAAGCATCGGAGATCCTGCTGTGGCAGCTCAAACAACACAACTGGTGATCGATGCTTTGAAGCTATCCGGACAACGGGGGATATTGGCAACAGGATGGAATGGGATGTCCAAACCTAACCGGATACCTGAAGGAATATTCATTCTTGAAAGTGCGCCGCATTCATGGTTATTTCCCCAAATGACGGCAGTTGTGCATCATGGAGGTGCCGGGACAACTGCTGCAGGGTTGAGAGCTGGAATACCGAGTGTCATTGTCCCATTCAGCAACGATCAATTTGCGTGGGGGCGGAGGGTATATGAACTAGGTGCGGGTTCAAAACCAATTCCCAGAAAAAAACTCTCTGCAGAGAATTTATCGGATGCAATCAAATATGCGTTGGTGAAAGATATAAAGGATTCGGCAAAAAATTTGGGGGTAAAGATTCGAAGTGAAAATGGAGCCGAAGCAGCTGCCAATATAATAATTAATTCACTTGAGCCAAAAGGACGGATATAAAAAACCTGCCCAAACGCTTGAACCAGGAACCAGCAGAATAATTGAAACTACGAAAATGATTCTCAAAACCCCAGGACTTCGTTGACCAGCAGGAGGTTAACACCGCGGTGCAGGTAGGGTGCCTCACGTTCAAAGAGCAGGATCTTCCCGATAAAGCTGCGCGCCTGCTCCCCGTAAAGCTGCTTCATGTGCTTATCTTCCAGGGGGAGAACGTACTCGCGTACGCGCTGAAAGGCGGTTTCCAGATTTGGCGTGATCTTCTGGGCACCTGCCACCCAAATAATATTGGTGCTTGAATAGGCGTACGCCGACAACTGGCTGCCGGTGGCACTGGCGATGAGGACCTCTCCTGTTTCGGCAATGGCATGGACGCTGCCCAGGAAATAGTCAGCCATTGTAGCCTCCTTGCGGAGAGCCAACGTTTTGGCGGGATCCTTCTCGGCGAGGATCCCGGCTTTCAGGTACTTCCAGGGATGGTTCCCGCTCATGAGCAGGGTTTCAAAGCCGGTCTGCTGGAGGGTGATGGAAGCGCCAGTCATAACACTGGCATCTGCCGGAATGAGGGCCTGCAGATGTGACAGGGCGGCTTCCTTTGTATCGACCAGGGTGACGGTCACTCCGCGCGCACGGACGGCTTCGATCGTTTTTTGCAGGCGGTCGGGGGTGGGGAGAATGTCAAAGGGCATAGGGTTTATTCCTTAATAAATATCGTGAACGTGTATTGTTATTTTACCCTGAAAGAGAAGCGAACCCAAAAAAATGATAGTAACGCGACGAAGTCTTTAAGTGGAAGTCCTGTCAAACCTGGGTTGCCTGCCAGATATCCCTCAGGTCGGATATATTGGCTAACTTATACAGCCTATCCATAATCGCTCGCATTACGCGCCCATTCTCCAATCATAATAAAGTAGAGTATACTGATAATAACTGGTTAGACTAATCATGGTTGGAAGATTCATTTCTGCCGATTGCGTCACCCGACGACATCATCGAAACATTTAACGACATTGCCAAAATTCCCTCGCATCCGCGAGATGACTCCCCACCCAGTTAAATTATCAATGCTTGCCGTTATTTGTCCGGTTAAGGTTTCCAACCTGTAATCCGGTTTTATTTGGCTCCATGAACGAATTGAAAGGATGAACCATGTTCAATCCTATTCTCGTCCCTTTGGACGGCTCCCAACTGGCAGAGTGCGTACTTCCTCACGTGGCTGCCATGGCCCAAAGTTTTGAGGCAGAGATCACTCTGCTGCGCATTCTGGAAAAGAACCAGGCTGGCGCCCCCGCCCAATTATTTGATTTGCTTAACTGGCAAATTAATAAAACCAAGGCGGCACTCTACCTTGAAAAAATGAAGGCGCGGATGCAAGAGTCCGGTCTGCGGGTACGGACGATGGTACTGGATGGGTTGGTGGCGGAGGGGATCACGGAATATGTCCAAAAACAGGGGATGAAACTGATCATTTTGAGCAGCCATGGGCACAGTGGTTTGACGCAATGGGGAATCAGCAGCATTGCGCAAAAAATTATCCTGAGCGCGCCGACCTCGCTGCTGATCGTACGCGCAAATCAATTTGGGGACCGCCCCAGAGAATTAGTCGAGGCACCGGTATACCAGCACATCCTGGTACCGCTGGACGGATCACAGCGGGCGGAAAATGTTTTACCAATCATCACGCGCCTGGCCCAATTTAATAAACCCCTGGTCCATCTCGTGCAAGTCGTGCAAACGCCGGAAATGGCGCGTCAAATGCCGCCGGCACGTGAAGATATAGACCTGGCCAACCAAATGGTTGCCAGGAATATGGAAGAAGCCGGACATTACCTTGAACAGGTGAAGTCGCGTTCTTCCCTGGAAGGGATTGCTGTTCAAACTCATCTCATGACCAGCGACAATGCCGTGGCTACACTTCATCAATTGGGGGAGCAGGAACATATCGACCTGGTCACGTTTAGTGCGCATGGATATACGGGGAATCAGCAATGGCCGTATGGCAGCATGGTCAACAATTTCATCCTGTACGGCAAAGCGCCTCTCCTGATCGTACAAGACCTGCCAGCGAAACAAGAGCAAAAGCCGGTTGAAATCCTGGTGAAAGATCGCGCAGACCGTTAAGTCATGCAAATTGCTTCGCAGGTCAATCTCTCAGCACCAGCCAATCCGGACGCAGACGGACGATTGAGCGAATTTGCGCACAGGCTGGCGAAAACCCACCAGGTGGAAAATACTCCTTTTAAAAAACCAAGACTGGCGGAAGATCTGAAGAGCTGGAAACAGGCTCTGCGCAATGCGAACGCAATCTTCAAAGCGGCGAACTCAACGGACCTGTCAGTGTCGCGCGCAAGCGAATGGATGCTGGATAATTATTACATCATCACACAGACCTTCCATCAAATTGAAGAAGACCTGCCTGCCAGTTTTCTAAGCCAACTGCCAAGGCTGGACGGGACGGCACTCAAGGGACTGCCGAGAGTTTTTGCGGTGGCCTGGGAATGGATTGGATACTGCCAGAGCCAGATCGACACAAACCAGGCGGCTGAGTTCGTTCAAGAGTACCAGCAGGTTACGCCGCTTACGATCGGAGAACTTTGGGCGATCCCGATCATGCTGCGAATCGGGATTTTGGAGCGGCTTGTTTACGCATGTTCCGAACTAACCGGGCTGGAGGCGCCAAAAAGCCTGAGCCCCATGCCCAATCGAGATTTACCTCGCCTCGTGCAAGAACCGGGACTACCTCGCCCCGTGCTGGAACCGGGACTAACACAAGAATCCACGAACCAGTTCGCCTCCCCGGCACTGCCAAATGATGCCATTGTCAGCAACTGTTTTCTCAGCTTGCGCCTGCTGTCTGCCACCGATTGGAAAAACTTCTTTGAGCAGACCAGCAGGGTGGAACGGATCTTGCGGGATGACCCGGCGGAGGTATACGCGGGCATGGATTTTGACACACGCAACAATTATCGCAGTGTCATCGAGGAAGTTGCGCGCAACTCGGCCTTCAGCGAAGAGGAAGTTGCCCTCGTAGCAATTGATTTCGCTCGAGGCGAATTCGCTCCCGGTCCCACCGTGGAAACTCCGGTTACAGCGAAGGATAATACAGTCCAATCACGCGCAGGAGACATTCAGCCGGGCATTCTTAACAAATCTCCCGGACGGAAAGGGCACGTAGGATATTTCCTAGTGGATGCGGGACGTGCGCAGCTCGAAAAACGGTTAAACTGCCGTCTGGAATTTAGCGAAAGGTTACGGCGGGCGCTGCTTGCGTACCCCACCAGAACGTACCTGGGGAGTATTGCCATCCTTTCGGCGCTGTTTATTGCGGGGCTGCTCACCTATGCAATACTTTCCGGCGGCTCGCCTGTGCAACTCATCATTGCCGGTGCGCTCGGGTTCGGACTGGCCCTGGAAAGCGCCATCACCCTGGTGCACTGGAATGTGACCCACCGCATCAAGCCGCAAAGCCTGCCGCGCATGGATTTTTCAGAAGGCATCCCGCCGGGCAACCGAACCATGGTGGTCATTCCCACCCTGCTGGAAAGTGAAGGGGAGCTCGACCACCTGCTGCAAGAGCTGGAAATCTATTATTTATCCAATCCGGATCCGCAACTGACCTTTGCCCTATTGACCGATTTTGGGGATGCACCAGCAGAGCGGATGCCCGAAGATGAACCGCTGCTGGCGCTGGCAAAAGC
>JADGQC010000112.1 GCA_017882125.1 Anaerolineales bacterium
AACGAACCCGAGAAGACCGCCACGGTGGTAGTCCAGGAAGACCAGCTCAGCCTCGCCATCGGTCGAGATGGACAGAATGCCCGCTTGGCAGCCAAGTTAACCGGCTGGCGGATTGATATTAAATCCTTGATCGAAGCTGCGGGGGATGCCATTGCCAAATTGCAGGGTGCCCCATCGTTTGCGAATATTGCCGAAGCGGAGCATAAAAACATCCCCTTGGTTGAGGGTATTCTAACCAAGAAGACTGAAGGTCGTCCGGTCACTCCCGAAGAATTTATGACGCTCATCCAGTTTGTGGAGCGCGTGGAACGGCGTACTCTCGAGCAAAAGAAAGCCACGGCTGCCGCTGAAGAAGAACGGGTGTCTGCCGCTCGCGCCGAAATCCCGATTGTCGCCTTCGAAATGGGAGTCGATGTATTGGGTCTGGCCGACCACATCTATAACATCCTTACCGAAGCCGAGCATCGCACGGTCGGCGATCTGATGTTAGCTTTGAAACTTAACCCTGATAGCGTCCTGGGGTTGGCTGGGATTGGACCCAAGTCCATGGAAGCCATCCAGACCGCTTTGAATAATGTTACCTTCCCCGAGCCTGAACCGGTCGTGGAACCTGTTATTGAGTCGGTTGCCGCAATACCGGTCGAGGGGATCACTGAAATGCCAGTGGAACCTGTCACGGAAATAATTGCTCCCCCTGAAGGATTACCCGAGTCTGTTGAAGCGAACGCAGTACCTGTTCCTGCCGAGGGTGAACCCCTCGCTGAAACTATCGCAGAAAAACCCCTTGAGGAAATATTCACCCTGCGTCCCGATATGCTCCAGCCTGTGACGGTTGCTGCAGATGAAGAAGAGGATGAATCCGATAAGAAAAAGGGCAAGAAAAAGAAAAAGAAAGTTGTTGAGATCGTTTATGACGAAGATCTCAACAAGGCCATCGCCAAGATAAAGCATAAGCGTGGTGATGAAGGTTGGGAAGAAGATTAGATCAGGATTTATAACCGATTTGTCTTCCTGCCTGGAAAAAGTGTTCTTAAATATTTGCTGGTACTTGCACAATTCCTTGAATCCGAAGGAACCCAATTTTTCGGTTTTTTGTCTCTCAAAGTCAATGAGTTGATGCATCCGGCAGGTTTGGAATTGAAGGTGACTGGCAAAACTGGTAAACCACTCAAGCATATTCCCCAACGCACCTGCGTTGGCTGTCGCACCGTTCTCCCCAAACGATCGTTGCTCCGCTTGGTGCGTCGGCCTGAAGGTGTGCTTTTGGACCCCACCGGAAAACTCGCCGGGCGCGGCGCGTATCTGCACGATCGCCGTTCCTGTTGGGAAAGAGGCCTAAAAGGACCATTGGCGCATGCCCTCAAGGTTACCTTGACGACCGCTGATACTCAGTCCCTCCGCCAGTTTATGCGAACGCTTCCGGAGGAGCAGGTGGATGATGGTGGACAGGCATAAGGCTCAAATGGACTGATTAACCGCTGAACGTTCAACGGCAGGCTTGAGGGTTTTGGCTGCACCCGGTCAGCTCACGGGGATTTCCGGGCTGGTATTTTGATTAAGGAGATGCCGTATGACCGTTCCTGAACGTAAAAAGATTGAACTCCCCGCGAATATTTCTATTCGCGATTTTGCCCAGATTATTGAAGTCAGCCCGATCCAGATCATTAAAAAATTAATGACCAATGGGGTTATGGCGAGCATCAATCAAACCATTGATTACGATACGGCTGCCATTCTGGCTGATGAAATGGGTTTTGATGTAAAACTGGAAGACCAGGTTGCCCAGTTGGAAAAGGAGGTCGGTGATGTGCCGCTTTGGCGGCAAAAGATCGCCGGCGAGAAAGAAGCCTCACTCACCCCTCGACCTCCGGTCGTGACCATTTTGGGACATGTGGATCATGGCAAGACCACCCTGCTGGACGCTATTCGAAAAACTGACGTTGCTGCCGGGGAGGCTGGAGGTATTACCCAGCATATCGGTGCTTACCAGGTGGAATTAAAAGGGAAACAGATCACTTTCCTGGATACACCCGGGCATGCCGCTTTTACCGCCATGCGCTCGCGTGGCGCTCAGGGTGCAGATATCGTCATCCTGGTGATTGCAGCGGATGATGGGGTTATGCCGCAAACAAAAGAAGCCATTGCCCACGCGAAGGCTGCTCGCGTACCAATCATTGTTGCCTTGAATAAGGTGGATAAACCCAATTCCAATCCCGATCGGGTTAAAAAACAGCTTGGGGAAAACGACCTGATGCCTGACGACTGGGGTGGTAATACCATGGTTATCCCGGTTTCTGCCAAGCAAAAACAGGGGATTGAAGATCTTCTGGAAGCCATCCTTTTGGTCGCTGACAACACAGATATTCGTGCCAATCCCAAGGGTGAAGTCATAGGAACCATCATCGAAGCCGAGTTGGATAAATCCAAGGGGCCGGTTGCCACGCTTCTAGTCCAGAATGGGACCCTAAACACGGGTGATATTGTGGTGGCTGGAAACACCTATGGCCGTCTGCGCGCCCTATTCGACTTCCGTGGTCGTAAGGTTCAGAAAGCCGGCCCCTCCATCCCGGTCTCAGTGATGGGATTGAGCGCATTACCTTCCGCCGGAGATGTCTTCAAGGTTGTTGCAACAGAGAAGGAAGCCCGCCAGGTGATCCTGGAGCGTCAGTCTGCCAATACAAAGCAGGCTGTGGCTGCCAAAAAGATCACCCTGGAAGAACTCTTCTCCAAAATTAAGGCGGGTGAAGCGCAGGAACTGAACCTCATCCTGAAAGCGGATGTGCAGGGCTCCCTGGAACCCATCATCAACGAGATTAATAACCTTGGAAAAGGGGAGATCCGGATTAACATTTTGTACGCAGAGACCGGTAACATCAGCGAAAACGATGTTTTGCTCGCCTCTTCTTCCCAGGCCGTAATATTTGGGTTCAGCGTCCAGGCTGATGTCGCTGCCCGCCGTCTCGCAGATACTGAAGGGGTCTCCATTCGCCTTTATGATATCATCTACCGTTTGATCGAAGACGTGGAAAAAGCTCTCAAAGGCATGCTGGCCCCGGAATTTAACGAGAAAGCCCTCGGGAAGGCGGTGGTCTTGCAGGTCTTTGCATTGTCCAAGGGCACCAAGATAGCTGGCTGCCGCGTCACGGATGGCGAGATCCGTCGTAACGGAAAGCTCCGGGTGACTCGCGGCAAGGATATCGTCTTTGAGGGTGATGTGAGTTCCCTGAAACATGAGAAAGAAGATGTGCGCGAGATGCGCACGGGTTTCGAATGTGGAATCGGTCTGAAGAATTTTAACGATGTCCAGGTCGGTGACGTGATTGAATGTTACTTGCTGGAAAAGGCCGAAGCAGAATAAATTTTTACCGATGAGGGAGAAAGTAGGTATATGCCATCCGGTGTCCGTCTCCAACGCATAGCGGACCGTATTCGTCAGGAAATCTCCGAGATGCTGATCCGCGAGATTAGTGACCCGCGCCTGCATCAGATATTTATCACTGATGTAAAGGTGGATCGCGAATTAGCCTTCGCTGATGTCTATGTTTCGGCTGTCGAAGGGGCCGTCCGTAGTGCTGAAATACTGGCAGGCCTCGAGCATGCCAGTGGATTCCTGCGCCACGAACTATCCTCTCGCATCGAACTGCGTGTCTTTCCGCGCTTGCGGTTCCATTGGGACCCTACGCCTGAAAACGCAGACCACATCGAACGATTATTGGCAGATTTACGCAAGAATGAACCACCTGCAGAAAAAAATTAAAAGCCGCATTCAAGCGGCGCACCGCGTTCTGGTAACTTCCCATGTCCGCCCCGACGGGGATGCCATCGGTTCCAGTCTCGCTCTTTCCCTGGCTTTGATTGATGCTGGAAAACAGGTCCAGGTGGTCCTGGCGGATGGGCTCCCGGATGGGTTCAAATATCTTCCCGGCGCGGAATTGGTCCGCACACGGGCCGAGGGGGATTTCGACCTGATCATTAGCGTCGATTGTTCGGATTTACAGCGCATTGGCTCAGCCCTGGATGGATACCGCGCTCCCGACATTATTATCGATCATCATGTCACTACCGAAGATTTCGGCACCCTGAATCTGGTCGAGCCGGCAGCCGTTGCTACAGCCTCAGTTCTTGCAGACCATATGCCGGAGTGGGGGTTGGTGATTACCGCGCCGATTGCGTCCAATTTAATAACGGGACTCGTCACCGACACGCTCGGGTTTCGCACTTCCAACACTACACCTGGTTCTCTCCGCCAGGTGGCTCACCTGATGGAAATTGGCGCGGATTTAAGCCAGCTTTATTATCGCAGCATGGTTCGTAGGACATTCGTGGAGGCAAAATATTGGGGGTCGGGTCTTTCCAGCCTCCAGCGCGCCGATGGGATTGTATGGGCTACGTTGACTCTGGCTGACCGCAAAGCTTCCGGTTACACCGGCAGGGATGATGCGGATTTGATAAATATTGTTTCGTCCATTGATGACGCTGATATCGCTATTATGTTTGTTGAACAGACTTCAAATACAACCAAGATCTCCTGGCGCGGGCTGAAACCGCATGTGGATGTTTCGCAGATTTCTCTCCAGTTTGAGGGTGGCGGTCATAAGGCCGCCTCGGGTGCGGAATTAACTGGCAGCCTCGCCGAAGTACAGGAGCGTGTCCTGGCAGCAACGCGCAAAATACTAGACCGATCCCATTGATTATGTGGGGTGGTCCATGGAGGAATGACATATGGAAAGTCAGGATATTAAAAACGCCATTTCTGGAATTCTCGTGGTGGATAAACCCGTTGGCCTCACCTCGCATGATGTTGTCGACCATATCCGCCGCGGCACAGGCATCCGCCGCGCCGGTCATACCGGTACACTAGACCCGCGTGCTTCCGGAGTACTCGTCATCCTGGTCGGACCCGCCGTCCGCTTGAGCGAATTTGTCTCGGCTTCCGACAAGCGCTACCAGGCCATCTTGCGTCTCGGGAATGCCACGGATACCTATGATTCCGAAGGACACTTTACACGCGCTCCTTCCACCACGCCTGTGGATGTGACCGAGGAACAGTTCAACGAGGTTCTTCAGCGCTATATTGGCGAGATCGAGCAAACTCCACCTGCATTTTCGGCGGTAAAGGTCCATGGGCGTAAAGCTTACGAGATGGCTCGCCAGGGGGAAGAGGTGGAACTCGCTCCCCGAAAAATTAACGTTTACCATCTGGAGATTCTGGAATGGGCTCCTCCTGAAGTGGTGATAGACGTGCATTGTTCATCCGGCACCTATGTTCGCTCTCTGGCAAACGATGTGGGCGTTGCTCTGGGGTGTGGAGCATACCTGGTTGGGTTGCGCCGCACCAAGTCGGGACGTTTCAGTCTGCGGGATGCCACCCCCTTGCGCAAACTGGAGGAAGCCTTCACAGCCGGGAACTGGTACCAGTACTTGATCCCCGCTGCAGAAGCCCTCGCTGAGTGGCCTGGCGTGGAACTCTCTCCCGATGAGGTCGAGGAAGTCAAGCACGGGCATCGCATCAAGGCTGCGCCTGATACCAAGCCTGGGTTGGTACGCGGTGTCAGCATGGCTGGTGAGCTCATTGCCATCCTTGAACTCGACGAAGTCACCCTGGAGTGGCAGCCAAAAAAGGTGTTTTTCTCATAAACTTATCTTGGAATATTGGCTTATTCGTTGCTTGAAACAGCTTCTAATTGCTATTTCGTGTAGTGACGACTTTAGTCGTCAATGCACTTTCCTCGTGCCAAACGCGCACTGACCGCCCCTTTTATGAGGGTTATGTTCTTCGTGTTTTAGGTTTTTCTCTATTTATTATTCATGATTCATACCCATTCCCTCGACGAACTTCCCCTTCAGAACGCCTGGTTAACCATTGGCATCTTTGACGGAGTCCATCTCGGTCACCAGCAGATCTTGCGTACGCTCATTGCAGGAGCTCACCAGGCGGGAGCGCCCGCGGTTGTGCTTACTTTTTTTCCTCACCCGGCGGTCGTGCTGGGAGGCAAAAAAGATTTCAAATACCTCACCACACCCGAGGAACGCCTCCACCTCTTGGAATCCCTGGGTGTCGATGTGGTCATCACCCAGACCTTTGACCGCACCTTTGCCGATCATACTGCTGATGATTTTATGCGTCGCGTCGTGCAGTCACTGGGTTTGCGCAGCCTCATCATCGGCTACGACACTGCCCTGGGGCGCGGTAGGGAGGGAGATGCTGCTCGTCTTACCGAAATCGGCAAAGAGTTAAATTACACCGTTCAGGTGATTCCAGCTCTGTCGGATGAAACCGGGGTGATTTCTTCCACCCGCATCAGGGGTGCTATTGCATCAGGGGATGTATCTGCAGCGGCTGGAGCTCTGGGACGTTTTTACTCGATTTCCGGGCAGGTCGTCCACGGCGATGGGCGCGGCCACCGGATAAATGTCCCCACCGCCAACCTTGCCGTCCCCGCTGAAAAGGTCATCCCCGCTTACGGCATTTATGCCTGCTGGGCTTGGTTCGAACCCCCTCATCAAAAGACAGCTGGAACTCTTGGATTGGACTTTCAAGTAACCAAATTAGGAACCCCCGCTCAGGCAGGGGACAAATACTTTGCCGCCGTCAATGTGGGTGTCCGCCCCACCTTTACTCCCGACCTTCCCGCTCCTGCCATTGAAGCCCATCTCTTGGATTTCACTGGCGACATCTACGGTCATCAACTCAAGCTGGAATTCGTCGAGTACCTGCGCCCCGAAGAGAAATTCGCCACGGTGCAGTCGCTGGTTGACCAGATCCGCCTCGACATTGAACTCACCCGTGAGATTTTATCTTGAGTATTTTTCAAAGGTGTCATTAAGAGGGCTGGATGCTTTCTCCAAACCGTGGCGATCTCATCACCAGCCATGGAATTGCTGCATCAAATGAAATAAAATATAAGAAATTTGTTTCACTACTTTGCCCTCCTCTTGCCCCTGTCCTTTGAGTGAGCTATAATGTTCCGCCAGTAATAGAGTAAGCAAGGAATAAAGAATGCCAGTTTATACCTATCATTGCACCAACTGCGGTGTCCAGTTCGAAAAACAGCAATCCTTCACGGACCAATCGCTCATTCGCTGCCCGGAGTGTGGTAAACGCGCGTTAAAGAAGGTGTACTTGCCTGTCGGCATTGTCTTCAAAGGCTCCGGTTTTTACGCCACCGACCACCATTCTCCTTCCGGCATGGCCTCCATGAAGGCTGATGAAAAAGCCGAGGCAAAAGCCGGAGAGAAAAAGGAAAGCAAAGACGGCAAGGAAAGTAAGAAAATTGGCGAAATCAAAGAACCTGCAGCAAAGATCGAGAAAAGCACCGAAAAGGCTATCGAAAAGAACTCTGGAAAGTCTGAAAAAAAAGAATGAAATATTTATTGCATGAGTAGGCGCACCAACCCGGTGCGCCTTTCTTGTTTAATTACGGGCTTGTTGCCATCCAGGCATCTTTCAAATTGAAACTCGATTACCTGGCATGAAATCACAATAATTCAACGCATCCAATTGAAGACTTGGATTATTTAATTCTGTCAGCCGTTTACTATAATCACTATTCACAAATCAGAACACATGTTCTAAAATGAGATTGCAGCACAAAGGTAGTCAACTTACCCGACGCTTTTTGGACCTTAATACCTGAATTCCATGTGATTGCGATATTATCATCGCTAGGGACAATATCTTGTTTGCCTTTCCCCCGCACTTTGGATGATTGAGTGAAGCAGATTTGGCGAGGACTTCACCACCTCCTTGGGTTTCGTGCTCAACTGTCCATGCGCTGCATGGAGGAGGTGCGGGTTAGGAATCTCATTCCATCCAATGTTGTGAACTTGGATGAAGACATCACGAATGTTTTTTTATTGAGAGTTATTCGATCCTCTTCGTTCCTCAGGAACAAAATTGTCCCTTGCTAATCATGTCATTCCCGAATGGGGATCTCATGGGGGGCTGGGAGGAAGTCAACATGTCCCTCTGTGAACTTTAAACCTCCACCCACCAAAAGACTTCCACCCCTGGGTGGCATCGCGCCAGGATCTGCAAAATCGCTCAAAAAAAAGGCATATACCCTGAAATAACGCGTTTTAGCAAATATGCTTTCTCGATGAATAATTGAATATTCTGCCGTCTTTATTTTTTTATCCTTCAAAATCAGTCATTCGTTTCTATTCGTTTTGGTCACCCAATCATCTCCAATCCAAACGTGAACCTGGGAAACAAAAAACGCCCTTTCGAGCGTCTTGATAGCTCCTCGCCGAGGATTTGAACCTCGAACCTAGCGGTTAACAGCCGCCCGCTCTGCCGTTGAGCTAG
>JADGQC010000113.1 GCA_017882125.1 Anaerolineales bacterium
GAATACGTGAAGGCTCCCTGGTCTCAGGTACACATCCTGCCCGAGAATTTGAGTTTTGAAGCAGGCGCGTTCATTGAGCCGGTCTCCTGCGTCATCCATGCCGCCAAGGCGATGGACGCCAGGCTGGGCAGCAGCGTTGCGATCATCGGCTGTGGTTTAGGTGTACTGCACGCCCGCATGGCAGTTCTACGCGCCTGCGCACCCGTGATAATCATTGGCAACAACGAAAAACGACTGCGCATTGCCAAGGAAATGGGAGCTGATCACATAATCGATATTGACAAAGTCTCAGATCCGGTGGCGGAAGTGATCAAACTCACCAGCGGTCGCGGCGCGGATTATGTAATCGAAGCGGTCGGCTCCACCAAAACCTATGAACAGGCGTTCGCCATGCTGCGGCGCGGCGGTAAACTTTCCGCATTCGGTATCACCGGCGAACAGGACACGATGAAGATTCGACCGTTCGAATTTGTGCTGGGAGAGAAGAAAGTTACCGGCTCCTGTGCAGGTGTCGGCAGCGACTGGCCGGATGCGATGACCCTCATTTCAAACGGCAGGATCGACCCCAAACCATTGTTCTCAATGAAGGTCCCTCTGGAAGACTTGGATTGGGCACTGCACGAACTACGCAAGGACCTCAGTCTGTTCAAGATCTTTGTTTCACCCGAAATCAGTAATCGAGAAATGATGTAAAGAATCCAAGGAGTTATTGGTTTGAAAATAAGCAAGGTCGATCACGTCTCTATCAATGTAATAGACATAGCAAAATCGCTCGAATTTTACGGCCGCGTGTTGGGATTGAAACAACAGCAGACCGTGGACTGCGGCGAGTTTGACATCACTTACTTCGCTTTACCCGATGGCTCACGGCTGGAATTGTTCGATTACCACGGCAAAAACAATAGTGTCTCTCGCGAAGAAAGCGAGGTCGGGCTCAGGCATCTTGCTTTCCAGGTTGAGGACGTCGCTGCTGACGAGAAGTACTTGAAAGCCATTGGAGTGGAGATCACTCTTCCAGCTTGTGACCTGCCAAACCTTGGCGCACGTGTACTTTTATTCCTGGATCCCAACGGAGTGACCCTCGAGTTTTGCGAAAAAATTTAAGGATAATTGAAACTTTGGTAGTGCATTGAATTTTCGTAATCATACTGAAAAGGTAACTGCTCAGCCATCGAGGGGAAATTCCCGAATTTGAGGTTTTTCCCTATAGCCTGAGTAGTTACCTGAAAAGCAACAAAAAATCTTACAGGAGGTAACAAATAATGGATAAAAAAGAGATCCTGCTTTCACCGATCAAGGTCGGTACTCGTACAAGCCTGAACCGATTCTTCAGCCAGGCAATGGAATGCACTGATGCTGATACTGATGGCAATCCTTCCAATCTGACCTATCAGCGCTATGAGAACCTTTTTAGAGGCGAAGCCGGTATCGTAAGCCTCGAGGCAATCACTATCACCGATAAGAACCGCTCGCGCTTGAACCAATTGTTCATCATGCCCAAGAATCTGCCGGCTCTGACCAAGTTTGTCAAACGTCTGCGGGAAGTTAACCCCAAGACCCTGTTCATCTACCAGCTTACCCATTCCGGAGAATTGAGCAATCCCGAATTTTCAAAACCCTTATCGGTTAAACCGCTGCCCGGTTTCAAGGCTGACGTTTTCACCGAGGATGAGTTTGAGAAGATCATGGACGATTTCGTTCTCGCTGCCAAGATCACCTACGATTCAGGTGCGGACGGAATTGATATGAAATTCTGCCATGGTTACCTCGGCTCACAGATTCTGCGCCCCTATAACACCCGCAAATGGAAATACGGTGGCAAATGGGAGAACCGTCGCCAATTCGCCTTTGACCTTTACGAGCGCATTCAAAAAGCGGTGCCGGACAAGAACTTCCTCATCGGCTCCAAGATCTCGGTTTGGGAAGGATTCCCCGGCGGGTTCGGCACAGCCGGACCGGATACTCCGGTCATTGACCTGACCGAGCCGATCGACCTCGTTAAAGGATTGGAAGAACGCGGTGCGCAGTATTTTGTACAGTCCGCGGGCAGCCCATCGATTACAATCAGCCTCACCCAGGCAGATAAAGACCACCCTTACTTTGCCTATCTGCACCAGTACTTCGCCAAGGAGCTGAGAGACAATTTAAAGAAAGAAACAATCGTGGTCGGTTCGAACTACTCTGTGTTCGGTAAGGGTAAGAACAAACTGCAGGCGGTCAGCCTGCAAGATAGATCGCTGTTGGAATACGGCGCCCAGAACATCGCCAAGGGTTACACCGACATGATCGCCCTCGGCCGCCAATCGTTTGCTGATCCGCTCCTGCCGCTAAAATTGCGCGAAGGGCGCGAGAAGGAGATCAACTACTGCACAGCATGCGATAACTGCCTCGAATTGCTCATCCAGCAGAGCCCGATCGGATGCTGCACGTATAACAAGTTTTATACTGGCGTGCTGGTGAAAACCCGCAAGGAAAAAGGCAGACTCGCGGTCGATCACACCTAGAAGCAGTTCAATTAATGAAGAAAACCCTGTCTGGTTCTCTCCGGACAGGGTTTTCTTTGGATGGTAATTACTCAACCTGGAATCTCATCAACCTTCACCCAGCGTTTCTCGACCACTGAACGCTGGATTGCCTCGCAGAGAACCATTTCGTGGTGACCATCTTGAAAAGTGGCAAATTTGCCGGTTTCCGGCATTTTTCCGGATGCAATAGCGCCATAGAACTGCCGGAATACCTGAACAAAAGTATCCGGATACCCTTCCGGGTGCCCGCCCGGGAAACCGGTCAATGCGCGGACTTCTGGGTGGAAGAGTGACGGGTCTTTAGACAAGACCTGGTTGGGTTGATCACGGTAGCCGATCCAAAGTTCGTTCGGGTTTTCCTGCTCCCAATGCATGGCTGAATTCGAACCGCTGATTTCAAACCAGAAGAAATTCTTACGACCGGCGCAAACCTGGGCCAAGCTGACATTGCCCAGCGCCCCGTTATCGAAACGGAACAGAATGACTGCAACGTCCTCGGTATTGATCGCCACTTCGTTATCGGAGGTATTCTGATTAATCTTGCTTGAATAGGTCTCTACCGCACCGGCTGGCTTCATACGGGTGGGATGGACGGTGGAAAAATCGGCCATGACCTCAGTGATCTTTAACCCCGTAAGGTACATGACCATGTCCATCCAATGGGTGCCAATGTCTGCCACAACCCTCAGGTCGCCGCCCTGTTCCGGCTCAAGGCGCCAGTTCCAATCCGTTTTCAAGAAGAGCCAATCCTGCAAGTACGCCCCATGGATCAGATAAGGGGAGCCGATATCCCCGGCGGCGATACGGGCGCGCGCTTCCTGACAGATGGGGTAGAAACGCAGGTTGTAGTTGACCGCAGTCACCAAACCCTTCTTTTTGGCGAGATCAACCAATTCCCCGGATTCAGCCGGAGTCATTGCGAGCGGTTTTTCGCAAAACACATGTTTCCCAGCTTCAAGTGCCTGCTTCGCCTGTTGGAAATGCAGGGCATTGGGGGTACAGATATGCACTACTTCGATTTCATCATCCGCTACAGCTTCATCGAAACTCCGGTACCATTTTTGTATCGCTAGGTCCTGCGCCGCTGCCATTGCTTCATCTTCGCTAATACCCGCCACGCCATGAACTTCCACTCCCAGCCGCCTGAGTGACTGGATGTGAGTCCTGCCCATAAAACCAAGGCCAACTACTGCAACTTTCGGAAAGCCCATGCAACCTCCAAAAATCAATGATTTTTTTATTTCGATGGATTCATGCTCTGCCTTGCTAAGATAATCAGTCGCCCTGTGCAATGAAAAATTCTTAATCCACCCTTGCGAAGGTCATCCCAAGAGGTTCAAGAAAACGAAATAGCCTACACAAGGGTGAAGCACAACTTAATGGAATGGTTTTCGAAATGAGCCCGCCCGAAAATCGAGCGGGCTCATTTTACGATATGATTTTATTCGGAGTTACTTGAGAACGTCGACGTATTTGTTGATGTCGGGTTTCTGCCAAGCGGCCGGATAGTTGGTCATATCCTCGCATCCGCATTCCGCATAGTGCAGAGGCGGCATGTTGGTATTGATCATTTGAGCCAGGTTGGCCTGGGTGATATAGGGCTGCGGCAAAGACCAGTGGTGCTGGACAGTCTTGCCCTGCAGAAACATGACGGATGCAAGAACAGCGGTGCGCCACTGGAAAGTGTCAAAGCTGGGGGCAACTGCGGTCAGGTTATTGTCTTTCCAGTATTGCAGGTAGTCTTCCTCGTCCTCACCAACCATGGCCTTGGGATAAGGATCTCCAGCATCCTTGAACGCTTGAAGAATGGAGACAGAGGTGCCGCCGGCATCCATCCAGACACCATCGATATGGCCGTACTTGGCCAGGTAATCGCTGAGCACGATGCTGGCTTTGAAGCTATCATAGCCGACGAATTCCACACCGATGACGTTGATCTGCGGGTTGGCCTCAAAGATCTTACGGGCTGCGGCCCAACGCTGTTCCAGAACATCCACACCCGGCAGGATGCGGAGAGCCAAGACGTTGCCGCCGGCCTTGCCAAGGGTGTCAACAATGAAATTGGCGCCTTGGGCACCAAAGGCATAACCACCTTGCTGGCCACCAGGCCGTTCAGAGACGACCGGGCAGTCATCCTGGATATAGCGGTCGAACTGGACCACCGGCATGACGGCGCAGGCCTTCTTGACGATCGGGGTGAGGGCATCGCTGGTGTTCGAAGCCACGATCAGGATGTCGCATTTTCCAGGCGTGTTGATGATGTCCTGGATATCGGCGATCTGCTTGGCATCGTTGCCCGCGGCATCCAGGTGGTAGAAGTTCTTGACCAGGCCAGCGGTGCGGAACTGTTCGACCTGCTCGCGCATGTCAATATAGCCGACCACACGCCAGGGATTGTTGACGCCAGCATTCGAGAAGCAGATATTATAAGGGGCCTTCTTACTTGCGAACGCGGCATACTGGGGGAACTTGGTGATGTCGGTCGGGTCGCTTTGCGTGTACTGCAAATAGACCGGGTCAGTTGGATTCAAGGGTTGCGCTTTCATCACAGCCGCCGTTTGGCCATAGTCGGCTTCATTGAAGTATTGCGCGGCTACTTTGGCGGTATCCATCTGGAGACCGGGGTTGGCAGCTATGGCTGGGGCAGCCGGCGCCTGGGTGGCCGGGGCAGCCGGCGCCTGGGTGGCCGGGGCAGCTGGAGCGGCCGGGGCCTGGGTGGCCGGGGCGGGCGCGGCGGTGGTAGCAGGTGTGCCGCAGGAGGTCAGGATCATGGTGAGAACCACCATGAATGACACAACATAAAGCATATTCTTTTTCATTTGAGTTACTCCTCCAAGAAAGTAGGTAACAGGTTAGGATACGAATTCGGCTTGCAGATTCTCATACTATTTTTTTTCCGCACCACCTCCTTTCAGATAATCTCGCTTATATCGTTATGAAATCACTAGTAACAGCGAGTCTATAGGAAATGTTTACCGTTTCCGCATGGATGTGATCCCGGCATAAGCTACTGCGCTAATGATTAACAAGCCCTGCACCGCATCGGTGTACGGCTTGGGTAAACCCATCAAGTTCAACAGGTCGATAATCGCTTGCAGGGTAAAAGCTCCAAAAATGGCATTGAAGACATTGCCCTTGCCTCCACCCAACAGGATACCTCCGACCACACAGGCCGCAATCGCCTGCATTTCCACCCCAGTTCCGACGGTCATATTTACGCCCCCGACCCCACCGATCATGATCCCCCCAATGATCGCAAAGACCGAACAAATAATAAAGGTGATCACGCGCACCAACTTGACCCGCACGCCGGAAAGCTGGCTGGCACGCACATTATCCCCGATCGCCAGAACCTGCTTCCCGTAATGGGTCCGGTGGAACAGGAAATACGCAATGATCGTAAACACGATTAAAACAATCAATGCATAGGGCACTCTGCCGAACAAAGGCACTTTTTCAATATAACTCCGTCCAAAAGCGGTCCAGTTATCTGTCAAGTAGCCCTGCGGCGCACCGCCCACGTAGCCCAAAGCCCCACCACGCACCAGCATCATCATTCCCAGGGTGGCGATGAAGGATGGAACCTTCAAATAACTGACCACCAAGCCATTCACCAGGCCAATGATGACGCCAAACCCCAGCACGATCATAATATCTGGAAAGGCATTAGCCGGATCATTGGCCAGCAGTTTGGAACTGACCAGGACGACAAAAGTAATGATCGCTCCCACCGAAAGATCGAAACCACCCAAGGCCAGTACCATCATTTCCCCTATGGCGATCACCGCCATGGGGGCAGCCGTACGGAGAAAAGCCATGATCCCTGGCATCGACTGGTACTTGCTATGATTGATAATCCCCAGCGTGATGAAAATGATCAGGAAAACCGGGTAAACGGGCGGGACTTTTTTGATCCATGCCCAGATCGAACCCAGGATATTGGAGGAGCCTGTCTGTGGAGTTAAGGTAGATGTCGTCATTCGATCCACTCCTTATGCCACTTCTTTTTTCGAACGCAGTGTGTAGCTGGCTACGGCAACAATAATAATGGCGCCCTGTAGAAGCGTTTTGAGATATGGGCTCACACCCAGCTGGTTGAAAACTGTATCCAGGACGCCAAAGATCAGAACTCCGCCGAGCGTACCCCATATTCCGCCTTTTCCACCGGAAAGGGCAGTGCCGCCTATCACAGTGGTAGCGATAGAGTTGAGATCATATACGCCATTCGGACCGACCCAGGGAGCCCCGGATCCCATCTGGCTGACCAGGAACAGCCCCGCCAGGACTGCGGTCATACTGCAAATGATGTGCGCAATGATCAAGACCCGGTCGGTCCGGACGCCGGAGAGGCGTGCCACTTCAGAGTTTCCGCCCACACCATATAAGTGTGAGCCAAATTTGGTTCTGGAAAGCAAGAACCACCCCCCCAGCACAATTAATAAAAGAATGAGGATGGATACTGGTATCGGCCCGAGGGTGCCGTATCCAAAATATTGAAAGTTCTGCGGAACACTGCCGGTGTAATTGGAGAAAGTGCCATTGATGATCCCCGAGATGATCAGGCTGGTTCCCAGGGTGCAAATAAAAGGATTGACATGCAGTTTCGTGATGATCAGCCCATTCACCAGGCCGATGGCAGCGCCAATTAGAAAAACCACCAGAATGGCCTGGGGCACATTTACATCTTTTCCCTGCATGACATAAGAGGCCATGACTGCAGTGATGCTGATGGCGTAGGCAACCGAAAGGTCAATGGAAGCCCCGATAATCACCAGGGTCTGCCCAACCGCCACAATTCCCAATGCCACGGAGCGGACAACAATATTTAGCATGATGGCCGGGTTGCTGAAGATCTGCCCATCTGCAAAAATCTGGTCCAGCAATCCCCCTACCAGGAAGACCAAGATTAGAATGTAATAAACTGGTGGGATATGAATTGAGCGTACAATCCTTCTAAACCCGTTCCCTGAAGCAGTCGCAGTCGTCATATTATTCCTTTCCTGCGGAGACGGTATTTTCTTTGGTAGTGTTGGTATGGCCGGTGGCCATCAGCATGATCTCCTGCTCGCTGGATTTTGCAGGAAGCTCGCCGGCGACATGGCGATCCGCCATTACCAGGATGCGATCACTCATACCGATAATTTCGGGCAATTCAGAGGAGATCATTAAAACTGCAATGCCGCGCCTGGTCAGATCGCGGATCATGTCGTGAATACTGGCCTTGGATTCCACATCAATGCCACGGGTTGGTTCATCAAAAATGAATACATCCGCGTCCGAAGCCAGCCACTTGGCCAGTACCACTTTCTGCTGGTTACCACCGCTCAGGAACTGGGCTTCACGATCAAACGAGTCGGTTTTTATACCCACCTGCTTGCCCAGCATGGGCACCAGTTGGCGGGATTTCCCGACCCCATCCTTGTGAATAAGGCCAAACAGGTTTTGAATGGCCCGGACGGTCATCAACATGTTATCCCGAATCGGCTGGCGGGACGCCAATCCTTCCGATTTACGGTCCTCGGTGACAAACCCCATCTTATTGCGGATGGCCTTGAATGGACTCTTGATGGCAATGGCTTTTCCGTGCAGCTCCACCACTCCGGATTTGAATGGCACAACGCCAAACAATGCTTGAGCCAGCTCAGTGCGGCCCGATCCTTGCAGGCCCGCCACGCCCAGCACTTCGCCCTTGCGAAGCTCGAAATTGATATCTTTGATGATGTCGTTTGAAGCGCCTTTGACCTTTAATACAACCTCGCCAAAATCCTCAGGC
>JADGQC010000029.1 GCA_017882125.1 Anaerolineales bacterium
ATCCCCTCCAACTGCCCATCACGCACCAATTCGGCAATCCGCTCGATCAGGCTTGATTTATTGACCTGGTAGGGAAGTTCTGTGACGATAATGCGGCTCTTGCCGCGCTCCATCTCTTCGATGTGAGCATTAGCCTGGATTGTAACTCGCCCGCGACCTTTGCCGTAGGCTGCTTCTATACCCTCTTCCCCTTTCTGCTCGATGATAATTCCGCCAGTCGGGAAATCGGGCCCTTCGACGAACTCCATCAAATCCTCGACGTTAACGTCGTCGAGTTTTTCCCACTTTTCGAGCATGTAGACACAGGCATCGGCAATCTCGCCCAGGTTATGAGGAGGAATGTTGGTGGCCATGCCAACGGCGATCCCGGTGGCACCATTGACGAGCAGGTTCGGGATGGCGGACGGGAGCACGGTGGGCTCGGTGAGGGTGCCGTCAAAGTTGTCAGTGTAGTCGACGGTGTCCTTGCCAATGTCCGCCAGAAGGTCCAGTGCGGGTGCAGCCAGGCGTGCTTCGGTGTAACGCATGGCGGCCGGCGGGTCGCCATCCACTGAACCGAAATTGCCCTGTCCATCCACTAACAGGGTGCGCATTGAGAAATCCTGCGCCATGCGCGCCATGGAATCATAAACAGACTGGTCACCGTGCGGATGGTATTTGCCAAGCACCTCACCGACGATGCGGGCTGACTTGCGGTAAGGACTGTCAGTACGGATGCCCATGTCGTACATGGCATACAGGATGCGGCGCTGGACTGGTTTGAGACCATCGCGCGCATCCGGCAGGGCACGTGCAACGATAACACTCATGGCATAGTCGAGATAAGCCTGCTGCATCTCACGGTCGATGTCAATTTTTCGGACGAGGCCGAGTTCCATAATTGCTCCTTGATTCCACCAACTGTGGAAAGTGATCTTTCCATTCCGCCGTGGTGAAAGAATGTTCTATCTTTGGTTTATCTTACGGGGAAAGCCGGAAAGCGTCAAGGAGAAAAAAAAGAGGCAGCTATTTGGCTGCCTCTAAATTACTTGCCTGATTTGAAAATCGAAATATTAGGGGAACTAGTCTGATGCCCCAACATCCGGAATTTCCGTCCACTGGGAGGAACCTGCCTGTGCAAGCGCCTTTTCCACAGCAGCGAAGCGCCCGTGCACAAAACCGGTGCCACCGGGGATCAACTTGCCGATGATGACGTTCTCCTTCAACCCATAGAGCGGGTCGGTGGAAGAGCCAATGGCTGCGCCAGCCAGCACCTTAATGGTGTGCTGGAAGGAGGAGGCTGAAAGCCACGAATCGGTACTGAGGGAAGCCTTGGTAACACCCAGGAGCATTTCATGGAACTTGGCAGGGGTTTTCCCTTCGGCCAAGAGTTGTTCGTTGACCCGCTGGACTTCCAAACGTTCCACAGCATCACCCGGCAGGTAGCGTGTGTCACCCGGGCGGAAGACCTGCACTTTGCTCAACATCTTGCGGATGATGACTTCAAAGTGCTTATCATGAATATTCTGCCCTTGCGAGCGATAAACCTTCTGGATCTCGGTCATCAGGTACATCTGGCAGGCTTCGCGTCCCTGGACACGCAAGATGCGGTGTGGGTTCAGCGACCCTTCAGTCAGCGGCTGACCATCCTCAACATGATCGCCCTCTTTGACCAGCAGGCGCAGGGTGGTGGGAATTTCAGCTTCCTGTTCATCGTGTTGTTCACGTGAGACATACACCTTGCGTTTCTCAATGCGAACTTTACCGCCGTGCTCAGCCGCGATGGTGGCGTCATCCAGGGTGGCAATAATGTCGCCTGCCTTGATCTCGGTTTCATCTTTCACCTGGATCTTCCATTCCTTTGGCACGTCAAACTCATCGTGGATCATTTCACTTTGTTCGACATGGACGAGACGCATGTCGGCATACTTGTCCGACTGGATGATGCGAACCGTGCCCTTGATCTCGGCGACGACCGCTTCACCCTTGGGTTGTCTGCGGGACTCAAAGAGTTCTTCCACGCGGGGCAGACCGGTTGTGATATCACCACCCGCGGCCACACCGCCCGTATGGAATGTACGCAGGGTAAGCTGGGTACCGGGCTCACCGATGGACTGGGCTGCAACAATGCCCACTGCCGACCCCATCTCGACCATTATGCCGCGCGCCAGGTCGAGACCATAGCACTTGGCACAGATCCCGTGGGTCAACTCACAGGTCAGAGCTGAACGAACCTTAACTTCCTGGACCTCAGCGGCAGCAATCTTGCGCGCCAAGTCACGGTCGAGGATATCATCCTGTTCGACCAACACTTCACCAGTTTTCGGATCAAGGACGCGGTCGGCAGCCAGGCGTCCGTATAACCGGGATGCCATGGATTGACCGGCAACATCGTCCTTCCGGCGAATCCAAACTCCATTGTGCGTGCCGCAGTCAAGTTCATTGATAATGATATCCTGGGCAATATCCACCAGGCGGCGGGTCAGATAACCGGCATCAGCAGTACGCAGTGCTGTATCAGCCAAGCCTTTGCGGGCACCATGGGTTGAAATAAAGTATTCCTGGGCGGTCAAACCCTCGCGGAAGTTTGAGCGGATCGGCATTGGAATGATGCGCCCGGATGGATCAGCCATCAAACCGCGCATGCCGGCCAACTGCGAAATGGGCCCAAACCCGCCCTTGGTGGCACCGGAGTTGGCCATGGTGGACAGGTTGCCATCCGGGTCGAGGGCATCGCGGACCGACTTGGCAACAGCCGTGGTGGTCAGCTGCCAGATCTGGATGATGCGTTCGTTCTGCTCCTGCTCGGTTAACAGGCCACGCCGAAAGTCCCGCTGAACAAGCTCTACGTCTTTAAGAGCCTTTTCAATGATTTCAGGTTTTTGCGGAGGAACGGTAATATCCGACACCGCAATGGTAGTGCCGGAACGCATGGCATATTCGAAGCCGATGCGCTTGATCCCATCCGCGGTTTCAGTCGTCACATCCTGACCGTACAATTCATAGACTTCGGCGATCAGGTCCTTCACGCCACCTTTTTCCAACTGCCGGTTGATAAACTGGACTTTTTCCGGCAGGATACGGTTGAAGAGCACACGCCCGACTGTGGTTTCAATCAAGCGGATCTCAGCTTCAGGGAGGCGATCGTGGTTCTCATCGTACCAGGTGGTTAAACGCGCCTTGATCTTGCTATGCACATCCACCTGGCCCAACTGGTAGGCCAAATCGACATCGTCAATATCTGAAAATGTGCGTCCATCACCCTTATGCGGCTTCGAATGCAGCATGGTCATGTAGTACACACCCAGAACCATATCCTTGGACGGACCAATGATGGGTTCTCCGTCAGCGGGTTTGAGCAGGTTCTTGGAAGCCAGCATCAAGCGGCGGGCCTCCTGCACAGCTTTATCCGACAACGGTACGTGGACAGCCATCTGGTCGCCATCGAAGTCAGCGTTGAAGGCAGTACAAACCAGCGGGTGTAATTGGATGGCCGAGCCTTCGATCAGGATCGGTTCAAATGCCTGGATGCCCAGGCGGTGCAGGGTGGGCGCACGGTTCAACAGAACCGGGCGATCCTTGATGACTTCTTCAAGAGCTTCATAAACCTCGGGCCGGTTGCGTTCGATAAAGCGCCGGGCACCCTTGACATTGGCGGCATAGTTGTGCGACACAAGGCGAGAAATCACGAACGGGCGGAAAAGTTCCAGCGCCATGCTTTTCGGCAGACCGCATTGATACAGCTTCAACTGCGGGCCGACAACGATCACAGAGCGACCCGAATAATCCACGCGCTTACCAAGCAGATTGCGGCGGAAGCGGCCTTTCTTGCCCTTGAGCATGTCGCTCAAGGAGCGGAGTTCCCGGCGGCCGCGGCGGCTGAGTGCCTTGCCGCGCTGGCTGTTGTCGATCAGGGAATCCACTGCTTCCTGCAACATACGCTTTTCGTTACGGACAATCACGTCCGGCGCTCCAAGTTCGAGGAGGCGCTTGAGACGATTGTTGCGGTTAATCACACGCCGGTAAAGGTCATTCAAGTCCGATGTGGCGAAACGACCACCGTCCAATTGCACCATCGGGCGCAGGTCCGGCGGAATGACGGGCAGGACGGTTAGGATCATCCACTCCGGACGATTACCCGAACGGCGGAACGCTTCCACAACTTTCAGCCGGGAGGTAGCCTTCTTGCGCTTCTGCTTTGACTTGGTTGTTTTTACTTCGTGCCAGAGTTCTTCCGAGAGTTTATCCAGGTCGAGGCGGCGCAGGATGTCATAAAATGCCTCGGCACCCATATCGGCGCGGAAGACCTGCCCCCAGCGCTGTTTCAGTTCACGGTAGCGGGTCTCACCAAGGAATGTGAACGGGCGCAGTTCCATCAGCTCATCGCGTTGGAGAGCATTGGCGTCATGGCTGGTGGAGGTCTGGTCTTCCAGTTGGCTGCGCAGGGCATTCATCTGCTCATCGGCGGCGGCCTTGATGGTTGCGCCTTCCATCTTTACTGCATCCAAGGCACGCGCTTTCTCGTCCTTGAGTTCATTTTCGATGGCTTCCAAGCGCCCCTGGACAAACTTCTGAACCTTGCCCAGATGGGTGGCACCGACCTTGACGCCTGCATCAACGATCACGGTTCCGGTACTGCCAAACACGACGGCTTCCTTGAGCACTTTGCCTTTGTTTTCCTGGAGATAACTTTCCAGGCGCTGGCCTTCCTGAATGATCGGTTCCAGCTTGACAGCAGTCTGCTCGTCAAATTGGCGTTCCATCTCAACCTTGCGGGTTTGAATTTCCGCCTGTTTCTTATCGCGGGCGGTCTTGATCTCGGCTATCTTGGAATTAATCACCGCGGCCTGCTCGCGTTCGGAAACGGAAATCTCGTCTTCCAGGCGCTTTAAGGCTTTTTGACGGGCATCCTCGTCCACGTAACTGACGATATACTGCGCAAAATAGAGCACCCGGTCCAGATTACGGCGGGAGATGTCGAGCAGCATGCCCAGGTATGAAGGTATACGCCGCGTGTACCAGATATGGGCCACGGGAGTTGCCAGCATGATATGACCCATGCGCTCCCGGCGGACCGAAGAGCGAGTCACTTCAACGCCGCATTTATCGCAGATGATTCCTTTATAGCGGGGGTTTTTATATTTACCGCAATAGCATTGCCAGTCGCGCGTGGGACCAAAAATAGCCTCACAAAACAGGCCGTCTTTTTCCGGGCGCAGGCGGCGGTAGTTGATGGTTTCGGGTTTCAGAACTTCGCCGTATGACCAGGTAAGAATGGTTTCGGGAGAAGCAAGACTGATGCGTAATGAAATTAATCCCTTGGTTTCCACTAGACCGTCTCCTCATCTCTAAATTGATACCTGCGACTGACTACCCTTGCTCCAACATTCAAGCGATGCCAGAGACACACAAAAGCAAGCGCTTCGAAGCCTTCTGCTTCAAGCGCTCGCTAATTATCGCAGATTATGGTTTTCTCTCAATGGAGCCGAATTATACTTGTATGGTCTTATTTGGTCAAGGGGGTGCTTAAAAGGTAATTAATGTGCCTTTCATACTGCTATATTCCCTCAAATTTGAGCATTTGCAGGATATCTTGCAGGGCCGCGTTAAAAACTTCCTGCATTATCTCCTGTGAAGCCTGATATTTGCCGCCAAAGGACCCATCCCCGTAGATTGCGCGGGCAGCTTGTGCATCCAGGATGTCCGAAGGGACGTGGGGAGGTGTCTTTTCTCCTTCCGGCAGGTCGGTCACAATGGTGAAGGGGAAAGCTTCGAGCCAGTTGGCGTGGCTGGGTCTAAGCTCATGACGCAAAGCAACTTCTTCCACGCTGTGAGCCATCCACCAGGCATACCACTGGATTTTCAGTCCGGACAAATTATTGGAAAGTTCTGTCAGGCGTGCTTTCAGACCGGTATTTCCACCGTGACCGTTCAGGAAAAGGATGCGTTTGAATCCCTGTCCATATGCCGAGCGGACAATATCCTCGACTGCGTCCATCAACGTGGAAAGCCGCAGGCTGAAGGTGCCTGGGTAGGAGATAAAGTATGGACTGGAACCGAAATTCACAGGCGGCGCCATCAGCACCCCGGTTTGCTGCGATGCAGCATCAGCCAGTGCCAGCGGGATCTTTACATCTGATAATAAAGAAAGATAGCCATGCTGCTCACAGGCCCCCACCACCAGGATCAAGCGGTCATCGTGCTTGAGATATGCTTCCACATCCATCCAATTCAGTTCTTCGATGTGCATAACACCATTATAATCGGCTTGTGATCGAACAATTTCCCATCCCACCTATATTCCTCAAGCGCATGTTGCACTTCCTGGGAGACGAGTTTCCCGCCTTTGCCGAGGCTCTGACTCATGATCCGGTACGCGGACTGCGTGTCAATACATTGAAACTGTCAGCGGGTGAGTTTCAGAAAATAAGCCCTTTCCAGCTGGGCGAAAAGGTGGCATGGTGCAATTCAGCCTTTTCACTCCCCCCCACCCCATCGGATGGGAAAGAACCCGGTAAACATCCTTTTCACCTGGCAGGACTGTATTACTTACAGGACCCATCTGCCATGTCGGCAGCAGAATTGCTGGGGCCACAACCCGGAGAGCGGATCCTGGACCTGGCTGCCTCTCCTGGCGGCAAGACCACGCATATCGCCTCACTAATGCAGGGAAAAGGCATACTGATTGCAAACGAGATCAAAACGAAACGCTTGAACCACCTGGTGGTCAACGTGGAACGCTGGGGAGCTGAAAACCTGGTGGTCACGAATGAGACCCCGGAACGATTGGCGGACCATTTTGGCGCATATTTCGACCGGGTGCTTGTGGACGCGCCCTGCTCAGGAGAAGGCATGTTTCGCAAGGATATGGGGGCGCGTCTCGACTGGTCCGAGGAGATGGTGGCAGGCTGCGCTGTACGCCAGACCAACATCATGCGCGTGGCAGCTCACCTGGTCCGTCCGGGCGGGCACCTGCTCTACTCAACCTGCACTTTCGCTCCTGAAGAAGACGAGGGAATCATTGCCCGGTTTTTGCAGGAGCACTCCGAGTTCGAAGTGGAAGCATTGCCACAGTTGGCGGGGTTTATGCCAGGGCATCCGGAATGGAGTGGATTAGGAGCTCAGGCAAATTCCTTGCGCGGGGCCGTGCGCCTGTTCCCCCACCGTGTATCCGGGGAAGGACATTTTGCCTGCCTGCTAAGCCGCAAAAATGGTCCTTCAGACGAAACGACCTTCCCCATGCGCCGGTTAAAAATTCCTCCCTCAGATTGGAGACTCTGGCAGGCTTTCAGGGAGGAAACATTGGCGGTGGATTTCCCCTCCGAGCGCCTGCGTTTGCAGGGTGACCGGCTTTATTTCTTACCGGAAGAAATCCCTGACATGAAAGGGCTGCGGGTGACCATCCCCGGCATCTGGCTGGGAAATGTTAAAAAAGAACGGTTCGAACCAGCCCACCCGCTGGCGATGCATCTGCGCACGGGACAGGCCCAAAATATACTGTCGCTCACAACAAACAGCCGGGAGATGGCAGCTTTTTTGCGCGGGGAAAGCCTCCCCTCTGAGGGTACTCCAGGCTGGACCCTGGTCACCGCAGACGGGTGGCCGCTGAGTTGGGGTAAACGGGTGCAGGGGGTGGTAAAGAACCATTTTCCAAGAGGCTGGCAAATCTATTCCTGAGAGGTGCAATGCACGAAAAACGTTTCGAAGGGGATTTTGCACGTTTACGCAATCCTGAAAGGATCGCCCGCCTCGACGTGGAGAGGGTCGTATCTTTGTGCCTTGATCGTGTAAATATCAAGACGATGTTGGATGTCGGTACCGGGACGGGAGTGTTCGCCGAAGCGTTTGCAAAACGCGGCCTGTTTATTTTGGGCGTGGACGTTAATTCAGAAATGCTTCCGGCTGCCCGGAGGTTTGTGCCCGCCTGCGAATTCAGCGTGGCAACGGCCGAGAGGCTGCCCTGTGCGGATGACAGCCTGGACCTGGTATTCATGGGTTTACTGCTGCATGAATCGGACGAACAGGTCCAGGTGCTCCGGGAGGCCCAGCGGGTTGCTCGAATTAGAGTGGGTATTCTTGAATGGGCTTACCGTGAAGAAGATTTTGGTGCGCCGCTCGAACACCGCCTGTCCCCGGATTCCATGCTAAAAATGTCAAAGCAGGCTGGGTTCAGTAAAATTGAGGAAATTCCACTGACCAAGTTGATATTTTACCGGTTGACCCCCTAACCAGATATAAGAGTGGAATAACCATAAATATTATAGAAGTGGCGGCCCTATGGCCGCCACTATATATCTAAACCACAATATTTACGAGCTTCTTCTGTGCCACGATCACCTTTTTGGGCGTCTTCCCTTCCAGGTATTTTTGGATGATCTTACTCGCCAACGCAGCGGATTTAATATCTTCCTCGCTGACATCCGCCGGGAGGACTACCCGGTCGCGCAGTTTTCCATTGACCTGCACCGGAATGACGATCTCCTGCTCGCGGGCGGCGTCTTCGTCAACAGTCGGCCAGGGCTGGTCGTGGATGGAATATTTCCCCCCGATCTTTTCCCAGAGTTCCTCGGCAATGTGCGGACAAACGGGAGCCAGCATGCGCAGGTAGATGTCCACCGCCTCGTTCCATTCAGGCGTACTGGTCAACCCGGCTTCCCTGGCAGCGTACATTTCATTAAGTAATTCCATCAGCCCTGAAACAATCGTATTAAATTCGAACTTTTTGAAGTCGCGCGTGATGCGCTTCAGCATCTGATGAACGTGCCGGCGAAGAGATTGGGCGTTTTCCTCATGTCCTTCCGACCCAGACGGCATGGTATCTGCCGTTTCTTCATCAGAAACGTCGGCTTTGAAGGAACCTAATGACTTTATTTGCCCGGTCGAAATGACCAGTGCCCAAACGCGCCGAAGCCAGCGGAAAGTCCCATCAATACCGGATGGATTCCAGGGAGCACCCATTTCCCAGCGAGCAAAGAACATCAGGAAGGCGCGCACTGCGTCAGCACCATAACGCGCCACCAGGTCATCGGGATCCACCACGTTGCCGCGACTCTTGGACATCTTCTCGTTGTCCTCGCCCAGCACCATGCCCTGGTTGCGCAGCTGGATCATCGGCTCGGGACCTTCGGTGATACCCATATCGCGCAGCGCCTTGTGGAAGAAACGAGTGTAGATCAGATGCATGTTGGCATGTTCGATGCCGCCAGTGTAGGTATCGACCGGCATCCAGTAATCGTACTCTTTCGGATCGAACGGACCCTGGTCGTAATGCGGGGACAGGTAGCGCAGGTGATACCAGGACGAACACATGAACGTGTCCATCGTATCGGTCTCGCGTACGGCAGGGTCACCGCAAACCGGGCATCTGGCATTTTTCCAGGTCGGGTGCAGTTTCAACGGCGATTCGCCGGTGGGTTTCCAGGCTACGTCCTCGGGCAATAGAACGGGGAGATCGGAATTCGGCACCGGGTTCCAACCGTCCTTCTCACAGTAGATCATCGGGATGGGCGCGCCCCAGTATCGCTGGCGTGAAATCAGCCAGTCGCGCAGTTTATAGTTTACGGATGCCTTCCCAATCCCTTTTTCGGTAATGTACTTTATGGCAGCGCGGAACGCCTGCTCAGCGGAAGTACCCGTCAGCGGTCCGGAATTGACCATCTTGCCGGAAGCCGGCACCGAGGCAGGCAGGCTGGCCCCGTCCAAGGAAGGTATATCATCCGGCTGAATAACAACCCGCACCTCGATCCCAAATTTCCTTGCGAATTCGAAGTCGCGCTGATCATGTGCCGGCACAGCCATGATGGCGCCGGTGCCATACGTCATCAAGACGTAATCGGAGATCCAAATGGGGATCTTCTCACCATTGACCGGGTTTATCGCGAACCCTCCGGTGAAGACCCCGGTCTTTTCCTTGTCGACGGCCTCGCGGTCGATATCCGATTGGCGGGCGGCCTGGATCTTGTATGCATCCACCTCTGCTTTATGGTCAGGAGTGGTGACTTTTTCCACCAGCGGATGTTCTGGTGAAAGCACCATAAAGGTGACTCCCCACAATGTATCCGGGCGGGTGGTGAAAACCGTGATCCTGGATTGGGTTTCAGGGTTTTGATTTCCTGCCTTGGTGATTCCAGAACCTTTGTCTGCCAATGGAAAATTCACTTCGGCGCCTTCGGATCGTCCGATCCAATTAGTCTGTAAAACTTTAACCCGTTCGGGCCAATCCATCCCTTCATAGTTCAGGAGTTGATCGGCATAGGCAGTAGTCTTAAAGAACCACTGCGCCAGGTTTTTCTTTATTACCGGTGTGCCGCAGCGTTCGCAGTGGCGGTCTTCGCCCCAGACCTGTTCGCGTGCCAGGGTGGTGTTGTCGTGCGGACAAAAGTCAACCGGCGACAACTTGCGGTAAGCCAACCCATGCTTGTAGAGCTGGATGAAGAACCATTGGGTCCACTTATAGTATTCGGGGTTGGACGAAATGGCCTCCCGGCGCCAATCCCACATGGCCCCCATCGAGCGCAACTGCTTGCGCATTTGTTCGATGTTTTGGTAGGTGCGCTTCATGGGGTGGATGCCGTCCTTGATGGCGGCATTTTCAGCCGGCAGTCCAAAGGCATCAAAACCAATAGGGAGCAGCACGTTATACCCATTCATTCGCATGAAGCGCGCATGGGCATCAGAGGGGGTAAAGGCATACCAATGTCCGATGTGCAAGTCGCCAGAAGGATAAGGCAGCATGGTCAAGGCATAATGCTTAGGTTTGTTTTCGTCGATATCAGCAAGATACAGCCCGTCGGCTTCCCACTTGGCCTGCCATTTTGGTTCAATTTGAGAGGGAATATAGTCGCTCATTTTTTTCCTCGAGAATCTAAAACCTGAACGAATGGTGAACTTCAAACCTGCGAAGTTTTACTCAGAATAAAAATAACAGCCCGGGGGTGCGCGAGAAGGCAGGATTGGACTCCTGGTTTGTACTTTATTTTCTCGAACATAGCGCGCCTCCTTTCGTCATTCAACAAAAATCCCTTCATCCACTCAGGGACGAAGGGACAATTCTCCGCGGTACCACCCGGATTACGTCACCCGTTTACTCGCTCCAATTTCGAACCGGTAAACTTTTCTGCTTACAGCCAGGGTAACGTCTCTCTTGCGCTGTAACGGGCTGTCCCGGCGCTGACTACTGGTTTCACCAGCGCAGTCTCCCTTGCGAGGGCAGGCGAGTTCGGTCTCAAAGCGCTCCCGCGGGTGCTGTGAAGGGCTTCCACCCGGCTTTCCCTTCTCGCTGACGGGACGACCTACTACTCCTGTCTTGACCTTATTATTTTCGCGATTATAGCACAATCGCGATCAGGTGCATGATCGCGACTGCCTGTGGACCCAGCGAGATTCGAACTCGCGACCTTCTCAATGCCATTGAGACGCGCTCCCAACTGCGCTATGGGCCCATAAATTATTATTTGAAATGCAGCAACCAGAAGGCGGGCGGCGGCTGTGCTTGCTGTTTGCATGGTTGTGCCTGCTGCCCGTAGGCTGTGGACCTGAGGGGATTCGAACCCCTGACCTCCTCAGTGCGATTGAGGCGCGCTCCCAACTGCGCTACAGGCCCATTATTGGGCGAACGGTATTCTACCTGACTGAGAATGGAATGTCAAGGAACCATCCAAAGCGAATGACCTGGTCGTCAGCAGGGCATACGGGAACACAGCAATCTGCCTCCCCATCCTTTGAAAGCTTATTTCCCGCCTGTCTCCATTTCAGAAAGGATGGTGTAGAGTAATTCCAAAAGAATGGCTTTTACCGAATCCTTGTCAGTAGCAACACAGGAGATCAGTTTGACCTTGGAATCGAGATGCAAAACGTGGCGCATATCATCAATATCCCAGGCTTCCTGCATGTCCTGTTTGTTGGCAGCCACCACGTAGGGAGTAGGAGCGTAGGCATGAAACGTTTCCAGGATGGAACGAGCCTCGCGGAAAGTTTCCGGGCGGGTACTGTCCACCATTACAATGAACCCGAGCATGCCCTCCGAAAGGATCTCCCACATAAAGTCAAACCGCCGCTGACCGGGGGTGCCAAACAGGTAAAGCACTAGATCATCGTCAACCGTGATCCGGCCAAAATCCATGGCAACCGTGGTCGACTCTTTTACAGTTTTTTCAGAAGGTGAGGATATATTGCGTTCGGTGGAAACCACGTCAATTTCGCTGACTGAGCGAATAAACTGAGTCTTTCCTGCATTGAAGGGACCCGTGACGACCATTTTGACCGTTTGCATTAAAACAATCCTCGCAATAATTAGAGGGAACGAATTCTTGTAATCAGGCGGTTAATCAATGATTTCTGCTCTTCTTTGTTTTGTGAAGGAAATACGCGTGCAGACGGCACCTGGGCCGATCCGTCATCGATTCGGGCAGTCTCAACCAGGCCAGCTTCAAGCAGACCATATACGATGCGCCGGATCTCCAGATCGTTCATCTTGGTTGCAGTGGCAATCTGCCGCATGGTATTGGTCTGTTTTATATATGAAACAACCCGCCATTCCTCGACGCTCAAGTTGACGTTGCGCAGATTTGTACCGGGATGGTCTGTGAACTTGAGTGCCATGTCGAGACTTGGGATTTCATCCTGCAGTTGTTCCCACTCGCGCATATGCCGCGAGCCTTCTATGATCAGGTTTCCAAGGTCCAGGCGGATGCTGATCCGGTCTTCGGGGGGCAGGACGTCATTATCGAAATGAAAAAAACCTTCCACCCAGGTGAACAGTCGCTGGATGATATTTATAAAATGCTGCTGGAGATTGGTGAGAATATCTTCCTGCGACAGGTAACCGGCATTGATCAACAACAACCCAAGTTCCTTATCGGAAATATGGGTCGCGTTTTGCTGGATGGATTTATATTGACCTGGGGATAATTTTTTGGCTTTATACAACACAATGGACAGGCTGCCGTCTTCCTGGTCGATCTGGGCATAAGACAATTTCCCATCCCGGAAGGCAACCTTGGCTGTTTCCCTGGGACCTTCAACCACAAGCGTCCCGGTTTTATTCGCCAGTTTTATGAGGTTAAGTAATTGAGTTATGGTAAAGTCACGCAGGTTGCCGCGCAGTGCCATGCCGGTCCTCGAAAGCCATCCATAGGGGGATGAAGAATATTAAATGATTATACATGTAAGGGTGACATGCGTCAAAGGGTTGGCTTTAGATGACTGAGAGGACAAAGATATCCCTTTTGCAAAACCTGATAATGCACAGATTATGGAAGAAGAAGTATAATTTTTGGAAAGTAATCCCTGGAGATGCCATTTGATAAAAATCTCAATCGTTTACTGCACGGTCTGACACTTCACCGACCGGGCCGTGAGCCTGGCAAATGAGCTGCTGAACCAATTCGAACCGGAGATTGAGAGCTTGACCCTCATTCCTTCCGATGGAAGCCGGTTTGAGGTGACAGCCAACAATACGTTGTTGTACTCCAAACTCCAGACCGGACGGCACGCCAATCCGGGCGAGGTCTTAGGCCTGATCAAAGAGTTTATAAAAAAGTAATTTGACCTTCGGCGACAAAAAATCCGATTTTCTCGAGGTAACCATGGCTAAAAAAGGCCGTGTATTTTCCGGCATTCGTCCCACCGGACGTGCCCACTTGGGGAACTACCTGGGCGCATTCAAAAACTACGTCGCCCTGCAAGACGACTATGAGTGCGTTTATTGCATCGTGGACCTGCATGCTCTGACAACGGTTGAGGACACTCTAAACCTGAAACAGAATACCTACAACCTGGCTCTCGACCTGCTGGCTGTCGGCATCCGACCTGAGGAGACCATCCTGTTTGTCCAGTCGCATGTTCCCCAGGTAACCGAACTGCATACAATCCTTTCGATGGTGACACCGCTCGGAAAACTAACCGACTTACCCACTTTCAAGGAAAAGGTGCGCCAGAACCCAAATAATGTCAATTATGGGTTGGTCGGCTACCCGGTGCTTATGAGCGCGGATATCCTGCTCTACAAAACTGACCTGGTGCCGGTGGGGATCGACCAGGCACCCCACCTTGAATTTGCGCGCGAGGTCGTCCGTTCATTTAATTATCACTTCAATACCAACGTCCTGATCGAGCCTCAGATGAAAGCTGCCGAAGTCCAGAAAGTCCTCGGTATTGACGGCAAGGAAAAAATGGGGAAAAGCTTGAATAACCAGATTGAGCTGGCTGCAACTCCCGAAGAAACCCGTCAGCGTGTAATGATGATGGTGACAGACCCGCACCGGATTAAACGCACCGACCCCGGCAACCCGGATATATGCAACGTTTTCACACTCCACAAAGTCTTTACAAACAAAGATGATGTGGAAATGATCAACATTGAGTGCCGCCGGGCAGGTATTGGCTGCGTGGATTGTAAAAAACGACTTGCCGCCAGCTTGAACGGAGCTCTAGAACCCTTCCGTGCCAAGCGCGCTGAGATCGCAGCCCATCCAGACCTGGTGCCCTCAGTGCTTGAGGATGGTGCAAAACGCGCCAGGGCGATCGCGGAAAAGACGATGCAGGAAGTTCGCGCGGCAGTGCAGTTACCCTGATCATTCAAGGAGCAAGCTGACAGAATCCCTGCGGTGGAAAATGCGCGCTCTTATTCAGAGGGTTTTATCGGGTAAAGTATCCGTGGAAGGGAAACCCATTGCCAAAATCGGTCATGGGCTGGTTATCATGCTCGGCATCGGGCAGGGAGATACCGAAGAAAAAGCCAGATTCCTTGCAGAAAAAACTGCCACTCTCCGTGTTTTTACCGATTTTGAAGGAAAATTCAACCAGTCGCTCTTGGATGTGAATGGCGAGGCCCTGGTCATATCCCAGTTTACGCTTTACAGTGATACCCGCAAGGGGCGACGTCCCTCATTTTCAGAGGCAGCCCGCCCGGAAGTGGCTGCACCGCTTGTGGAAAAATTCGCCGGATTTTTGAGTGCCATGGGCCTTCCGGTGCAAACCGGCAGCTTTGGCGCACATATGCTGGTGGAGATAGAAAACGATGGCCCGGTGACAATGATGCTCGAGAAATAGTTCACAATCATCATTAATGCAAAATCCGCCGCTTGACGATATAGAAAGGTTGTGCTAGTATCTCTTTAGAAATTAAAAAATAAGGAAGACTGTTTTTTTAAGGAGGAGAACATGGTCAAGAAATTATCGGTGATTGTCATCATTGGGTTGGCAACCATGTTGCTATTGATTTCCTGTTCACGATCCGCATCCCAATCGCCGCAGGTTGCCCTTTCCACGCCCACAGGGAAAGTGAATGTCACCGTGCAGCAGCCCACCGGCGTTGGTCAAATTGAATTGATCGGAACCACCCAGATGCTGCAGACGATGACCGCATTTTACGTGCAAACGCAGGCGGCGCAGGCTCTAAATCCCACCGTGGCTCATCCCACCTCAACACCCTACGGCACACCCCCTCCTGTGGTACTGCCCACCAGTGCTGCGGGCACTCCGCTCCCCGGCACTACACCCATCATCGTTGTTCCAACTTCCACACCCGGACACCCCTCCACATATACTCTCATGCAGGGCGAGTACCCTTATTGCATCGCCCGCCGCTTTAATGTTAACCAGCAGGAATTGCTCTCAGCAAATGGTCTTAGCGATGCGACCCTGCTGCAACCGGGAAGTGTTTTGAACATTCCGCAGACCGGCAATCCATTCGTTGGTCAGCGCGCTTTGCATCCCCATCCGACAACGTTTACAATTTCTTCCACCAACGATACGATCTACTCAGTGGCATGCTATTTTGGAGACGTCGATCCAAACCAAATTATTGCGGCAAACAACTTGGTGTCACCCTACGTCCTGCATGTCAACCAGGCTCTAAATATCCCTTAGGATTACTGCAACAAAAAACACCCAGGCAGATCAAGCCTGGGTGTTTTTTTGGAGATTGAATGCCATTCGAATTGTTAAAATCTGAAATCGTCTACCCGGGGCGGGCCTTCACGATCCGCCGCGATACCCTGAGAATGCCGGATGCCCGGGAAGCCAGCTTCGACATCGTGGAACATGTGGGATCGGTGATCATCCTGCCCCTGGACGCCGATGGGCAACTCCTTTTCGTGCGGCAGTACCGGCATGCCGCGGGGCTGGAACTGCTGGAGCTACCGGCTGGGACACTGGACAAAGATGAATCCCCCGAAGCCTGTGCCACCCGTGAAGTTCGGGAAGAAACCGGCATGGCTGCGGGGAAATTGGAACCACTGGGCGGGTTTTACCTTGCTCCCGGTTATTCCACCGAGTACATGCATGTCTACCTCGCCACCGATTTGCGTTACGATCCCCTGGAAGCCGACGCAGATGAGTTCCTGACAGTCGAGCGATTCCCACTAAAAGAGGCACTGGTAATGTTTGAAAGCGGGGAAATCCAGGATGCAAAGTCGCTGGCAGCCATCCTGCTTGCACGCAAATACCTGGAAAACCGAAAATAACGTATATTTGTGATTGGTGACAAGTCGCTGAAGTTATTGTGTATAAAATTACTATCGTAAGGAAACCCGGGGGAATAAACTCATTACTTGGTAAATTATCATGGCACAGAATCCTCTGTGTTATCCTACTTTAAGGAGTCAAGCTATATGGAACGCCAAAAGGTTACGATTGATGGGAATGAAGCCACTGCTTCCGTCGCCCATCGCACCAATGAAATCTGCGCGATCTATCCCATTACGCCTTCATCCAATATGGGGGAGTTTGCCGACGATTGGTCGTCAATCAAGCGGAAGAATATCTGGGGTACCGTACCCCTGGTTGTAGAAATGCAATCCGAAGGGGGCGCCTCAGGAGCAGTCCATGGGGCACTCCAATCCGGAGCATTGACCACCACGTTTACAGCCAGCCAGGGTCTGCTCCTGATGATTCCCAACATGTATAAGATCGCCGGGGAATTGACCAGCACAGTTTTCCATGTTTCGGCACGCACCGTGGCAACCCACGCCCTCTCCATCTTCGGCGACCACTCTGACGTGATGGCCGTGCGCCAGACCGGCTGGGCCATGCTCCCCTCCGGTTCGGTCCAGGAAGCGCACGATATGGCCTTGATAGCCCAGGCTGCCACGCTGGAAGCACGTGTACCTTTCCTGCACTTCTTCGACGGCTTCCGCACTTCGCACGAAATTGCGAAAATCGAGCAGTTGACGGATGACGATTTGCGGACAATGATCGACGATGAGCTTGTCAATGCACACCGTGCCCGCGCGCTTTCTCCAAATCATCCCGTGCTGCGCGGCTCAGCCCAAAACCCGGACGTATTCTTCCAGGCGCGCGAGACGATCAACCCGTTCTATGCCAAGGTCCCAGGCATCGTCCAGAAAGCCATGGATAAATTCGCCAAGATGACCGGCCGCGCCTATCACCTGTTCGATTATATTGGCGCCCCGGATGCCGAAAGGGTGATCATCATTATGGCATCCGGTGGAGAGACTGCCGAAGCCACGGTGAGAAACCTGGTTGAGAAGGGCGAAAAAGTGGGCGTGGTCCGCGTGCGCCTGTACCGCCCATTCGATACAACAGCTTTCCTCAAATCCCTGCCAAAGAGCGTCAAGTTTATTGCGGTCCTCGATCGCACCAAGGAACCCGGCGCCTCCGGCGAACCACTATACCTGGATGTGACCAGCACCCTTTTCGAAAATGGATACCAGGGCATAAAGGTGGTGGGGGGACGCTACGGTTTATCGTCGAAGGAATTTACCCCCGCAATGGTCAAGGCTGTACTGGATGAGCTTAAAAAAGCCACTCCTAAAAACCATTTCGTGGTTGGCATCAATGAAGACGTGACCCACTCCAGCCTTGATTACGATCTCAATTTCTCTGTCGAGTATCCTGAAACTGTGCGCTGTCTCTTCTTTGGCCTGGGCTCTGATGGCACGGTGGGTGCAAACAAGAATTCAATCAAAATCATCGGCGAAGAAACCAATAACAATGCCCAGGGCTATTTCTATTACGACTCCAAGAAGGCCGGTACATTAACGGTTTCTCACCTGCGCTTCGGACCAAAACCAATCCAGGCGCCCTACCTGATCACCCCCAACACCGCCAACTTCGTTGCCTGCCACCAGTTCAACTTCCTCGAGCGCTTTGACTTCACCAAGTTCGCCCAACCCGGGGCAGTATTTTTGGTGAACAGTCTATATGGTCCCGAGGAAATTTGGGACAAGCTTCCACAGGAAGTTCAGAAAGACATCATCGAGAAGAAACTGAAGTTTTACACCATTAACGCATATGATGTTGCCGAAAAGACAGGCATGGGCAGCCGGGTCAATACAATCATGCAAACCTGTTTCTTCGCCATTTCCGGCATCCTGCCGCGCGATGAGGCCATCGAACAAATCAAGAAGGCCATCAAGAAGACGTACGGAAAGCGCGGCGAAGCGGTGGTGATGAAAAACTATGCAGCCGTAGACCAGACCCTGGTCAACCTGCATGAGGTCAAGGTGCCGGCCAAAGTGACCAGCACTTTCACCCGCAGACCACCGGTGGCTGCAGAAGCGCCTGAGTTCGTGCGCAATGTGCTGGGACCCATGATCGCCTTTGAAGGCGACACCGTCCCCGTTTCCGCCATGCCCCTGGACGGCACTTTCCCCACCGGCACCACCAAATGGGAAAAGCGAAACATCGCCCTGGAGATCCCAGTTTGGGAATCCGACCTGTGCATCCAATGCGGTAAATGTGTCTTTGTCTGCCCGCACGCCGTCATCCGGCACAAAGTTTTTGATAAAAAATTCCTTGAAAAAGCTCCGGCAACATTCAAGATGATGGACTCCAAGTTCAAGGAATTTCCTGGCATGGCATATTCCGTCCAGGTAGCACCCGAGGATTGCACCGGCTGCACTTTGTGTGTGGAAGCATGTCCCGCCAAGGATAAGACCAACCCGGCGCGCAAAGCCATTAACATGGCCCTGCAACCGCCCTTGCGAGAATCCGAGGCAATTAACTGGGAGTTCTTCCTGTCCCTGCCAGAAATTGACCGCACAGCCATTAACCTGGGCACCATAAAGAACTCACAACTCCTTCAACCACTCTTTGAGTTCTCAGGAGCGTGCGCAGGTTGTGGTGAAACGCCTTATGTAAAATTACTAACGCAGTTATTTGGTGACCGCTCCATTATTGCCAATGCCACCGGTTGTTCTTCCATTTATGGCGGGAACCTGCCGACCACACCTTACACTTTCAACAAGGAAGGGCGCGGTCCGGCCTGGTCCAACTCCCTGTTCGAAGATAATGCCGAGTTCGGACTGGGATTCCGCCTGACGCTGGACAAGCAGCTTGAATATGCCAGCGACATCCTGCCAACTTTTGTGAATGAATTGGGTCAGGATCTTGTGGACAGCTTGCTCAAAGCCGACCAAACCACCGACCTGGGAATCAAGCAGCAGCGCGAGCGGGTCGACGTGCTCAAGGGAAAACTCGCCCGATCCAAGAATTCGCAGGCCCGGAACCTGGCTGCAGTGGCGGATGCCTTCGTCAAGAAGGCGGTCTGGATCGTTGGCGGCGATGGCTGGGCATACGATATTGGTTATGGTGGTCTCGACCATGTCCTTTCCACCGGTCGAAATGTCAACCTGCTGGTACTCGATACAGAGGTCTACTCGAACACCGGCGGACAGGCATCCAAGTCCACACCGCGCGGTGCGGTGGCCCGGTTTGCCGCTTCCGGCAAGGGTTTGGCAAAGAAGGACCTGGGGCTGATGGCGATTGCGTATGGCTATGTTTATGTAGCCCGGGTTGCCATGGGTTACAGCGACCAGCATACCCTGAAAGCCTTCCTCGAAGCCGAGTCCTACAACGGCCCGTCCATCATCATCGCATACAGCCACTGTATCTCCCATGGCTACGACATGTCGAAGGGCCTCGAACAACAGAAACTGGCAGTCCAATCCGGTCTCTGGCCTCTTTATCGCTTCGACCCGCGCCTCGCAGCAGATGATAAGAACCCCCTGCAGATCGATTGCAAGGAACCGACAGTTTCAGTGGAACAGTATATGTACAATGAAACCCGCTTCCGCATGTTGACTCAGAGCGATGAAGCGCGCGCAGAAACCTTGCTGAAATTATCAGGCGAAGATGCCAAGTCACGCTGGAGCTTCTATTCCCAGCTGGCTGCCATGCATTACGGCAAATCGGCTGAGCAGAAATAAGTTAACAAAATGGGACGGAGATCATCTCTGTCCCATTTTCAAATATCGACCAATAAAGGAGAGCTTATGGTTGACCTTTCGACGACCTATCTGGGTCTTAAACTCAAGAACCCCCTGGTGGCTTCCGCCTCACCCCTTTCTGAAAAAGTGGAGACTGTCAAAGAGTTGGAAGCCGCGGGAATTTCGGCGATCGTGATGTACTCGCTTTTTGAAGAACAAATCATCCACGAGAGTCTTGAACTGGATCATTTCCTTTTTTACGGCACTGAAATTTCTGCTGAAATTGACTCGTTCTATCCACAGAGTGGAAAATACACGCTCAAAGCGGATGCCTACGTGGAGCAACTAATGAAGATCAAGCAGGCGGTCAAGATCCCCGTGATCGGCAGCTTGAACGGTGTCTCTTCCGGTGGCTGGACCAAATACGCCAAAAAGATCGAGCAGGCCGGGGCGGACGCCCTGGAACTCAATCTTTATTTCCTGCCAACCAACCCGAACCAGACTGCAACCCAGATCGAAGACAACTACATCACTCTGGTACATGATATTCGCAGCAGCATCAACATTCCCCTGGCAGTTAAACTCAGCCCGTTCTTCACCTCCATCCCAAACATTGCCAAACGGCTGGTAGAAGCCGGTGCAAACGGCCTGGTGCTATTCAATCGTTTCTATCAACCCGATTTCGACCTGGAAGCATTGGAAGTAGTCCCGAACTTGATCTTAAGCACATCCAACGAACTACGCCTGCCTTTACGCTGGATTGCAATCCTGTATGGACAGATCAAAGCTGACCTGGCACTCACAACCGGAATCCACACCGCTGAAGACGTGGTGAAAACCACCATGGCCGGTGCAAGTGTGGCAATGACGGCTTCTTTATTGCTTGATCAAGGAATCAATCGCATCCCCGTCCTCCTGGCGGACTTGGAAAAGTGGATGACCGTGCATGAATATGAATCCATACAGCAAATGAGAGGCAGCCTGAGCCAGAAATCGACCGCTGAACCAGCTGCTTTCGAACGGGCGAATTACATGAAAGTGCTTAATTCATTTAAATCGATGCCGTGATCGTCTCCGATTAATAACACACAGCCCCTGCAAAATGCAGGGGCTTTCGTTTTCTATGAGTGCAGACGGAACCGGTTATTCGACCGCTTCAGGTTCCCCGCCGGACTTCTTTTGCCGAAAGGTGATGCGTCCGCGGGTCAAATCGTAGGGAGACATCTCAACCTTGACATGATCCCCGAGCAGAATACGGATGTAGTACTTGCGCATCTTGCCCGAGAGATAGGCTAAAATCTCGTGCCCGTTATCGAGTCTCACCCGGAACTGAGTGCCGGGTAAGGCCTCGACCACCAGCCCCTCGACCTGAATCTTATCTTCTTTCGACATAATGCCTCCAGACCCGTTCCGCTGGTCTATTCATAATCCTTATAGGCACGTCGTTTGTAACGCCGAATAGCCTTCTTCTGATCCATACGGCGTTGCTCACTCTTGGAGACAAACCAGCGTTTGCGACGTACCGTGCTCAAGACACCGCTCTTTACAATCTTTTTGCGGAAGCGCTTGAGCAATTGATCTTGTGACTCATTATTGCGTAAATTTACGACCGTCAACTGTCTCACCTCCTTCCATTTGGAGGAATAAATAAAAAACCCGGCTTATCACAGACACAGCCGAGGGCGCGTAATACCTGGATGAAAACTATTTAATCATCTGGATTATACCGCTGCACACACTCCTTGACTGCCAAAGCTACTTTTCAAAACGGCAATCTACGCGGACTGGTCTGTGAACGAAAAGATTATACCTTATGATGGAACTGATTAGAAGAGAATAATAAAAGAAAAGTCCCTTTGGCAATGACCTACTCTCCCAGGCAGTTACCCACCAAGTACCATCGGCGCTGACGAGCTTAACTTCCGGGTTCGGGATGGGACCGGGTGTACCCTC
>JADGQC010000114.1 GCA_017882125.1 Anaerolineales bacterium
TACCATTGAATTTGATTGGACCCTGGAGAAGGAAATCGAGTCACGGGTGAAGGAACACGGCACGGACGGTAAACTGGTATCTACGCGAGACGGGAAAATACTCCTTGCCAATCTTGCAGAAAAACTACTCACCCTGCTGCTTGCCAAGCTGGTGAACTTTGTGCCGGAAGGCGGCATCTGGATGAATACCCAACGCCCGGAATGGAATGATGCCAACAATGCCCTGGTTGGCAAAGGGTTGTCGGTGGTAACCCTGTGTTATTTACGACGCACCATGGTTTTTTACAAGAAGTTATTGGAACTGAGTGCCTTCAGAACAGTTCAAATCGCCCGGGAAGTGCAAGAACTATTATTACAAATATCCCAAATCCTGGTCCGCTTCCAGAGCGCGCTGAAGGATTCTTTCAACGACGAACAAAGACGCGCTATGATGGACGCACTAGGCCAAGCTGGCAGTGAATTTCGAGAGAATTATTATTCCCGCAGGTTTTCAGGCGAATCGACTCAACTGTCGATCCCGGATATGATTGAATTTCTCGATCTGGCGCTGCAATATATCGATCATTCATTACGCGCAAACAAACGCAGTGATAACCTGTATCACGCTTATAATATTTTGCATCTCGATCCCAAGCTTGCGTCGATCAGCCATCTTTATGAAATGTTGGAAGGCCAGGTTGCCATCCTTTCATCTGGGATGCTAACCGGTGAAGAGTCGTTAGCGCTGCTGGAAAGCTTGAGACACAGCAAATTGTACCGGGCCGACCAGCACAGCTACATTCTTTATCCAGATCGGGATCTGCCGGGTTTCCTCGAGAAGAATAGTATTTCCGAGGCCCAGGTACACGGCCTGGGGCTTGTTTTAGAATTGGTTAAGGCGCAAGATCAGACCCTTATCACCAGGGATGAAAATGGAGACCACCATTTCAACGGCCATATCCGCAACGTGAAAGATGTAAGGCGATCTCTTGAGGCACTCAAACACAACCCCCAATATGCAGAATTAGTACGAACTGAAGCGGCGCAGATCGAGGCTTTGTTTGAAGATATTTTTAACCATGATGAATTTACAGGACGTTCCGGAACCTTTTTTGCCTATGAGGGTCTGGGAAGTATTTACTGGCACATGGTTTCCAAGCTGATGCTGGCAGTGCAGGAAACAATCCGGCGAACGAGTAGTGAACCGTCCATCCAGGGTCTACTGGAAAAATACGCTGATCTTTCCAAAGGACAAAGTTTCAATAAGACCCCTGCCGTTTATGGCGCTTTCCCTACGGACCCTTATTCACATACACCGAAAGGCCGTGGAGCCAAGCAACCTGGCATGACTGGGATGGTCAAAGAAGAAATATTACTACGCCTGGGGGAGCTTGGATTTTCCATCGAAAATGGTAATCTGGTGTTTGACTTTTTACTGCTGGATAAGAACGAGTTTCTTACTGATCCAAAGGCGTTCCCTTATTGGAATGTGGATGGTCTGGAGCAACAAATGGAATTGCAGGCAGGTTGCATTGCTTACACAATTTGCCAGGTTCCGGTAATTCTCCATGCTTCGTACGAAACATGCATTGACGTCCATCTGACCGATGGAAGCCTCCAACATATCGATGGTCATGTTTTAGATTCTTTGAACAGCACACACATCTTGCAACGAGATGGCGTTGTGCACCATTTAGACATAAGTCTGATTCTCTTGCATTAAATTAATAAATCCCCGGAAAATTTCTGGAATCCTTTTGCTTGCATATTTTTCTGTCGAGCTGTGCCCCCAAGCGGACTCGAACCGCTGTTTGGGCCTTGAGAGGGCCCCGTCCTGGGCCACTAGACGATGGGGGCTTGCAATTGTGCTGCTTTTAAGCCAGCGTTACGGAAAACAGCAGATGGGACCTGCCTTTTCCGAGCGGGGGGATTTTATCAGACGGGCATCGAATCGTCAATCAAAAAGACGTGCAATTCGCCCGGGCCATGGACTCCGATGGTCAGGGTCATTTCAATATCGGCAGTCCGGGAGGGACCAGTAATGACGACTCCTGCTGCAACAGCGCCAACCTCGGGCATCGCAAGGGCATCGGTAAGAGTCGGAAGGATCCTGGACGCTTTCAAGACAACCACGTGAATTTCCGGTAAAAGGGAAGCTTTGAGGGTTTCCCCTGCGCCGGAAGTGAGCAGAAGTGACCCTGTCTCGGCTATTCCAGCCAACGCCCCAGTCACGCCCGCCCGGACAGATGGATCAGGTTGCCTGAGGGTGGGAATGCCAGTGACAAAGCCTGCCCCTTCGTCATCCACCAGGACACGATCAATCTTTTTAGATTCCATGAATTCCGCCAACCGGGCAGGCAATTCCTTCCCGGAGACTATATATGCATGCCCGCCGAGGGCAGAGAGTTCTTCGGCGAAGCGATCAGGCAGCGACTTGCCCGGTGGTCGAGATTCGGGGTCCAAGGGTTTTGGGCTTTCCTGAAGCCGAATCGGTTTATTTTCCACGTGTTGCACGATCTTTCCCCAATGTGACCTGAAAGGATGCACGTCGAGCCGGGGAAAATCCTTGCTATACCCCCAACCCGTCCAGTCCGGGAGATGCATGTAAGAGCGGCGAGGGCTATATACCCTGCTGAGGAGACCTCCCAAACCCTGGAAAAAAGCGAATAGTCCAGAGCTCGCAGCGGCCAGGCGATAACCTGTCAGCCCGATTTTTACTGCAGGATGAATCCCCACCCCTTCTTTTATTTTAGTTTGAGGTTTCTGCGGTGAATGACCAGAACGCACACACAGGAGCATACCTGGAAGGTCAATATCCACCGGACAAGCTTCCTTGCATGCTCCGCACAAGGAGGAGGCCTGGGCGAGATATGCCAACTGCGGGTCCACCAAGGCGCACGAGATGACCGAGCCAATGGGACCGGGGTAAATGCTGCCATAGGCATGTCCCCCGGTTTCACGAAAGACCGGGCATGCGTTCAGGCACGCCCCGCAACGGATGCAGAAAAGAGATTCAGCCAGAGGTGAGGCCTGTAATGCGAAACGGCCGTTGTCGAGCAGGATTAAATGGCGCGTCTGACCTGGAAGCGGAGAATTGATCAGGCTGGTGTAGACACTTAGTTTCTGGCCAGTGGCCGAGCGAGCCAGGAGCGACAGGAAGAGAGCCAGGTCTCCGAGAGAGGGGACGAGGCGCTCAATGCCCATCAGTGCTACATGGACCGGAGGAATGGTGGTGCACATTCGTCCGTTGCCCTCGTTGGTTACGAGTGCAAGCGTGCCGGATTCAACCACGCCAAAGTTGACACCGGAAATTCCAATATCTGCGGTGAGGAAGATTTCGCGCAATACTTTGCGAGCTGTATTGGTGAGCACCGGGATATCTTCGGTGTAGGGAATGCCAAGTTTTTCTGCAAAAAGTTTACCAACGTCACCGCGGCGCAAATGGACGGCAGGAGTAATAATGTGGCTGGGTCGTTCACCCCGCAATTGGACGATGTATTCACCCAGGTCGGTTTCGACAGCACGCATCCCTGCGGTTTCGAGGGCGTGGTTGAAATCGATTTCCTCGCTAAGCATGGATTTGGACTTGGCAACCAGCAGGGGTTTTAGTTCAGCGTCTGACCGTGCCTGCTTGGCACCAGATGCAAGGGCTATCTCCATAAAGATGCGGATAGCCTCGTCTGCATCGGCAGCGCGATGAACCAGGATGCCATTTGCCGTGACGCGGTCGATAAACTGGTTAAGATATTGGTCCAGGTTGGCAACCACATCAGCTTTGATGATATGAGCGCGGAGGCGACGTTGTTCGTGATCCGGGAGTGAGGCAAAGGCAGCCTGGCGCCCGTCCCGGCGACGGGCGGCGTTGTTGTCGAGGGCAATCTGCAGATTATCATCGGCAATAGACTGACGGATTCGGGCACGGAAGGTTTTGAGGGTCATTGGTTGTTCAGCACCTCGGCGATATGCAGTACGCGCTGATTTTTACCCTGGCGCGCCAGTCCGCCCTGGATGTGCATCAAGCAACCGGTGTCAGCAACCACCAGCGTGGGAGACCCGGTTTTATCGAGATTAGCGATCTTGCGCTTTAAAAATTCCGCGGAAAGTTCGGGGTGCTCAACTGAAAAGACTCCGCCAAAACCGCAGCAATCCTCCCGTTCGGGAAGCTCGATGATCTCGGCATCCTTTATGGCAGCTAAAAGGGCGCGCGGCTGCCGATCTACGCCCAGGCTGCGTAAAAGATGACAGGAAGGATGATAGGTCAGCTTCCCCGACCAGCGGGCCGACAGCCCGGTGACTCCGCAAACATCCACCAAGTACTCGGTGAACTCGAAGACACGTAGTGACAGTGCACGGGCGCGCTCCAGCCAGGCTGGGTCATCCTTGAATAGTTCAAGGTAGCCGTGGCGAACCATCGCTGCGCAGGAACCGGAGGGAATGATGATGGCACCCGTGGTTTTTTCAAATACCCGTATGGTGTGGCGTGCCATGGGAACCGCCGTGGAGCGGAACCCGGCATTGAACGCCGGCTGTCCACAGCAAGTTTGGGCTGACGGGAAATCCACCTTCACCCCGGCCCGGTTGAGTACGTTGACCATTGCCTCGCCAATGTGGGGAAAGAAGGAGTCAATCAAGCAGGTTATAAAAAGTTGAACGGTTTCGGTCATAAACCTCCGGAGAAATTGTACTTCACAAATAGTGTAAAAGGGCACATAATTGTCAAGATTTTTGGTATGATTAGCAGCTTGGAAGGACATATAGATGACCGCTTTCCTCACCAAAATACCTAATCATTTCGATCTTCCCCGCCGCATCAACCGGCTGGGCGAAATGGCTTACAACCTGTGGTGGACGTGGAACCCCAATGCCCAGCGCCTTTTTAACCGCATGGACAATGCACTGTGGGAGAGATTAAACCATAACCCGCTGCGATTTCTAAGATCCGTGGGCCGATTCGAGATCAACGCCGCCGCCCAGGACCCGGTCTACCTGGAACTATACGACCGGGTATTTACCAATTTCGACGATTATTTGAAAACCACCGACACCTGGACTGCGCGGACTTATAAAACCCGCAGCAAGCAAACGATTGCATATTTCTCGATGGAATTCGGCTTGCACGAAACTCTACCAATTTACTCGGGCGGACTGGGAGTGTTGGCTGGTGATCATTTGAAACAAGCTTCAGACCTGGGCCTGTCATTGGTAGGAGTGGGCCTGATGTATGCTGAAGGTTATTTCACCCAGCGCATCTCCGAAGACGGCTGGCAGGATTCCATCAATAACCCTCTGAATTTTGACGAACTGCCTGTGCTGCAGGTGCTGGACAAAAAGGGGGAAACGCTGAAGATCACCGTCAAATTCCCGGACCGGGCGGTGAATGCCAGGATTTGGGAACTGCGGGTAGGACGCCTCCCGCTCTATCTGCTGGACAGCGACCTGGACGAGAATACTCCCAACGACCGCAAGTTGACCACCCGCCTGTATTGGAGTGACATTGACCTGCGGGTGGCCCAGGAAATCCTGCTCGGCATAGGCGGTGTAAGAGCGTTGCGAGCGATGGGTTACGAACCGGGTGTCTGGCACATGAACGAGCCGCATGCAGCTTTCCTGACGCTGGAACGGGCGCGTGAACTTGTCCACACGGGTTTAACCTTTAAAAAGGCCATGGCTAAAACACGAAAAGGGAATATTTTTACGACGCATACCCCAGTCCCGGCAGGGAATGACGAATTCCCTCTATGGCTGATCGATAAAAACCTTTCCAATTTCTGGCCGGAACTTAACCTGGGGCGCGACCAATTTGTGGACTTGGCGCGCCATAAGGAGCCCTGGGGAGAAACTTTCAGCATGCCGATCCTGGCTTTACGGCATTCGGATGGGCGCAATGCCGTTTCTGAACTCCATGGACGCGTCTCAAGGAAAATATGGCACTTCCTTTGGCCCAATATCGAAGATGAGAATGACGTACCGATTACATATATTACCAACGGAGTGCACACGCCCACCTGGATGGCGCGGCGGCTGCGCCTCCTATTCGATAAATACCTGGGAGAAGGCTGGCTCGATCGGCTGGATGACCCAGAGACATGGACCAAGGTGGACAGCATTCCAGATACCGAGCTGTGGGCGGTGCGCAGGCACCTGAAACGCAAGCTGGCTTTGTATATGCTCGGCCGGGTAAGGACACGCTGGATGGAGGGAGATTTCCACCCGGTACAGGCCATCGCCTCAGGAGCCATGCTCGACCCCAACGCGCTGACCATCGGTTTTGCCCGCCGTTTCGCCACCTACAAACGCGCCAGCCTGGTTTTTAGCGACCTCAACCGACTGCTCGAAATAATCAACCGTCCAAATCGCCCAGTACAGATCATCTTTTCTGGAAAGGCGCACCCGGCCGATGAACCCGGCAAGATGCTGATCCAGGAGGTATACCGGGTGGTCAAAAAGGCAGAGAACGGTGGGCGACTGGTATTCCTTGAGGACTACGATATGAACCTGGCACGGTACCTGGTGCAGGGCGTGGATGTATGGATGAATACCCCGCGGCGACCCAATGAAGCCTCGGGGACCTCAGGGATGAAAGCAGCCTTGAATGGCGCACTCAATTTCTCGGTACTCGACGGATGGTGGCGTGAAGCCTTTAACGGGTCCAATGGCTGGGCAATCGGCGAGGATGTCGATCCCGGGACCGAAGTCCAGGATGAGTCAGACGCTGAAAGCCTTTACGATACCCTGGAAAACAAGATCATCCCGTTGTACTATACCGAACGGGGCGGAGAAGACATCCCGCACAAATGGGTGGTAATGATCAAGGAATCGCTGCGCACGGTCACACCGCAGTTCAGCACCCGGCGGATGCTAAAAGAATATATTGACCGGTTGTACATGCCTGGCATGAAATAAACTGGCAGGGCGACCGAAAAGGCCGCCCTGTTTTTTTGAAAGGATGGTACTCCATGTTCGAAATTTTCCTATCCCCGGCAGCCTGGCTGGGCGCACTCGGCATTTTCGCCCTGCGCGTCAGCGACATGTCCTGTGATACCCTGCGGATGCTATTCGTGGTGCGCGGGCGGAAGGGCGTAGCCTGGGGACTCGGATTTGTCCAATCGGTCATCTTTGTCATTGCCATCACCACCGTGCTGCAGCACCTGGATAACCCTTTGAATGTCATCGGGTATGCAGCCGGGTTTGCCACGGGAAACGTCGTGGGAATGTTGATCGAAGAAAGGCTGGCGATCGGGCACGTTAAAGTCAGCATCGTAACACAAAGGTTTGGAACGATGCTCAGCCAAGTCCTTCGGGATTCAGGATTTGGAGTGACGGAAATCCCGGCGCGCGGGCGGGATGGGATGGTTAGCATGCTGAGCGTCAGCGTGTTACGCAAGGATGTATCCAAAGTGCAGGACATCGTCCATGCAACGGACGCGGAGGCTTTTGTCATTTCAGAGGACGTGCGCCCGCTGCGGCACGGGTACTGGCGGGCATGAAAACCGGAGCGACCATTTGGCCGCCCCGACGGGGAAATTAACTTTAGCGGAAACTATCCGCATCTAAATAAAATTAAAAAGTAAATTTACCGTTCCGATAGATAACCTCGCCGTCCAAAACGATCTCGGAGTCGTCCTGCATACCGCAGATCATATCCCAATGGATCATGCTCTTGTTTTTGGCACCCGTTTCGGGGTAACCAGAACCGAGAGCCATGTGGAAGGTGCCGCCGAGTTTTTCGTCGAACAAAATGTTATGAGAGAAGCGATCAATTTCGTAGTTCGTGCCAATGGCAAACTCTCCCAGGAAACGCGCCCCCGGATCAGAATCGCACATTTCAAGGAGAAAGGCTTGATTCCCTGAGGCCTTCGCCTGGGTGACCTTGCCGGCGGTGAAAGCCAGTTCCACACCTTCGACCATGACACTGTTATAGATGGCCGGGTATGAGAAACGCACCCAGCCATTTACCGAATCCTCGACCGGACCGGTATAGATCTCGCCATCCGGCATGTTGTTAAGACCAGCACCGTTGAGGAACTTGCGCCCCTTTATTGACAAGGTTAAGTCCACGTTCGGGCCGCGCAGAATGACCTGGTCATGTCCCTCCAGG
>JADGQC010000115.1 GCA_017882125.1 Anaerolineales bacterium
CCAAGGACCGGCTGCACCCCGGCTTTCCGGCAGGCACTGACGAATTCGACCGTCCCGGATAACAAGCGGTGGTCGGTAAGACCGAGAGCGGACATCCCGTCCGCGGCGGCAGACTGGACCAGTTCTGCGGGAAGAGATAATCCTTCCTGCAAGGAATAGGCCGAATGGGCGGTGAGGTGAATGAACATCGGCTTGATTTTACTGCTTCCTGGGGGCTTCGTAAAAAAGAACTTATCCTCCCCATTTTTGGAATTGCTTCATGATGTATGACTGATAATAATTCCCACCCAGTTCCGAAAAAAATCGGAAAAAAAACAATATTGTCATGTTAGATTGTTGTTATTTGACGGTATAAGTAGTAGTATTATTAATACACTATTCATCAATTAAGTGATTTTCCAAGGAGATCCAATGCCCCATAACGATGGGAAATTTTGTCCTTCATGCAAGCTAAGAAACGATATTGACGCAACAGCCTGCATCTACTGCGGTGTGCCTTTCGAAATCGCAAGTGGGGGATCAACCACCACCACCCAAATGCCCGCAGTTAATTCCCGCCCCACGGTCGAAAATGACGGGCTGATCGACCAATTTGTTCGGGAAATCCCGGATAACGGGATGGCCATATACCGAGCCGACTTCATGTATCCCTTTGCTGTACGAGAGGATAGGGACTTTGTCATTGGAAGGAAAGCAGAGGGGGTACCGGACGGGTTAGTGGACCTGGCGCCGCTTGAAGGCTATATCATGGGTGTATCCAAGCAGCATATCAGAATACAAGGTGCGGGGAATGGCTATCAGATCACCGATCTTGGCAGCACGAACGGCACCTGGGTCAATGGAATTCGCTTGACCTCGAATCAACCTGTGGTCCTTCCAAACGCGGCCAGGGTGCGATTGGGGCGGATGGAGCTCTATTTCATCTACCGGCTCAAGAATTCCTGAACTAAATCCTCCAGGATGACATAAATGATGACTCCCGGCATGCCGGAAACGGATCCCCTTGAAGCAGCCGCTAACGCGCTCAAGACCGGCAACTTGATTGAGGCCCGGCGCATTTTGCGCGGAGTGACTGATAAGGATCCCAACAATCTAGCTGCCTGGGAGATGACTTATCAGGCGTCCGATAATGACGAGGATCGGATTTTCAGCCTCAACTGCATCCTGATGTTGGCCCCCGATCAACCAATGGCGCAGCGAAAACTAGCCGAATTGCGGGCTAAATCCCTGCCTGGCACCCCTTCCATAGTGAACGCGAAACCCGCGCCACCCGTTTCTTCAAGGCCGAAAGGTGGAAAAAAACGCCGCTCGTCGGCGGCCATTCTGGGCAGTTTGGTTGGATTTGCCGTCCTGGTGTGTGCCGGATTGTGGGTCGCGGTTCTTTATCGCTGGGGGGTAATCCCTTATACCCTGCCCGTTGATCAAACACGCACGTCAGTGGCTGCCAATCACGCCGACTGCCAGGAACTGATCAACCGGGCTCTGTCCGCATCCAGTGATCTATGCAACCGGATAGGTTCTGATCAAGCCTGTTATGGCAATCACACCATCACCACCCGGCTGGTACCCGGTGCCGCCCAACAATTCACAGTCCCAGGCGATATCATCGACATCACCCAGATCGAGAGCATTTCCGCTTCGGTCCTCGATCCCGCTTTGAACGAATGGGGCATTGCAATTTTCAAACTTATCGGCAACCTGCCTCGATCCCTGCCAGGTGAAACCGTCACCCTGGTGGTGTTTGGCAACACCACGCTTGATAATACCGGCAACCTCGAAACTTTCTATTTCTACAGTGGCCTTGGGCAAGTTGCCTGCGATCAGGTTCCCTTCGACGGCCTGATGGTTACCATGCCTGAGGGCACCGGCATTCACTTCATTGTCAACGGCTCCGAATTGACCCTGATGGGCAATGCCAGCCTGAAAGCTGACAGGAATGGCAATATGAAAGTCAGCCTTTACAGCGGCTCGGGTTCCCTGGTGTCAGATGGGCAGCAACAGATCTTTACCGCCGGGGAAAGTGTGTCTGTACCCCTGGGCGGACCTAACGGGACAGATTCCATCGGCCCCCCTTCCACTCCGCAGCCTTTAACGCCTGACGACTTGGCGGTTGTTTGCAGCATGACCGGGACTTATTGCGATCAAACCAAGATCACCCCGGTGCCCTCAGACATTGCTGCCCAATGGATGCCGACCGCATATCCCCTGTCACGAACCCGAACCCCGACTCCCACCTCCTCACCCACAACGACCTCGACGCGCACCCTTGCCCGGACTCTTCCGCCCACCTCAGCAGCCACCCGAACTGCGCTTTTCATCCCCTCTAAAACCTCTCTCCCCATAAGTGGCGAAGTGGTAGTAAACATCATTGTCCCAGCCGGGGACGGAAATGTCGTCAACAATAACGGAGATACCGCATTTGAAGCTCAGGCATGGGACACAGCGGTGGGTACGTCCAATGGCGATGGGATTGACCATGTCAATTTCTGGTTCACCTTTGCAGGGGGGGCGATCCCTCCACTCCCTGATGCAGGTTCTCCCGAGGTTCTATATTCGGTTCGTTATTGTGCATTTGGGGGGACAAGCAATTGCAAAACGATGAACTACAATTATAATTCAGAGATTTTTAAAACCCTGTCAAGCGGGATCTATACGATGTACGTCCGGGCGTGGGGTGTGAGCGGCGTCTCGAATGTATACACGCGAACCTTCGAAAAACCTTAGGCGCGAGCAGATCCACACCCAGCCAGAGACCTTGCACCGCTTTCCCTGGACCGGGTTCAACAAAGACTTCCGTTCATCCAGAGGAACGCCTCCGCTGTAAGAAAAAAACAACCGCCTCAAATACCAATTGCCTGGTAAAAACCTGCCACCCATCCAAAAAGCCGATCCACATCCATGCCTGAATCCCTGCCCCTAAATCTGAGAGACATCCGTCCCGGTATGCATTTTCTCAAGTATGAATTGCTTGAGCAAATTGGCGCGGGTGGGCAGGGTGTGGTCTGGTCTGCACAGGAAAGAGAAATCAGCCGCATCGTTGCCATAAAATTCCTTGAAACAGCCGACAATCAGGTCCAGGCGGTCTCGGACAAAGTTTTTGAACAGCAGGGGGAACTTTTCAGCCGGCTTGAACATCCGAACATCCTGCCGCTCTATGATTTTGGCAGTCTCCAGGGGGTGCGCTACCTTGTTTCGCTTTATATCCCCGGCGGATCCCTGCAGGACAAAGTTGCAACCGGGCGGTTGCCTGTGGAGCTTGCCCTGGAATTCGCTGCGCATATCGCCTCGGCCCTCGATTACCTGCACGGTCACGACATCATCCACCGCGACCTGAAACCCGGCAACGTCTTAATGGATTACAGCCGAAATATCTACGTTTTTGATTTTGGGCTGGCGCGTGTCCTTTCCGGGAGCACCATGGCCATGCACACCGGGCATGGCACACTGCCTTATTCACCCCCCGAACAAAGCAACCATTCGGAGATCACCATCCAGTCAGACCTTTACAGCTTCGGGGTGATGCTCTACCAATTATTTACCGGCCACATTCCATGGGATGGGGAAATCGCGTTGGGGATCCAGCAATTGCATTCGAGCGACGAGATCCCCGACCCACGCGAATACAATGCCGAGCTGCCGCCAGCGCTGGTACAAGCCCTGCGCAGGATCACCGCCGCCAAGCCGGCTGCACGCCCGCGATCGGCTTCTGAAGTGATGCAAATGCTATATGATGTTTTCAACTATCCACCAGTCGCAGTGGACATTTCCCGAAAAAATGACGTCAGCCCACTTGGTTTGGGTGCAAACGAAATCATCCAGCGCGCCATGCAAGATTGGGAAATTTCCAGCCCTGTCGTCCCACTGACCCTGACCAAGTTTGCCCTGGTTGATGAGGCCCAAAAACCATCCGGGGGAGCGGGTGGACCGGGGAACATGAGCTCATTCATGCTCCACTGTGCCCTGGTATACGGATACGATATCGATTTCTGGTGGAAAAAAGTGGAAACTCCCCAGGAGCGATTGCGAATCGCGGCTGCATTTATTAGACGCGATAACCTTGTGCTTACCAGCCGGACCCTTGGCTTGCTTCTGCATGACAATGCCGTCCTGCGGTTGAAAGCCGACCTGCCGGATGGTCTTATGAACTCCCTGCTGGAAGTGGCCGGCGGCAAAGTCAGCCAGGATTTGAAACAAGCCATCTTTGATTTTCTCGAGAGCATGATTCATCCCCAGGCTCATTGGCAGACCACTTTCCCCGACATACAGCAAGCCCAGGCTCTTGCCAGCCTTGCCTGCGAAGAGACCGTTACCGGCGACCGGGCGGCGCGTCTGATCGGCCGCATGCATTCAACGGAAGCAGTCACGCTTCTGCTCACTTCTGTAAAAGATGATCGGCGTGATCTAGCCCTGCTGGGCGTGCTCGAAGCTGCCGGAAGCCTGCCCTCCGTCCTTCCCCGGGGCACGCGCCTGACGCTTTCATTGGAAAGATTGGCAAACTGGCTTGCGTCCAACCTTGCAGCTCTGCTGGGTGTTTACGGGCTGGTTGCCTTGGGCGTATTCCTGGGTTTCGGCGCCCAGGTATACCTTACCTACCGGCTGCCCAATTATATGGATGTGACCCGCATCAGCATTGCCGTCGAACGCGGATTATTCATGGGGTTCGTCTTCGGGTCAGGAATATTTATCACCCGATTGCTTTCGGAAACCCTACCTTTTTCAAAAACCTTGCTGCGGATGGCAGTATCCACCCTGGTTGGCGGGGCCGTATTGACCGCAGGGCTTTTGCTTTATGATCTCCTTTTCCTGAACAGTCTTCCGGGTGGAGTATTGTTTGCAGCCGGTTGTTTCTTCATTTCCGCCGGGTATGCAGTCTCCCAATGGGTGAGGCCAGTTGCAGTAAAAATGATCGTTTCAGTCATGGTTATATTCCTGGCACTCGCTGGATCCTGGTTTGGTCATATTGCAGTGGCAGGCACCCCCACCGGTATGACGCCCATTTTCTTCTATGATTATGCATGGCCCATCTCCCAAATCCTGGGCACGATGCTGGCTGCATCCCTGCCAATGGGTATATTCGGTTCCCTGGGGAAATTTCCCCACCGGCAAGCCTGACTTTCCCATGACAGGAATCCCTGACATTAATAATCCTGCTTCGCTTTCGGATGCATGAACAACGCGTTCACAACAAAGCCATTTTCTTACCATGGCCTCCTGCCATGGTTTTTTGTACCACTCAAAAATATTGATTTCCTACCCGAACTTCCCTGACCAGCTCAACTACCCAAGACTTTGATTTCTTATGGAAGGTTTTTCAAATCTCCCGAATAAACATTATATTGGAAAGCTGGTCCGGGAAGCGTTAGAATAGGGTCATTGTCATATTGAAAATGGTTGGCAGGCTCTCAAATAATGTATTTCTTATGTGACTGCACCTGCTGACCAGATTTACATAATCAGAAATCTTTCCCGCGGAATTTGGGTTAATGAATACAACTTATAGGCCTGATATACCGGTCAAATTGGAGTTTATTTAATGAATGGAATGAATCCAATCTCTGTATTGGTTTTCGGTTCGGGGGCGGTCGGAACGTACGTGGGCGGATCCCTGGCACTGGCTGGACATCGGGTGGTCATAATAGAGCAACCTCTTGTTGCAGCTGATCTGAAGGTTAGAGGGTTGCGACTGGACGTATCCATCGATAAATCCAGAAAGGCACCAGAGCCGTTGATTGTCCCTCCAACTTCCATTGGGGTCGTTTCCTCACTGGAGGAGGCGTTGAAGCTCGGGCCTTTCGACGTTGCCATCTTTGCCATGAAATCCTTCGATACCAGGGCTGCCCTGGAAAGGATCCAGCCATTCGCGGACAGGATGCCCCCCATCCTTAGTTTGCAGAATGGCGTAGAGAATGAACCCGCGATCGCGGCCGTGCTCGGGCCGGGGCGTGTCATTGCGGGCACGGTGACCTGTTCCATTCTCCGCAAGGGTGCTGGCGACATTGTCCTGGAAAAAGCGCGTGGGATCGGCATCGCAGCCGGGCATCCCTTCTCAAAACAATTGGGGCAAGCGTTCAATTCCGCGTTTTTAAATGCACAGCTTTACCCGCGCCCGGCGGACATGAAGTGGTCCAAGCTCCTGGCAAACCTCCCGGGGAGTGCCACGTCAGCGATTACCGATATGAGCCCGGCGGAGGTTTTTGCCAACCCCGGATTATATGACCTGGAAATACACGCCGCCCACGAGACCCTGGCAGTCATGGCTGCCCAGGGTGTCCATCCGGTGGACCTGCCCAAAATTCCTGTAAGCCTGCTGGCGCTGTCTTTGCGCTTGCCGCGCTTTCTTGCCAGTCCAATATTGAAGAAAATCGTTGGCGGAGGCAGAGGCGGGAAGATGCCTTCCTTCCATATCGACCTGCACGCCGGACGGAAGACGAGCGAAGTGGAGTGGCTGCAAGGGGCAGTCGTGCGACATGGCGAGAAGTTTGGCGTTCCCACGCCGGTCAACCGGTTGCAGGCTGAAACCCTGCTGGGGATGGTGCGCGGGGAGATCAAAATAGCGGAATTTTCCCATCAGCCGGAGAAGCTGATCAACCTGCTTGCCAATGTATCCAACGTGTAACCATGCCTGGCAATTATGTCTTTCCCTGTCAAACCTTTTCACATTGCGTAATGGCGATCCTCATTCCGTTGGCACAACTCACCCATTCGGCGGGGTTATGACATAGCAGGTGATCATTTTCAAAACCGGTAAGAACCAAAAGGAGTGGAACTTGGAAAAAGAACCCTATATCCTGGCGATCGACCTGGGCACTTCAGCCCTGAAAACCGCATTGATTTCCACATCCGGGAAGGTGGTGGGCTGGGAGGTCCAGGAAATTCCTCTGATCGTTCTGCCTGACGGCGGAGCGGAACAGAATCCACAGGATTGGTGGCAGGCTTTCATGTCAACCGCCAAACGACTGGTACAGAAAAACCTGGTGCCGGTTGAAAACATTGTCGGAGTATGCTGTTCATCCCAGGGGGAATGTACGATCCCCGTGGATGCCGAAGGTAAAGCCTTGATGAATGTCATCTCGTGGCTTGACATGCGCGGTGCCAGGCACCTGTCCAAGATCACCGGCGGCATGTTCAAGGTTTCTGGATACAATGCTTTCAAACTGCCGCGCTGGATCAACCTGACCGGTGGGGTGCCCACTCAAACCGGTACAGACCCGGCTGCGCACATGCTGCTCGTCCGTTATGAATTTCCTGAAATTTACAAAAAAACGTACAAGTTCCTGACCGCCCTGGATTACATGAACCTGTGCCTTACCGGGAAGTTCGTTGCCACTCCCGATTCGATCCTGACCTCCTGGGTCACTGATAACCGCGATTCTGCGCATATCACCTATCACGCTGGGCTGCTCAAGGACTGCGGCATTGCCCCCGACAAGTTCCCCGAGCTGGTCCAATGCACCACGGTGATCGGCGATTTGAAAAAGGATGTTGCCGCTGCTCTGGGACTGAAAGACGGGGTCAAAGTGGTTGCCGGGGCGATCGATGTCAGCGCGGCAGCCATCGGAGCAGGAACGGTGAACGATTTCGATGCTCACGTATATATCGGCACCTCCAGTTGGGTTGCTGCTCATGTCCCGGCAAAAAAGACTGATCTTTCCACTTTTATGGCCTCGGTCCCTTGTGCCATTCCGGGCAAATATCTGCTGATCGCTTTACAAACCACTGCAGGCGGCAATTTAAATTATTTGCGCGATAAGATCCTTTACCATAAGGATGAGCTTTTACAAGCGGAACAGGCCCCGGACGTATTTCAGATCTTTGACCGGATCGCTGCCAAAGTCCCTGCAGGGAGTAATGGGCTGATGTACATGCCGTGGATATACGGTGAGCGTTCTCCCATTGACGACCGGAATGCGCGTGCAACGCTATTTAATATCTCCCTGGAGAATACCCGCGAGGATATTATTCGCGCCTATTTGGAAGGTATCGCCCTCAACACTCGCTGGTTGCTTGCACCTTCCGAAAAATTCATCGGGCGGAAAATA
>JADGQC010000116.1 GCA_017882125.1 Anaerolineales bacterium
GAAATGGATTTTTGTGCTAACAAGGACCAACCCGGTCATGATTTTAGGCAACCAAAGGAAACCCGCTGGTACTCTCAAGATGATCATTCCCTTAAAATGGTGATATTTTCTTCCCGCGTTTTTCGCCACATCCAAAGAATTACATACCCGGCGAGTAAGGAATGGCCATCAAAAAGACGCTCAATAACCCCGCCACCCGGCGCGGCTGTTCGAGCATCACCAGATGCCCTGCGCCGTCAATCGTCTGCAGGGCAGCGCCGGGGATTTGTCCCGCCAGACTCTCGGAATAGCGTCGCGGGGTGAGTTGGTCGTCTTTGCCACATAACACCAGAACCGGGGTCCGAATTGCATCAAGGCGGGAGGTCGCATCAAACTGGTCACAGGCACGCAAGTCACCATGGAAAAGTGTTGGGCGAATAGAAGACAAATGCCTGAAAGTCTGGTCATTCAAATATTTTGCAGCCGGCGGAATGTGCATCAGTTCCTGGAGCGACTGGATAGCCAGGATAAATGTGGCGGGGTTGGCGGCATTCTCCATTACTGAAGATACAATCGGCAAGCGCGGCCCGGTGGAGATCAGCCCGATTCCGGCTACACGCTCGGGGTGGTCAATGGCGAGGGTCAGAGCGATTGCGCCTCCCAGCGCATGTCCAACGAACACGGCCCGCGAAAGGCCGGCCGCATTCATAAAACCAACCACACTATCAGCATAATCGGCAACAGATTGGCAGCCCGGCCCTTTCGATTTACCGTGGCCGGGTAAGTCGAGCGTAAAGACACGCGCATCAGCCAGCCGCCGTATTTCCGGCGGCCAAGATAAATAATCACCCCCGGAGCCATGGATGAGCACCAGCGGCGGTTTTTTTGGCCTTCCCCCTTCATGCAAGAAGTAGTGTATGCTGGCAGCAATTGGCATTGGATTGGGAGTTATCGTTTTTCGGAGGAATGATGAAGACGGTCGGCAGCCTCTTCCGTCAATGGAATATAGACCTGGACCCGGGTGCCCTTACCAGGCACAGATTGAACGTCCAGCACGCCGTTGACGAGTTCAGTACGATCCCTCAGGTTGACCATACCCAGGCTGCCGCGCTGGTCATAGGAGCGGTTGACCGCGGCGACATCGAACCCGATCCCGTCATCCTGGATTTCGAGCAAGGCCAGACCTTGTTTCAAGAGATGCAGGTTCACCCAGATGCGCCCGGCCTGGGCATGTTTCCGGGCATTATTGACTGCTTCTTCCACAATATAAAAAATGACGCCCTGCTTGCCCATTTCGATGGATTCGAGGACACTTTCATCCACATTGATGTGCACATTCTGCGTGTAAGTCTCTTTCGTTTTCTCCGCCATGGATTGCAAAGCGGATACCAAACCCTGCGACTCCAGCACCAACGGGCGCAGGGTGAAAAGCATGTGGCGGATCTCTTTGATTGTGCGACGGGCCAAATCCTCGATGCGGCCCAGCTCTTCGCTGACAGCCTTGGGATCTTTAGACAACATGCGCTGGGCAATGTTGACACGCGTGGCAATTGCGGAGACGGACTGGGTGGGACCATCGTGCAGATCACGCGCCAGTTTTTTGCGGGCTTCTTCCTGGAACTCGATCATGCGTTCGCGCTCATCCACTACGTCCTGGTAGAGACGTGCATTTTGTATTGCAACCACAGCCTGGCTGCCGAGAATATCCAAAAGTTCACACCGCCCGGGGGTGAAAAACTTCAGTTCCGGATGACCGAAAAGCAGGATGCCATAAGCATTGAAACCACTGCGCAAAGGGAAGCAGTAAATCTCACTACAACTCATGAAGGTGACAAAGCGGGTCAATTCCGGGTCGTGCTGCACGTCTTTGAGCAAGACCGGTTTATCGTTTTCGATGGCCTGGGCTATGGCTCCCTCCTGACCGCGCAAAACGACGCGCAAGTCCGCCGGGGTCAGGCGGCGTGCCGAGCCGACTTCAAGAGATCCTTCTTTGGAAAAAAGCAGGACGGCGCAGATCAGTCTATCGTCGGGGGGAGCATCCGGCTCGAAATTTAGTATGCTCAAACTCAAGTCCAGAACAGAATCGAGCACGCGCTGGTAGTTGAGGGTTGACGTCAGGGAGGAAGTCAAGCCGTAGATGGCGCGAAGACGGTCATTCTCCACGCGTTGTTTCTTTTGCTGTGCTTCGGATTGAGACTGGCGAGCGCGGCGAATCGTCTGGATGAGGCGCATGCTCAAATAGCCGAACACTCCGGCGATCAGAAAAGTAAGGAAAACTGATGCACCAAGAATAAGCAGAGCAAACGGAGCCAGCGTCTGGAGAATGGTCATTCCGATTTGAACGACCATCATCAGGGTGGCTGAAACGAATGCGCCCATCACTTCAAAATAAATGGCGGCGGTAAGAAGCGGCAGAACAATTATCCAAAAGGCGGGGCTGGCGAACCCTCCCGCCAAAACAAAATAAAGACCCGCAACCAGCAAGTCAACCCCCAAGCTAATCTCGCGATGGCGCGCCAGACGGCGGTTCAACCCAGCCAGCAGGGTCAGGGCAATATTCCAGCCTGCCAGGCCGATCAAGAGTACATTCGGTAGAACCAGAAGTTGGCCTCCCAGCGATAAAGAGGTAATCAACCCCAGTAAAACCAGCCAGCGCAGGGAAACGACAAACCAGTCAGCGATAAAGGGAGAGTCAGAGGCGCGCATATCTGCTCAAATAATAACCGAAAATCGCCCGATACAACCGGGCGATTTTAGTTTGTAAAGAAACTGACAAGTCATGCCAGCGAACCGGTCAGCCCGAACATTGGGTGTCTGGCCAGTTGGCGACCAAACAAAGCAGGTAGTGGCATGCAGATACAGTCCAGCTTCGTCTCCAACCAGAAAGACCATATTGGGCGTATCCTGGGCGACATTGATTAGTTCTTTCCGAACTGTTCTTCGAAATCGGCTACCTTGAGCTGGTTGTGAGGCTTGAAAACCTTCTCGGTCTTCTGGAGACTGAACTAACAACACTCAAACAAACAGGGTTAGGAAATGCGACTTCGATATTCAACGCCATGCCATTTCTGGATAACATGTGCCAAGTCCACTAATGTCCTGAATTGCCCATCGGCAGTGCTGGCATCTGGCTCGAACAGCTCTCTCGGTGTATACTGATGCAGCTTTTGGTAAAGTTCTTCCACTTGCGTCTTATTTTGCTTGGCACTGTTGCCACCCGCTCGTTTGTCGACCAGGCCTTGGGCAGGGTCCGCAAGATAAGCACGGCACCACTCCATCAGAATGGCCCGGCTACAACCAGTAATCTGCTCAATTTCTCCTTCGTTATAGCCTTCTCCGTAGAGCCGGACCGCCTGGTAACGTGTACGAGTAGCAGCATCTTTACTAAGCGTGTATGCTTGAAGCAGTTGGTTCCGTTCTTGTTCCGTTAGTTTGAATTTGCGTTTCGCCATGCCTATATTGTACGCTACTCGCTCAAACTATCCTTAAGGGACGAAATGAATATTTCAATAGTTATCCCGGTCTATAACGGGTCAGAAACAATCCCGTTTTTGACATCCAGACTCGAAACCGTATTGCTTCAGGTTACCGAGGCTTATGAAGTTCTCTTGGTCAATGATGGCAGCCGAGATAACAGTTGGGAGGTAATAGTTCAACTCTCCAAGAATCATGCCTGCGTGCGCGGTATCAACCTGATGCGCAATTATGGACAGCACAATGCCCTCCTGGCGGGCATACGCGCCGCGCGCTACGAAGTGACCGTGACGATGGACGATGACTTGCAGAACCCGCCCGAAGAAATCCCTTCTTTGCTGACAAAACTGGATGAGGGTTACGACGTGGTATATGGTGCATCCCAAAAGGTGCGCCAAAATCTAGGGCGGGCCCTAGCCTCAAAGGTGATCCGCCTGGTACTGCGAAACGTGATGAGCAGCGAGGTTGCCTGGCAAGCCAGCCCGTTTCGCGCGTTTCGCACTTCGGTCCGCGATGCCTTTGCAAATTATGCCAGCCCTTCGGTTGTTGTGGATGTGTTGTTGACCTGGGGTGCAACGCGTTTTGTTGCGGTGCCCGTCCGCCAGGATGCGCGCGCTGCGGGAACCTCCACGTACACCTTTGGAAAGTTGCTTAATCTGGCTATGAACATGTTGACGGGATTTAGTACCCTGCCGCTCCGCGCGGCCAGCATGATCGGTTTTTCCTTTACACTTTTTGGGATGGGCGTGCTGGTATACGTGATTGGGCGTTACATCATCAATGGGGGTAGTCTTCCTGGCTTTCCTTTCCTGGCTTCGGTCATCGCGATTTTTTCTGGCGCAACACTGTTCGCACTTGGAATCATCGGCGAATACCTCGCCCGGATATATACCCATTCAATGGGACAACCCCCTTACATAGTTCGAGAGGAGTAGCGATTTATGAGCGACCTCCAAATTAAGATTTTATCTACGGATGGACTGGACGCTGTCGTGCCCATGCTGGCGGCCAGTGCCTACAAACCTCTACGTTACCTATTAAAAGAATTGGGCGCGGACCTGACGGATTTCTGGTCCCGCTCCATCGCGGAGTTGTTGCAAGCTCAGACAGCGCAGGGATTTCTCGCCGTTCGGGGGGGCGCGCAGTTGGGACTGCTCATATACTCCAACAACCCGTGGGAGTCGAATCTGCTAGGGAAAAAGGCGGCTGTCATCAACACCTTTGTAGTGGACGGCTCCATCGCGAACAGGGAGCAAGTGGCCCAATCCATGTTGGATCACATGCTTCAGAATGCCGCCGCGAACGGAGTCCAGTTTATTTTGAGTAAGACCTACACCAACGAGTTGTACGCCATTCATGCACTCGAGTCGCGTGGTTTCCTTCTAATGGACACGATCGTGGATTGTTACTATGATTATCGCCGTGTGCCGTTCGAGAGATTGCCTCGTCCTGTGCTTGCGGATGGTGTTACCCTACGTCTTGCCACCTCAGCGGATCGCGATGAACTCGTCGCCGTGGTGGAACTCGCTTTTCGCGAACACTTTGGCCGTTTCCACGCGGATGAACGCATTGGCAGTCAGCTCGCCACGCAGGCCTACAAACAATGGATGTGCTCCTCCCTCGATGGCTACGCCGATTGGATCCACCTCGTGTTGGTCGCGGGGAAGATCGTCGGTTTTTCAATTTGGAAACGCCAATCAAAGGCCGAGAGTCAGCTCAAGGTCCGCTTTGGGCATTACAGCATCGCGGGAATCCATCCCGATTATCATGGGCAGGGCCTGTTCACTGCCCTGACCTATGCGGGCATGCAATCCCTCCATGGCATCGCGGATATTATCGAAGGCCCAACACATATCAACAACTACGGCGTGCAGTTGGGCTATTCGAAATTGGGTTGGCGTGTGTGCAGTGATGCCCGTCATTCGTTCCACAAGTGGATGGACTAATGACAGACTTTATTCCCTTCAACCGCCCCGTAGTGGTGGGCAAAGAACTGCAATACATGGCTGAGGCCATCGCCGGGGAAAAACTGTCCGGCGACGGTCCCTTCACGAAAAAATGCAGCACCCTGCTTGAGCAGGAATTAGGCGTCCCGAAGGTTTTGCTAACCACCTCTTGCACCCATGCCCTTGAGATGATGCCCATCCTGCTGGACTTCCAGCCCGGGGATGAGGTTATCATCCCAGCGTTCACCTTTGTTTCGACAGTCAATGCCTTCGTTTTGCGCGGGGCAAAGCCAGTCTTCGCGGACATTCGGCCGGATACCCTTAATCTGGACGAGAGCAGTCTCGAGGCCCTGATTACACATCGCACAAAAACCATCATCCCGGTGCATTATGCCGGGGTGGGTTGCGAGATGGACACCGTCCTCGAAATTGCCGCTCGGCGCGGGGTTCGGGTGGTGGAGGATAACGCCCACGGTTTGTTCGGCAAGTATAAGAGCAGGTACCTCGGGACGTTCGGAGTTCTTGCGGCACAGTCCTTCCACGAGAGCAAGAACTTCTCCTGTGGTGAGGGCGGGGCGTTGCTCATCAACGACCCGGCGCTGGCCGAGCGGGCCGAGATCATCCGCGAAAAAGGCACCAACCGCAGCCGCTTCTTCCGCGGCCAGGTGGATAAGTACACCTGGGTCGATGTTGGCTCGTCGTACCTGCCTTCCGATATTCTGGCGGCGTTCCTATATGCCCAACTGGAAAACCGCGCCAAGATCCAGTTCCACCGGCAGAAAGTGTGGGAAACATACTATGGTGGGTTAAAAGACTGGGCAGCACGCCACGAAGTGCAACTACCATACATCCCGGCATACTGCGAGCAGGCTTACCACATGTTTTATATGCTCCTGCCCTCCCTGGACCTGCGCGAGGATTTCATCGCCTACCTGCGCGACCTTGGCATCCATAGCGTGTTCCACTACCTGCCCCTGCACCTGTCGGCTATGGGTGTGCAGTTCGGCGGAAAGCCTGGCGACTGCCCGGTGACCGAGCGTGTCAGTGACCAGCTCGTGCGCCTGCCCTTCCACAATGCGTTGACCGAAAACGACCAGCAGCGGGTGATCGAAGCGGTCTTGGAGTTTGACTTCTGATGATAAATGTACTCATCACCGGGAGGGCTGGGTTTACGGCTCGGACCTGGTCAGCTTGATTCTGGGCGATGATATTTTCTTTGGTTCTGGCTAAAGGGATTACCTGCGGGCCGCGGCTGCCCTGACGGAAGGGGCGCAGATTTTTGCCTACCCCGTGCATGAGCCGGAAAATTACGGGGTGGTTGAATTTGAAGAGAACGGGAAGGCCATCAGCATCGAGGAAAAGACGAAGCACCCGAAGTCGCACTTTGCTGTGCCCGGGCTATATTTCTACGATAATGAGGTGATCGAGATTGCCCATCACCTGAAACCCTCGCCACGCGGCGAACTGGAGATCACGGATGTGAATCGGGTTTACCTGGAGCGCAACCTGTTGCGTGCCCGCCGACTCGGACGCGGCATTGCCTGGCTGGATGTCGGTACGTATGAGACGCTCCTCCAAGCGGCCAATTTCGTTCAGAGGATTGAGGAACGCCAGGGTTTGATGATTGGCTGTCCCGAGGAAGTTGCCTATCGAATGGAATTTATCTCAAGAATTGATCTTCGATCTTTAGCCAGTAAGCTGCGTCAGAATAGTTATGGCAAATATCTCGAAGATATTCCTGATAACGACTTGCCATAGGCGAAGATAGATTTCCATTTATTCCATGACTTTTTATGTGGGAGAAAGCGTGAATTTGCCAATGAAAATAAATTTTTCAAAGAAGCCAGCCACAATCACTAGGGACCATGTTTGCCTGAACTGGCTGACCGGTTCGAAAAGAAGTTGAATTCACGCACTTTCGAAAGTTCTTCCTTGGACTGCTATGGCTATACTGCTATTCGTCCAATGTTTATTTGATCTGTCCATAAGGCTCGACTCACTGGTTCTTCGCACCAGTATCGAATTCATTAATCAGAAGGGATACAGAAACCAACGCCAGGCCTGCAACAAACGCAGGAAATCGCTATAGAGCGGGGGGTTCAGTAACTATTTTTCATTTTATCTTTTTTCCTTTTTAAAAGGCGCGCTCGCATGCGAAGCCTCCAGAGCGGAGCGATCAACTTGCGGATAAAATATTTGACTGTGATGATGGAAAGCCAGGAACCGCCATCACGATAATGTACTTTAAGCATCTCCGGCCAGCACCGGTCATCTGCCGCGACTGTCTTGCCGGAGGAATGCAGCCGGAAATTTGCCCACAAGGACGGGACATATTCGACAGGCGCGAGGCGTGCAAGGCGTACCCAAAGGTCGTAATCCATGGCAAAGTAGAAGGACGGATCAAGCGGACCTACTTTATGCCAGAGGTCGGCGCGGAAGAACGCAGATTGCTGAGGGATGTGCACGTAACCGCGCTTTAAACGCCGATAATCAGTCTGTGCAGCAGGGAAACGGCCAATAACACGGCCTTTTTCGTCTATGAAGTTGGTGTTTGCGTAAACCAACCCGACCTCAGGCCTGCCTCGCAAAAACTCTACAGCCGCAGATACCGCGCCGGATTCATAGGTA
>JADGQC010000030.1 GCA_017882125.1 Anaerolineales bacterium
TATGAGGGCGGAGGTGGGCAGTGAAGGATTCGAACCTCCGAAGGCTTTTGCCAACTGATTTACAGTCAGTCCCCTTTGGCCACTTGGGTAACTGCCCATATTTACCAACCGTGCCACCAGCCGGTCGGTGCCGTTCCCATCGAAAAGGCCAACCGACAGCCAATAAGCGGGAAGGGTTTTGAAAACGTTCCAAGCCGACGACGGGAATTGAACCCGTAACCTACCACTTACAAGGCGGTTGCTCTGCCGGTTGAGCTACGTCGGCAAGCGTCCTTTCCCGGCTTAAGCGGGGGAATTATACCAAAGGCACCCCGTCCATACAAGGTTAACGCGCCGGACTACCGGTCTGAACTTTCCTTTTCCCATCGGAACGCAAAACAAAGGGCTGGAAAGACCGGCGCAATAGTCTATCAGGGTTTGGAAGGGGAGTCAAGAAAAAATGCTTCTATGATTCTGGTTTTGTCAATAGGTTTTTTGATAGGCGCAGGCTAAGGACGGCCTGCAGGAGGTCGTTTTATCCAAGAGTTATCAAATTGCTGAACAGGTACAAAACAAAAACAAGCCATTCTTTTTTCGAAGGAGTACTTTCCAAGACAAACTGGCAGCTTATGAAGCGTTGAAGGAGACTCCCTCCAACTAGCTTCTATCCGTGCTGGTCAAAGCCAGACACCCAATAATGTATTCGCCTGGAGGTGAGAAAAGCTTTTGAGGAACTGCCCCATCTATACTTCGGTCTCCATAAGGAAAACCCACATTTTGGAACGGGCAGTTCTCACCAGTGGGAAAGTACGCCACAACTGGAAGCAGATCAAGTGCTCTTCAGATACGCTCCTTCCGGCACAACGCCGGTCTCCAAATACTTCCATAATTCGATCAACAATTTCCGTGCCAGGGCGACGATCCCGATCCGCCTCACCCGGCTGCTACCTTTCGCAAAACGGCGGTTGTACCAGCAGCTCAGTGCGCTGTCTGGCTGATGGCGAAGCCACGACCAGGCAATCTCGATCGCCATTCCCCGCACTTGCCGATTGCCTGCCTTGCTGATCCCACTTTCCTTCGAGCTTTCTCCGCTCTGATACGGCGTCGGCGTTAGCCCTGCCAGCGCTCCCACCTCCCGACGATTGCGAAACCCTCGCCAGGAAAAGAACTCCATGACATACGACCAGGCTGAGTTCACCCCGATCCCCTTCAACTGCAACAGTCGCCGCACCTGCTCTATTGCATCTTCCTGCGAAGTGCGGATCACTTCCTCCCGCTCCTTCTCCAGCTGGCCGATCTGCTGTCCTAACAACTCCATCCGTTCGTGCTCCCGTTCCAGTCGCATCCGCAGCCTCCCGGGCAATAGTGAACCATCCCACAACCTCACTGTCTCAATTGCCTCCATGAACCCCGAATCCACCTCTATCACCACTCCCTGGCTCACCAGTAACCCCTTGATCCGGTTGATATGCCGCGTTCGTTCTTTCTTCAAAGCCATCATCTCCCGATGCAACTGCCGCTCATCTTCTGCCTTTGCACTTGGTACGTGGACCACGCTCCACACTTTTCTCTCCCCAAGATGAAATCTCATCAGCATCCCCAGCAGCCTGCCTGTGTCCATCCGGTCCGTCTTCACACGCCTAAACCGGCGGCTCACCTCGATGCTCGCTGAGTCCACCACCAGATTCCTCACCCCCTGCTTTTCCAGGAAACGATGCAACCAGAACCCGTCCCGTCCTGCCTCATAACAGCTCGCCACCTCCACGCCTTTTCCCAACCTGAACCTCTCTCGAGCCAGTTGGATCTCTGTCATCAAACCCCCAAGGTCTCGCCCAGGCACACTCCGCAGCCGCGGCGCCTGCCCAGGTCCTACACTGAACCCCAGCTTCCATTCCTTTTGGCTCAATTCCATTGCCATGTAGAGCTTCCCCTTTTCAGGTGTATTATTACTTGTGCAGGTCGTTTCTGGTTCCATTTGCTCCTCCTTTGTGAGCATTCTCAATTTGTCCAATGCGAGAGTACCACAATCCTTGGAGGGAAACGACCTGCTTTTGCAAACCACTTGACCGAGCTTCTCATATTATCTATACTATATTGCAGTTGCAATCAATAAATAGAGGAGAGCCATGACAAAAATTCGTTTGATCATTATTCCACTGCTTGGCTTGTTGTTATTCACCCTCGCAATCCCTGTGCAGGCCCAGGCAGGCATCCAGCTGGTGAGTGACACGGCGACCCTTTCATTTCCAAATACAGCCACTTTCAAAGCCGAGTTCAAATCCGGAGCCAATATCAGCTCCGTGGTGCTTGAATATGGAATAGACCAGTTGACTTGCGGTACCGTGATCGCCAAGGCCTTTCCGCAGTTCACAGCCGCGGGTGACGTGCAGGTGACATGGGCGTGGGATATGCGCCAGTCCGGATCGATCCCGCCGGGAGCCACGCTCTGGTGGCACTGGCTGGTGCAGGATGCCAATGGTGCCCAGTTCACCAGCCCGACTCAAACGCTCACCTGGCTGGACAGCACCCACCCCTGGCAGGCGATCTCCGGGGGAAACATTACCCTCCATTATTATGATGGCGGGCAGTCCTTCGGGCAGGCGCTGCATGACGCCGCCGCCCAGGCGCTGGTGCGCCTCTCAAAAGATGTGGGGATCAGCTCTGACAAACCGGTTGATATTTATATATATGCCAACACAAGTGATTTACAAGCATCCATCCTTTACGAACCCTCCTGGGTGGGCGGGCAGGCATTCCCAGAAACAAACATCGTTATAATCGGCGTTTCCACCGATCAATTGGATTGGGGAAAAAGTACTGAAGCACATGAATTGACCCATGTACTTGTTGGTCATTTGACCTTTTCGTGCCTGGGATTCATCCCAACCTGGCTGAATGAAGGCCTGGCAATGTTTGGCGAAGGCGGCCCTGCCGCGGCCGAAGTGAACCAATTCGACCAGGCCAAGACTGCCAACCAGTTGCTGGCTCTGAGCTCCCTGGCGGGCGCCTTCTCGGATGAAGCCAACCGTGCCAATCTATCCTATACAGAAGCATACAGCGTGGTTAATTATCTCATCCAGACTTATGGGCGGGACAAGATGACGGCCCTGTTAATTTCCCTGCGCAACGGAAATACGATCGACCAGGTTTTACAGTCTGCTTATGGTTTCGACACGAATGGGCTCGAAGATGTATGGCGTGCCTCCATAGGAGCGGCACCCCGGGTTGGGACCTCGAACCCAACACCGGTATTCACCCCCACCCAGGTACCCACATTTGTCCCCATCGGTGCAGCTCCGATCGCGCCGGCAGTAGCAACTCCACGACCAACACAGGCGCAGCCCTCGGTCACTCCGGCTTCAAATACGCAGCCACCAGGCCCAGCGCCAACTTCCGTACCTTTGACCCAGCAACTTGGGATCAGCCCCGGTGTATTGACGGGAATCGAGTTTGGTCTGATCGGCTGCATCCTGGCAATTGTTGTGATTGCGGTGCCGGTGATCGTCACAACCCGCCGCCGTAACCGGAGGCCAAAATGAAAATCAATAAGAAACACATATCCCTCCTGGTCGTCACAGCATTTATGCTGTTGGCCTGCCAGCTGACGGGTATTGCCACCCCCACCCCTACCAGCGCACCGGTTAATACTGCTACATTGACTCCCACGGTGGAGCCACTTACTTACGTAAACCTGGAAAGCGGCGTGCAGGTCCATTATCCGGCCGGGTGGACTGAGCAAACGCCTGCCCAGGGTGACCAGTCAGTGATGGGTTTTGCGAGCCCGGACAAGACTGTGTTTACATCCATGTATGTGTTTGCTGCCCAGGCAGGCGATACGCCCGAATCGACGGTCAAATCCCTCAGCAGTTCGGCGTTGACCGGATTGACCAATGTAGTGATTGTCAGCAACGCAGCCCTTACCCGTTCCGATGGCACACCAGCCTGGAGCCAGGTTGTGACGGCAACAAGCAGCAACAGTGATCTGAAAATAAACCTGACTACGGCAATTTACGGGTCACGCTTATTTTTTATGCTTACGTACGGATCCCCTTCGGCATACGATTTTTATGCGAATGACATTACTGCCTTGTTGAACGGGATGGCATTTGAATCGCCGGTGGTTAACGGTGTGAACCGCAGCCAGGCACTTTTCCTCTCCGGCGGTGAAAGCACCAACCCGCGTGACTATGATCCAGCCACCGAACACGACTCTGGCGATAAACGCGTCTACAGCGGGCTGGTATCGCTCGATACAAACCTCAACCTGGTGCCCGAACTGGCAGCCTCGTGGGATATTTCTCCCGATGGCACGGTATATACCTTCCATATAAGAACAAATGCAAAGTTCCATGACGGCCGTGCCGTGGTGGCCCAGGATGTGATCTATTCATGGGAACGGGCTGCCAAACCTGCCACCCAATCCGATACCGTCCTGACTTACCTGGGGGATATTGTGGGTGTGGCTCAAATGCAGGCAGGGACTGCAGACAACATCTCGGGCTTAAAAGCGATCGACGCCCATACCCTGCAGGTTACGATCGACGCAGCCAAACCATACTTCCTGTATAAATTGACCATGCCGGTCGCTTTCGTTTTGGACCAGAAGAACGTCGAATCCGGCGCGAATTGGTACCGCACTCCCAATGGCACCGGCCCCTATAAACTTACCCGCTGGGACACCGGCCAATTAATGGTGTACACCGCCAACCAGGACTTCTACCTGGGGGCACCCTCCATCCCGCAAATTGTCGTGGAATTGTTTTCGGGGATTGGCATCAACCTGTTCGAATCGGGTGAGATAGACATGACCGGAATATCAACATCTGATGTTGCCCGCGTGCTGGACCCGACCGACCCTCTCCACCCCGATGTGTACAGTGGAGTGAGCCTTTGCACCGAATATGTGGTTTTCGATGTAACCAAGCCGCCTTTCGATGATGTCAAAGTGCGCCAGGCTTTTTCCATGGCGTTCGATCGCCAGAAATATATTGATGTGGTTAATAATGGAGTCGGCATCCCAGCCGTGGGATTATATCCGCCTGCCCTGCCAGGATACAACTTAAACCTCCAGGGGCTTCCATATGATCCTGCGCAGGCACGCCAGCTGCTGGCTCAATCCAAGTACGGCGGACCGCAGGGATTACCCCCCATTACATTTACCGATGCTGGTTTTGGCAATTCGGCAGGTCCGAGCGTGGCTGCCATGGCACAAATGTGGCAGCAAAACCTGGGTGTCACCATCACTGTTGAAAACCTTGAACCGGATAGATATCTTGATCTGCTAAATTCTGGACAACACGGCCAGCTCTTTTCCAGCGGCTGGTGTGGAGATTACCCCGACCCGGAGAATTTTGCAGACGTACTGTTCCATACAGGAGCACAGCAGAATACCGGAAAGTTCAGCGACCCGGCGCTGGATACGGTCCTCGACCAGGCGCGCGGAGAGCAGGATGTAACCAAACGGATCCAGCTCTACCAACAGGCTGAGCAGATGATTGTCCAGGATGCCCCCGCCCTGTTCATCATGCACGACGTGTCCTATGAACTGGTCAAACCAAATGTGAAGGGATTTGTGCTGACACCGATCGGCATTCCGCTGGAACGCTATTTATTCCTGCAACCGTAAAAAAGTCTCCCTAAAAAAACCCTCTCCTGGTTTGGAGAGGGTTTTTTTAGGGCCTGGCTTCAGCCAGGAAATCCACCCGGTCGATCGCTGGACCAACACTGGATAATAAAAAATCAAAGGAGATTGGTGATTTTGATGATAGAGCTAAAGTTGATTCCCACCTGTGCAAACCCACCACAGCTCCGTCTGCGTCGAAAGCGGTCCCCAACACCCAGGTTGTTTTCGCCATTCCAGAACCGGTCAACAGTACCTGGCCGGTTATTTGCGCAGTTCTCCCGGAAGAATCCAGCGTGACCAGGGTATTCTCCACATTCACCGGGAGGTAGCGCACATCCCCGGGCAGCAGACGAATAGCAGTCAGGACCTGGACCTGAACTGATGCAGCGATATTTTCCGAGGGGGGAACGTGGAACGCCAGCGGCATGGACAGCCCTGTGGGGAGAATATCCAGCAATCCAAAGGCAGTCCCAGAGACGAGCGCATGTCCGTCCGTGTCGAGCAAAGTAAACTGAGCGGAAAGGTTTTCAAGTGTATCCGTGTACTGGTTGAGCACCAGGGCGAAACACCAAAGCCCGCCATCCGGCTCCGTCCAGCAGCGCGCTTGCTGAACAGGGAGCGGGACCGGGGTGGGCACCGGTTGGAGCGTGGTGGTATTCCCGGTGGGAATGATGAGCGTTGTGCCAACGGGAAGGGCTGCTGCCTGGACGCCTGGGTTGGCAGCCAAGAGCGCCTCCGGTGTGATCCCGTAGCGATTGGCTATTCCGATCAATGTGTCCCCCTGTACAACGGTATAAGTGAAAGTGGTGGGGGTGGACTGGATTATGCCAGTTGTCAGCGGGATGACCGTGGGAGTGTTTGAAGGTGTGACGGTGAGGAAGGGCACTGCTGGTGGAAGCTCCGTGACCAAGGTGGTGTTCCCTGCACAGGCGGTCAATATCAGCAAAAGGAACAAAATCCCCACGATTCTTGGCATGGGCAGATTATACACGTTTCACTTGCCCACACCATCAGGCTGTGCTAAACTCAGTTTATGGCTGACGAGGACGACCTGTTATCGGAGGAAACCGGGGAAAACACAATGCTCCGGGAGGCAATGGATGCCCTGCGCCGGGGGGACCGGGTACGGGCACGTGACCTGTTGACCCGACTGCTAAAAACCGATCAAAAGAATCCCAAATACTGGCTCTGGCTCAGCGTCGCAGTAGACTCGCAAAAAGAGCAGATATATTGCCTGCAGATGGTCCTCCAGGCAGACCCGCAAAATTCAGCCGCAAAGCGCGGCTTGATCCTGATGGGGGCACTTCCTCCGGACGATTCCGTTCCACCTTTCCCGCTCAACAGGCCACGCTTTTGGGAAGAGAACTTGATCCATTCCCAGGAGCCAAAGGAAAAAATCAGCGGGTGGGACAGACCGGCAGTGCGGATTTTGTCCCTGCTCACAATTGCGGTGGTCATTATCGGCGGCCTTTTCCTTGGCAAGTCTATAATTTTTCCAAGTCGACCTGCTCCATATATATCCCCCACACTCCGCCCAACTTTGACGATTACATTAACACCCACAGTCACTCCCGTTTTTCGCACTCCCACACCCACATTCCTTGGTCCCACACCGTTGTGGATGTTCCTGGCTTCCACGTATACTCCAACCCCGCTCTACGTAAATACCACTCACCCGGTCCTGTCCCGCGCTTCGTACGAGGCCGGTGTCCGTTCCCTGGCGGCAAGTGATTATGAAACTGCGCGCGTCCAATTTCAGGAGGTACTGAAAACCGAACCGAACGCTGCGGACGTGTACTATTACATCGGCGAGTGTTACCGCATGCAGGGGGATTACCGCAATGCCAGGGATTCATACCAGACAGCCATCAACCGGGACCCGACCTTTGCACCAGCCTTCCTGGGACGCGCCCGCACCAACCAGGGGTTGAACCCGGGGGCGGAGGTCATTGGCGACCTTAACGAAGCGATCATCCTGGATGGGAATTTTGCAGAGGCGTTTATCGCACGCGGAGCATATAAGATTCAAAACAATCCGGGTGGTGCAAAACAAGACCTCGAGACTGCTCTGGAGATCACACCGGATTCTGCCCTGGCGTACCTTTACCTGGCCAATGCAGATTTAGGCCTGGGAGATAACTATGCAGCGCTGGATGCGGCCATCCATGCGAACGAGCTTGACATGACCCTAATCCCGGTTTACCTGGCGCTGGCAAACGCGTACATTAAAACCGGGCAGCCGGCCCAGGCGGAAAGCGCGCTCCAGACATACACGATTTACCAGCCAGAGGACGCCAATGCTTTGCTCCTGCTGGGAATTGCCTACAATACCACCGGGGATTACGAAGCGGCTGTGCAAATTTTAAGCAAGGCGATCGATGCCAACCAGCGCAATCCCGAATCATATTTCCAGCGCGGTTCCGCCTACCTGAACCTGGGCAGTCCCAACCTGGCAGAGACGGATTATAACTCGGCGCTTAATTACGATCCTTTCGATTTTGATTCTTATCTCGGGCTAGCCCGCTCCTATTTCATGCAGGGTAATCCCAACAATGCCTACATCGAAGCAGATCAGAAAGCCCTGCCCCTTGCACATACGGATGTCAGCAAGGCACAAGTCTATTACTGGGAAGCACAATTCCTCGAAGCCATCGGAGATCCTCTTTCGATTGAAGGCGCTCAAAATAGTTGGACCGCATTGATCGCGCTTCCGGCGGATGTGATGCCGGAAGCATGGCGGACTGAAGCCTTCCAGCATCTAAAAATCACGCCCACTTTCACACCCGCACTGACTCCCAGCGGGACGCCGACCGTGACGCCGACCGTGACGAAGACACCATGATCATTATTATTTATTCAAGGAGGTTGTAGTGATGTTCAACTCATTTGGCGTGGGCGAGATACTCATTATCGCCTTCAACGTGATCCTTTTATGCATCCCCGTACTTCTTGTTTGGCTTTTGTTCAAGGTCCTGCGAAAAATCTCCGACCATAGCGCGCAAATTGAGCTTGAGGTTAAGGCGCTGCGTGAGGAAATTCATTCCATACGGGAAAATATTCCAGTCAGTCCCCCAAAATGACATAAAAAGAGTCAACGCAACCGGCGGCAGGAACCCTGCCGCCGGTTGGCTATTTACGACATTCTCCACATGGGCATAAAGCCCGCAGATAATCCCACTTATAAATCCCGGCATCGTGACCATCCTCCCAAACCGGGGTAATCCCATACGAGCCAACCGGCAGGACGTTGGTTATACGGGTGGCGGGGGAGTCGGGCAGTTCCCTGGAAAAGATGGATGGGTCCGGGGTGTCACCCATTTTGTCATGACCGCCGCGGCATTCTGCGCATGGGCAGCCAGCCCGCAGCAGGGAGAAGGGATATAGGCTGACATGGTCGTCATCCCAAATGACAGTGAACTCCTTTTTCTCGCGGTTGGCTGTGATGGAAACTGGCTTCATGTTTGTCTCTATAAAATTCTAATGTGACGGGATGACAGAAAGATAATTTTGAACAGCCCATCCGGTGCGGGTTGCATCGTAGGAGGCGGAAAGTCGCCACCAGGTGAAGCCCTCGGCGCTGACCGGACCTTCCGTGATCTGGAAAACCTCAGCATCATTCCCTGAGAAAATCACCTTTGCATTAATGCTGGGGTCCGCATGGATGTTCAACCCCTCGCCACCTGTATTGGTTACCAGGACATAAACCCCGACAGCGAACTGCCCTGGCGCAGGGGTGGGTGAGGTGGTCGGAGTGGGAGGAAACGGGGTGGGCGTGGGTGGCTGGGCATGGGGGGTGGATGTAGGAGCAGGGATGATGGTCAAAATGGCGGAGGCGGGTGTCAGGTCTGGAGGCGGAGCGGCAGGACGTCTTATCAAAATAAAAGCAAGGCTGGCAAATAATAAAATACCGGCAATAACCAGCACCGCGATCAAGACTTTACCGTTCAAGATGTTTTTCATAAATACTGAGGGTTCAGAAAATCAGAAGGCGATAGATTGTGGAGGGAATAAACCTGGAGGCGGATTCTGGGAAGAATCGACTGGCAACATTCGGCAGGATTTCCGCTTCAGTAATGAATTATACCTTTCCGCTGGAAAGCAAATACCTTGCGCCCGGAGGGATGAGCACCTGCAACACTCCCTGGAGTACTTCCAGGGATGCCTGCTGCGTGCCAAGCATGGGTTCACCGTCCATTTGGAGGGAGAAGGGTGTGCTCGAGTCGATGGATGCTCTGCTGAAGGGAATGCAGCGAGCCTGGTCCGAGGTGAGGTGACGTCCAGACTGAATGTCGAAGAAGTGGCGGAATGCATCCGCCAGGGTGGAGCCGGAGAACAACCATAAATCCATCAGGCCATCATCCAGGTACGCCTTGGGAGATATCTCAGCCAATCCGCCCATGTAGTGGCGGATGTTACTGGCTACCGCCAACAGGTAATGGCCCTCAACCAGTTTTTCATCGGCCAGGATGCGGAGATTCATCCCATGCCAAAGAGTTGCATTCCAAACGGTAGTGGCAAAAAATTCAGGCACACCCAGGTATTTTTCGAAGCGTTTACGGGGCTCGAGTTTTTTTACTGTCAGTGCATCCAGGCCAATTCCGGCCCACATCATAAAGGGCTGGTCGTTGCATAAGCCCACATCCATTGCGACGGGTTTTACCTCTGCCAGCAGGCGGGCATTCTCGCGCAATAATCCCCAGCGGGGCCAAATGAATGCCTTCATGCCAAGTTCAAGTGCCCAGACATTCGCTGAACCGGCGGGGAGAACTCCCAGGGCAGTTTGTGAACCGATCAAACCTGAAGCAGCCTGACCGACAGTCCCATCGCCGCCGATCACAAAGACGGCTCGAAAACTCTCGCTGGCAGCCATGCGGGCCAGTTGGGTTGTATGCCGCCCGTCCAGAGACTCTGCGACTTCAACCCGCCAGCCGTAATCGCTTAAAGTACGGATCACCCCGCTGATAAAGGGGCGCACCGAAATGCGTCCTGCGGCCGGGTTATAGATTAGCAAGGTGTCAGCCATGCCCATATTATACTTTGGGCGGGATGGAACGACCCGAAAAAACAGCGTGTTATAATCTTTACCGGGCAACTATGGACGAACCGAAGCTACTAAATAAACGTTACCAACTTCTGGAACCGCTTGGAAAGGGGGGGATGGCAATCGTCTACCGCGCCCAGGACCTGATGCTGGAACGGCTGGTGGCTGTTAAAGTACTGCGTGAGGATTACTCACGTGACCCGGCCTTCCAGGAACGCTTCCGCAGGGAAGCCAAAGCGGCCGCCAACCTGTCCCACCCCAATATAGTAACCATGCATGATTTTGGCCTGGATAACGGTCAATTATTCCTGGTCATGGAATACGTCCCAGGCAAAGACCTGAAGACCTTGATCAAACAGCGCGTGCGCTTCAGCCCTGAAGAAGCCCTGCCGCTGCTCATCCAGGCTTGCGCCGGAATCGGTTACGCCCATCGCGCCGGCCTGGTCCACTGTGACGTGAAACCGCAAAACATGCTGGTAACGCCGGATATGCGCCTGAAAGTTGCCGATTTCGGTATCGCCCGGGCTCTTTCCACGATCATCCCTGAAGAACAAATGGACATTGTCTGGGGAAGCCCTCAGTATTTTGCCCCTGAACAAGCCACCGGAGCCGCACCTGCCCCGGCCTCAGACGTCTATTCCCTTGGCATTATCATGTACGAGATGTTGACCGGCTCGCTGCCTTTCCAGGCGACCACCGACTCTGACCTTGCCCGCCAGCATGTGGAAATGGAGCCGCCGTTATTGAGCGAGATCCTCCCGGAAATCTCTCCAACGCTGGAACAGATCCTGAAAAAGGTCCTTTCCAAGGAGCCTTCCCAGCGTTACCGAACTGCCGACCAATTTGGACGGGTGTTGATGAACTTTGGAAATGTCAGGTCTGCTCCATCCCTGGCTTTAACCCCGGAAGCCAGCGCCTATGGGGAAACCCATCCGGGGGGAAAAGCATCCATGACTGATTCACTCTTCGAAATTGACTGGGCCTCGGTGGGGCTGGGCTTGCTGGCCCTGGTGGCTGTGCTGGGACTAATTCCTTTCTGGATGTGGATATACTTCGTGTATAATCCGCCCATTCGGTGATCCGGGATGAAGTCTTATATCATTGCCCCCTCAATCCTTTCGGCAGACTTCACCCGTTTGGGAGAACAGATAGCCGAATGCGAAACAGCCGGGGCGGACTGGATCCATGTGGATGTGATGGACGGGCATTTCGTCCAGAATCTGACCATGGGACCCGTCATTGTCGAAGCGTGCCGCAGGTCCACCAGGCTGCCCCTCGACGTGCACCTGATGATGGAACATCCGGAAACTCTGCTGAAGGAGTTTGCAGCTGCAGGTGCAAGTTCCATGATCGTTCACGTAGAAACCTGCCCGGATATTGCCAGTACATTAAAAAACATCAAGGAACTTGGCTGCAAAGCCGGGGTCACTTTAAACCCGGCGACACCCGTCACCTACCTCGAACCAGGTTTGGCCCAGGCTGACCACGTCCTGGTAATGACCGTCCATCCAGGATATTCCGGGCAGGAGTTTATGCCGGAGATCTTTTCAAAGATTGCAGATGTCCGCCGCAGGCTGGACCAGATCCATTCAACAGCTCTGCTGGAAGTGGATGGGGGCATTTCCGCAATGAACATTTCGCACGTGCGCGATGCCGGAGCAGACGCGTTCGTGGCAGCCAACGCCATTTTCCATCATCCTGAAGGCATCGCAACAGGCATCCGCTCGCTGCGGGAAAAACTGCGATAAAATATCTCACCCTTGAGCCAAAGTGAGGAAAACAAAAATCACGGCTTGCGCCGTGACCTTGTTGTAAATAAATATACGATTAGGCCGTCTTGACCAGTGTGCGGATGCACTTGGTGCATAGTGTCTTCTTAACCTTACGCCCGTTCTCGATAACCGTCACCTTCTGCAAATTAGGATGGAAAGGACGATTTGTAACCCGATGAGAGAACGATATATTATGACCAAAAGTAGTTGCCTTACCACAATGAGCGCATTTTGCCATTTTAATTAATTCCTTTCCTGCCGGATAAACCCAGTGCCTGTCTTTTGAAAGCGGCGTATTTTACCACGAAACGTATCCTTGTACAAGTCAAGTGTTATTATAGAGTGAAGAGGACATAACCATGGGCAAAGAAACCACCACTTTAGGCACGATCCATATTTCGCCAAATGCTCTGGCGACCATTGCCTATCATGCCACGCTGACATCTTACGGAGTGGTTGACCTGGCGCCGAAAGACCTGGCAGAAGGCATCGCCACAACGCTTACGAAGGAGCCGGCGCATGGCGTTGCTGTTCATTATAACGGCGAAGAAATCGATATCGATGTCCATATTATTATTGAATACGGCACGCGCATCACTTCGGTGGCTGCCAGCGTTGCGAACGCAGTCCGTTACCAGGTGGAAAAAGCGTTGGGTATGCCGGTTCACAATGTAAATATCCATGTCCAGGGCCTGCACGTCAGCGAAACCGAATAGAGTCAGGAGAATTTACCAGTATGAATCCGGATGTTCAAGCGCGGCTGGAGCGTTTAAAGCTCATGCCGATAGACGGGCAATCTCTCAAGAAACTGGTTGAAGCAGGCCTGGCCTGGTTGAGGGCCAACCAGCAGTTGGTCAATGCCCTGAATGTTTTCCCCGTCCCGGATGGCGATACCGGTACGAACATGGTGTTGACCATGCAATCCGCATACAACGAGATTGACCACCTGGGTACCCGTGAGATTGGGCAAATGGCAGCTGCTGTTTCCCAGGGCGCGCTGATGGGAGCGCGCGGAAATTCGGGCGTGATCCTCTCCCAGTTGTGGCGCGGTTTCGCACGTGCGCTGCACGATCATGAGATCCTTAATGGGCCGGCGCTGGTGCATGCATTCGCGGAAGCGCGGGACACTGCCTACAAGGGGGTGGTACGCCCGGTGGAAGGGACCATCCTGACGGTCGCCAAAGATGCAGCCGCTGAAGCCGCTAAAGCACTTCAAACAACTAACGATCCATGCGAAATCCTGGCGCGTGTCGTCAAGGCAGCCGACGTTTCGGTTCAGCATACCCCGGAACTCCTTCCGGTTCTCAAGCAAGCCGGTGTTGTAGACTCGGGCGGCAAGGGCCTTTATTTTATCCTCGAAGGTATGCTGCGATTTGTTAATGGTGAGTCTTTAGACACGCCGACGGCAGCCGTCCAACCGCTTTCGGCTATGAATCTGGAGAACACGATGGATTCCATTGAGCCAGGACAAGATTACGAGGTGGTTGTTGATTTCGTTCCAAGGGAAGCGCTCGACTTACCGGTGTTTTATAGTGAGTTGGAAAAGATCGGGAGTTCGATCCAAATTGGAGAGGGGGAAGGGATGTACCGGATGCATATCCACGTACCTACCGAGAAGCGCTATCAACCGATCGATTATTTGATGACGCTGGGTACCATCACCAAGATTGCCATGGAAAACCTGGTTGCGCAAATGGAAGGGATCGATCATAAGGCTTCCGGCGCACGGGTAGAGCCTGCGACCATCGAGCCGGGGCAGATTGCAGTCGTTGCTGTCTCACCGGGGACGGGCATCTCACGCGTATTTGCCAGCCTTGGGGTGGCTGCCATTGTGGAGGGGGGACAAACGATGAACCCCTGTACGAAAGATATTTTGGATGCGTTTGAGAATTTACCAACCGACAAGGTCATCATCCTGCCAAATAATAAGAATATCATCCTGGCAGCCCAGCAAGCCAAGGATGTGACCGTCAAAAAAGTATATGTCGTGCCCAGCACCAGCATCCCGGAAGGATTGGCAGCGATGATGCAGCTTAACCCCGACGGTGACCTGGATTCTGTTGCTGGCAAGATGAAGAAAGCCATCGAGGAAGTAACAACCATCGAGGTTACCAACGCCACGCGCTCGGTTGAGATCGACGGTGTCTCGGTGGAGCAGGGACAGGTCATTGCCCTGGTAAATGGCACACTGGCAATCTCGGCAGCGACGGTGGAAGAAGCCTGCCTAAAAGCTTTGGATTATGCACATGCCGGCGACCATGAACTGATCACCCTGTTTCGTGGGGAGGGCTTGCTAATCGCGGAGACAAACCGGATCGTGGATGTGATCCGGGCGGCATATCCTGCCCAGGAAATCGAATTGCAGGATGGCGGTCAGCCGCATTATCAGTTTATCATCTCGATCGAGTAGCTCAAATTGCCGGAGGCCCGACCTCCGGCAATCACTTATGTCCAACGTCTGTATCCTCACCGACAGCACAGTGCAGTTTGTACACCCGAATTTTCCAGGGCATGAAAGGGTGTATATTATTCCATTCGGAATTCAACAGACCTCGCCGGAAGGGGAAATACCCAGGCGTGATAATGGCCTTGCCAAAAGATTGGTCCCACCTTCACTAACAGAATTTGTCCGCTACTATACCCAGTTAAGCCGTGAGTATGACACGATTTTTGTGCTCACCCTGTCATCCCTGCTCAATCCGACGATGCGGGTTGCTCTATCCGCCGCGATGCAATCCGGCAACCCAGCCACGATTAACGTGATCGACTCGCAAACAACCGGCATCGGGCTGGGTTTGCTCGTCCAGGAGGCAGCAGGCGCAGCGGCTGCAGGTGCAGCCCCAGCAGATATCGAGCGAAAGATGAGGGCCTGCATCCCGCGAATTTACATGCTTTTCTGTATCCCCGAGTTGACTTACCTGGCCCATTCCGGTTTTATGGACTATTCCCAGGCATTGGTAGCTGAAATGATGGGAATGCTGCCCATCTTTGTCATCGAGGATGGACGACTGACACCAATGGAAAAAGTGCGTACACAGCGTCATTTGTTCGAATCTTTCCTGGAGTTCATTAACGAATTCGAGAAGCCTGCCCATATTGCATTGATAAGAGCTGCGACACACAACACAAGCCGTTCCCGGGCAGTCCGGCAGTACATTCAAGAGACTTTCCCAGGGACATGCTTCAGCGAACACACCGTTGCCCCCCACCTGGCCGCATTATTTGGTCCCCAGAGCACCGCGTTGGTAATCATGGAAAAGGCGGATTAGAGGAGTTTATGAAAATCGGTTTTGTTACCGACAGCACTGCTGATCTTCCGACTGACCTTGCCGGAAAACACGGGATAGAAATAGTGCCGGCAATCGTGAATATTGGAAACAATAGTTTTTCTGACGGAATCGATATCAGTCGCGAGGAGTTTTATAACCGCCTGCCCAACCTTTTCCCTTCCCCGACGACATCCTCCCCCTCGGTGGGATCAATCCAGGAGCGTTATGAAAAATTGCTAAGGGCAGGCGCAGATTTCGTGATTTCCATCCATCCGCCCAACGAGTTGAGCGGTATTTTCAATGCCGCCCGTCTCGCCGCGGAGGCGTTTGGTCAGCGAGTTAAAGTCCTTGACAGCGGACAGGTGAGCCTGGGTTTGGGATTCCAGGTAATCATGGCCGCGGAGGCTGCCAGCCGGGGCGCCATTGTGGATGAGGTGACAGCCCTGGTGGAGGACGTCCGCCAGAGGGTGCGCCTGGCAGCCTTATTGGATACCATAGAATATATCCATCGGAGTGGACGTGTTTCCTGGGCGGCCGCCAAGATCGGAGGCATCCTCCGGCTTCAACCGCTTATCGAGCTGCGCTTTGGCATTGTCCACCGGCTTGGGTTGGCGCGCACACGCATGCAAGGCATCGAGCGCCTTTTGGATTCACTTAATTCCTGGGGGCCTCTGGAAAGGCTGGCTGTGCTGCACACCAACGCTGAATCCACCGCCCGGGCATTGCTCGAAGATGTAAGATCGAAGGTGATGGTCCAGCCGTTGCTGGTCAATGTTACAACCGCAATTGGGACTCACGTGGGCCCGAACGGACTGGGCTTTGCCGCTGTTCCTTGCCAACCATAGCGACTATTCCCTAATTATTTCCGCAGAAGATTCAAAAAAAACGACGCTCAACAGAGCGCCGCTTTATTTCTGAACCGCAAAACAAAAGCCGATCCTAATCAAGATAATAAGTCATCCTTTGCAGGCCGATGGAAGGGTCAAGATATTGCACCCGTACTCCTGCCGGAACATTCAAGCTGATGGGGGCGTAGTTCAATATGGCTTTGACACCAGCTGTTACCAGCATATTGGTCACTTCCTGGGCAGCGCCGGCAGGTACACACAGCATTGCCAATTTGATCCCAGATGATTGTATCGCAGCCACAATATCTTTTGTGTCCTGAACGACAAAATTCCCAACCTGCCCGCCAATTTTGGCAGGATCGTTATCGAAGACCATCATCACCCGGAAGCCCCGGTCGCTGAAGCCCTGGTAACGCGACAAGGCATGGCCCATATCACCCATGCCAATGACTGCAACGTTCCAAACCCGTTGAATTTTCAAAATCTCCCGAAGTTGATCAATTAAAAATGCAATATCGTATCCGGTGCCCTGTTTTCCGAATTCCCCAAATTGCGAAAGATCCTTGCGAATTTGGGCCGCAGAGATGCCCACGGTGGCACCCAGTTCCTGGGAGGAAGTGGTTAGTTTCCCCAGGGCTTGCATGTGCCGCAATGCGCGCAGATAAATCGGCAGGCGGCTAACGATGATATCGGGAATATCTTGTTTAATCATAAAAACCTCGGTTCAAATGTTGTGGACAAACTTTACCATAAATTATGGGTTTGTGCAATTCTTCATTTGACAATTATTTGAACGCTAAAATTTCCTGTACCCTGGACGGCGACAATCGATAACGGGAATGGCAGGTAATGACCGGCAGGATAATCAAGGTCAGGGTTTTCAGGGAGGGACAAATAGGGTAACGAATCTGTAAAGCTGTGCACCGAAATGGATGAAGTGGAGACTACCTCAACCTGGATCCCGTTGGTCTGACTCCACGTCCAAGACTCGGAGGCCAGGGTGCCGGTATACCCCGCAGGTTCAAAATAAAACGTCTGTGGGTCCAACGCCAAAGGAATGCGGGTGCTGACTGGGCCCGAAGTGCGATAAATGATATCGATGCCGTTCTCAAGCAGTGTGAAAGTTTTAATACGGCTGCCATCCGGGCTGGTGAATTCGATGCTTCCAATTGAAACCTGCGCAGAATATACCAGCCAGGTCTGGTTATCATCGCTAAAGGCTCCGGAGATTACACTTGGATCTGCAGCCTGCCCGAGTTCCGGATGCCATTCGGACGGGTCGCTCAACCCGATCGTAAACTGGCTTGAAGGTCCCACCAATTGATGTGGACTGCCGCCGTCAAGATAAAAAAGGTTCGTCATGCTCGCTCCAGCGGGATCCATGATCGCGAAAAATTTTAGGGTGGAAATTTCACATTCAAGCTTACCGTCGCCGTTCAGATCCTTGTCACAATCGGCAATTACTGACGGATGTTCTGCCCAGCGCGCTGCAGTCAGCAATTCTCCCACCTGGCCAAGATAATTGAGCCGAATGGCCTGTAGCTTTTCGTCACTCGTCGGCGAAGTGAGCATGAAATAAGTCTGCCAGGCGGAATCGCTCAGGGGGTTTTTGGGGGTACCCTTTAAATCAACAAGGGTGGATGACGATTTAGCTGGAGGGTGGGAAGGCTGCCCATTTTTAGAAGCTTCCGGAAATGTCAATAAATCTTCTCCGGTCAACGGGTGAATCCAGGGGTGGGCGGCGAGCCAGGCGAAAGTGGGATCCGCCATATCCTTATTGCCCCAGGTGGAATGGGGCAGGTCACCTCCAACCACCACCAGGCGGGTTGAATCTCCGGAAAACGCGGCATTCACCAAGGCGCGGCGCACGTCGAGCGAAGGTCCATCCTGCGTAGCCTGGATGTCATCTGGAGCGGGGAGAGGAATTAGCCTCGTCCTCCCGGACACTGCAAGTTGGGTCACGTTATCAAGTGAAATAAACTGGGCCAGGTAATCTGCCCGGAGGCTCGCGGGACTATAAACAAACTGGCTGGCAGGAAGGCCAAACCCAGCCGCAGCCCGCCGGCTGAAACCCAGGGACGTGGCTGCTGGGTCACCATAAGCAACATCCGGAAGGATCAGCAGGTTGCGGTTGCAAAGGTTTTGGAGCTGCGGGAGAATACCGAAATAGTTCAACGCAGCAAGGCTGGCAGGAGTTTTCAGATCGAGCAGCGCAACCGGGATACCATACTGCCCGACAGCATCCAGGATAGATTTCAGTCCATGGCGCTCCCCGCGCGGTCCCGTGTGCGCTCCGTCCAGCAACCGCAGAGCCTGGGCAGGCGTGGCTCCGGGGAAAACATCCCAAAAAACCAGGGCCAGAGGTGCGCGTTGAATGGGTGGCAGCGCGTCCGAGCGGACGGGAGTAGTCTCGTCGATGGGGCCGGGCTCCCCCGTGACAAAAGAGACTACTTTTATCGTGAAGGGCAGGGGAATCGCCCGCCGGTTGATGCGCACGGTGACAGTATCGAGCCATGGGTTACGGATCACCCGAGGAATAATATTCGAGTTGGCAGGTGTCACGCTTGGGCTGCTGTTGGCGGGCAGGTCAATGACCAAGTCCCAAGGGTACCCGCCAGGCAGTGTATCGAGCAGGATTTGGAGGTGATAATCAGGGATCAGCGGGAGGTCAAGCAGGTCCACCCGGATTTCGAGATCAAACCCGATGATGCGGGTGTAAACAGCCAGGATGTCAGTGGACGGGGAGGAAGTGTCATCCACCGGATCAAGCACCCGCAGGTCGGCAATGGTCCATTCCCGTTGGGAAGATTGCGGAGCGCAGGATTCAACCGAAAGGAGACAAAAAATCGAAAGGAGGAGGAGCAGGTAAGGACGGGAGGTCCTTTTCATCACCTTATTGTATAGTAAAAAAGGTGTGCCGACTCATGGTGGGCGCACTTGTTGTAGAAATATTAAACATGAAGAACTGATCAAGGTCTATTCTGGACATCCAAAGTGTAAGCCACCAACCGTAGCCCGTTCCCGGCAGCAGGTTCCAGGTGCACCATGATCATCTGCCCAGCAGGGAGCTGGATGAATTTGCCCTTATCACCGCATTGAAGATTGCCCCCGCCGGAGATCGGGTTTCCTCCCACAGATAGTTCCACGGCAAGAGTGTCGTTCCCGGTGCAGTCCAGGCTGAAAATCAACCGTGCAATCGTCCCCGTACTTGAATAAGGCGTGAACGCGATCCAATCTTCGGGATCCCCTTGCGGTGTGGAGACCTGGCTGGAGTAGATGAAACGGGTCGTGCCCGAAGCGGAGAAGGTGATATTAATTGCAGGGCTGGCGGACGAATCCCCGTCGGCGAGGGCCGGACCTATCGTGGGGGTGGGAGCGAGTACCGGTCCGGAGGGAGTTCCGGCTGCACCGGGAGTGACAATGTTCCCGGAATCGTCGAGCACTGGCAGATCGCCTGCAGAGTCGGTCTGGATGTATTGTGCGGTGACCCATCCGAACCCTCCCGGACCGTCCGGGTAAGCGATTTGTAACCAGGAGGCAGTGCGGTTTTTGCCGGTCAGGGAGATTGACACGCCAGGTTCGAGAATCCCGATAGAATTGAATGTGGTTCCGGGCCCGCTGCGAACGTTCAAGCGCTGGATCACCCGCCCGGTGGGACCTGCCGGGGTGGGCGTGGGCTGTAATGGCACCTGGGTCCCGGTTGGAATTTTGACATATTGTGCAGTTACCCAGCCGCTCCCCTCGGGCGAGGCAGGGAACAGAATTTGGTACCAGGATCCCGTGACATCCCGGGCGATGACCTGGACGTTCCCACCCGCTTCCAATTGACCGAGTGAGTCAAAGGAGATGCCGGGGCCGCTGCGGACGTTGACCTTGATGGTGAGCGTCCCATTAATTCGAAGCGGAGTGGCTGTCATTGTAGGCGGTAGGGGAGTAACCGTAAGCGTTTTGGACGGGGTAGAGGTGGGAGAGGGAGAAAAAGTAGCTGATGGTAACGCGGTCGATTCCGGAGTACTGCAGGAGGCGACAAGAAACGCGATCGGTACCAACCAGAAGATAAATTTCTTCATTGCCCGAATTGTAATGCTTCTTGATTAATTCCGTAAATCAACCGGATTAAAAAACCAGCCATTTCGGGCCGGCTTTTTGGGGTTTCTATAGGATCGGGTATCGTCCAGGGCATCAAGGTGTGACGATCATCGCCGAATTTACGATTGTGTCAAAAGCAGATTGGTATTGGGACCACTCGGTTTGGGGGCAGACGCCGAAGAACAGAATAATCTCAGTGTTCCGCAACACTGTGATGAGATAGGCTGTTGAGGCAGCCCCGCTGGTGTTGGTCATGATGTATACACCTGAGGCAGCCGGATTTCCATTCAAAGTAAATGTGCGCAGGTTTTGACCCCCGCTGACATTGGAGAAATAAGTCGACGCAATATAATCCACCACAGACCCCATCGAACTTGCGTCGACGGTGAATGTTACGTCGCTCGTTTTCATGAGATTGGTAATGATTGCCAGCGCGGCTCCCGTCGTGGGGGAGCTTGTAGGATCCTTCAGAATATCAGCCGAGGAGGCGAAGATGATCGTAAACCCGTTGGTGGCATCGCCAGAGTCGGAGTATTGCCAGGTGGCAGGATATGTGAGGCTGATCCCGGCTGCTGGGTTATTATAGGGAAGGCCGGTTGGAGTAGGGGAGGGGAAGAAATTCGAAATAACCGGGACGTTAAGCTGGAAGAAATAAACACCAGCAATAAGAACGATGCAGCAAAGGCAAACGACCACGACTGCTATGCCGAGACCGATCCATAAACCTTTATGGGAGCGTTTTGGGGGAGGCGGTGGTGGGGGAGGATATGCTTGGGGGAAATCGGGCATGGGTTCCATTAATTAATTTCTCCTTTTTTGCTTTGGAGGGGGGATCGGTTTTCAATATTCTAGCATAAATGCGAGGGATCTCAGCTAACCAGGGTCAGGTCGTGAAACGGAGAATTCATTTTCCCTTTCTCCGCACAGGTGATCCCCGCCAACCATTTCATTATTTTAATGAATT
>JADGQC010000117.1 GCA_017882125.1 Anaerolineales bacterium
CAAATCCGCCCATTTCGTGGCAGAAGCAGCAGGATTCCGAGTGCCCCCGGAAACGCGAATCCTTGTCACAGCTCTCTCAAAAACGGGAAAGGCAGAACCCCTTTCTCACGAAAAGATGACCACCGTGTTGGGGTGGTATGAGGTGGACGGTTGGGAACAAGGCTGCGAACGGTCAATTGAGATTATCCAGGCAGGTGGAATTGGCCATACCCAAATCATTTATGCCAACGACGAACGGGTCATCATGGCGTTTGGGCTGGAAAAACCGGTCTTTCGCATCCTGGTTAATACCATGGGCACGCTCGGCGCCATCGGACTAACCACGGGAGTGATGCCCTCGTTAACCCTGGGATCGGGCGGCGTGGGAGGCGCTATTACCGGCGATAATGTTTCTGCGTATCACTTGATCAACATTAAGAGGCTGGCTTATGAGACGAAACCTCCTCCGTTGGAAGCCTTCCTGCCTGGCGAAAAAACCGCCAGCCCGAGCGCTGAGGATTTGGAACGAGTTGTCCGGCAGGTTGTCAGTGAAATATTGGATTTCAAGAGAAATTGAAAAATCATATATTCAAAACTAGAAAGGAAGGTACAAAATGGCTTTAGATCCCAATTTGATTGCTCTCGGCATGGTCGAGACAAAAGGCCTCGTTGGTGCGGTTGAAGCCGCGGATGCGATGGTCAAGGCTGCCAACGTGAACCTGATCGGTTCCGAATACATTGGCGGCGGGTACGTAACCGTGATGGTGCGCGGTGATGTAGGCGCGGTCAAGGCTGCCACAGATGCGGGCGCTGCAGCAGCCAAGCGTGTCGGTGAACTGGTTTCGGTCCATGTCATCCCGCGCCCTCATGTGGACGTGGAGATGATCCTGCCCAAGACCACCAAGGGTAGCATCGGCGGCCATGCCGCTTAACCGAAAACCAAATAGCAATCACCGGGAAGGCTGGTGAGTGACTTGAAATTCACCAGTTCACAAAAACCTTGCTGAATCCAATCCACGCACTTAACCAGTGCGTGGACCCTCGGCATCGCCTGGCTGTTTTGTCACGGGATTTCAGCGGGAAGGAGAACCAAGGATGGCTGATACGTTTTCGCTGCGTTGCTACTGCTACCTGGATAAGATGCAGCCGCAATATGCATCATTTGTCGGGACGATAACCCAGGGCGATCTTCCCACCGAGGGCATGGCAGCTTTGTATGTTGAGATGGCGCCTGGAAATGAGGTCTTCCGGGTGGTGGATATTGCTGTAAAGGCGACCGAAGCACGGCCCGGAGCGCAAATTGTCGAGCGCGAGTTTGGGATGTTCGAAGTGCATTCACTCAACCAGGCAGCCGTACTGGAAGCAGGCAATGTTGTTTTGAGCCGCCTCGGGATGAGCATGACCGACCGGATCAAGCCGCAAGTGGTTTCGATCCAGGTCATCACCCGGGTTGACCCTTACCAGGCTCAACTCATCAATCGTTTTCGACGCGGCAGCATGCTTGTCGCGGGCGAAACCATGCTGGTTCTGGAATGTGCTCCTGCCGCTTATATTAATATTGCCTGCAATGAAGCCGAGAAAACTGCCAGCATCAAATTGGTGCATGTATCTTCGGTGGGGCGTTTTGGGCGCATGTGGCTCTCCGGTTCAGAAGCAGAAATTCTAACTGCAAAGAATGCAGCCGTCCAAGCCCTCGAGAACCTGGCAGGGCGGGAAGGCGTATAAGTCGCGCAGCGTAGTAGCGTGAGAGGAGCACCTATGCCCAAAGAATTCTATACTGAAAGAGACATCGAGGATATGTTCAAGCGGGGGGTGATGTCGCTGAACGTTTCCGAGAATGTTGTGCTGACAGAATTGGCGTACGAAAAAGCCAACCGTTTGGGTCTGCAGTTGCTGCGCAGCCAAGCGGATAATCCCCCCAGTGCCCCCATCCGGCCCTACCTTGCCCAGAAAAATGTTGTGACCGCCACCCCTGCGGTCGTGGCGAGCGTCTCCATTGAACCAAAAGAAAAGGACGTGCAGTCCCGCGTCCGCGAGGCGGTGCTTGCGCGGATGGGCAACCAGGTTGACCCCGAACTGCTGGATGTGATCATTCAACGAGTGCTCAAAAGCACGGGAGTGAAATAAACCATGTTGTTCGGGCGGGTCAAAGGCAGCGCAGTCTGTACGCTCAAATACTCCGGCATTGAGGGAGTGAAACTGCTGGTCGTCCAGCCGTTAAATAAAAACCTGGAGCCCGTGGGAGTGCTGCAAGTCGCGGCAGATATTGTCGATGCCGGTCCCGGAGACTTGTGCGTGATGGTGCGGTCGCGTGAAGCAGCCCTGGCTATGCCTTCCGTAAAGTTCGTTCCGGTCGACCTGGCCCTGGTCGGGATCGTGGATGAACTGGCCGTTCACCCGGATCGTGAATTTGATTTCACCCTTAAACCCGGGATCAATCAATTTACCTGAGAGATGCGATGATACTGGGCAAAGTTGTTGGGACTATAGTAACCACGATCAGCCACCGGGATTACAAGAACCGGAGACTCCTGGTTGTGCAGCCGCTGGTCTTGGAGGGTGAGACGTCAAATGAGGATTTCATCGCCATCGACAATAGTCACGCTGGCGTAGGCGATACGGTCCTGGTGAACCGCGAAGGGAACGGCGCCCGCCAGGTCCTCAACAACCCGGATGCCTGCATTATTTCGGTGATCGTGGGGATAGTCGACTCAGTCTATATCGAAGTTTAATCGCGGTCGTTCAGGCGCGAAAGAAACAGACCCGGTAAATTAATTGTTCAAACATTGTGCAGGGTTCCCTGGAAATTGATAAAGCAATCTCCAGGAAACTTTTATTTCTGTTTTTATCGTTATGGTAAACTATACCAGTCGCTATTTCTCATCTTGGTATGGAAGGGACGGTCATATGGCTCCACTGGACGATGCAAAAGCGCTGGCTTCCACATTCATCAAAATTGAAGATCAAGAGATCAGGATTGAAAAACTGAATCTCGGGACAGGGCAGGAGAAGGTTCGCCTGTCGTCATTAATTGGTAATAAAGAAGTTGCGCATCCCCTCATTCTTTCCGAGGAGGAACTCCTCGATCTATTGAATCAAGCCATCCACGCTGGAGTACTGCCTCGCGATTTTATCGGGAAATTGCGTGACAGAATTGAAATCTAAATTCAGATACAGATATACAGGTTACAAAGAATCCATGCTACATTCTGCCCATTATTTCTCGGTTCGCTGATTCATATGAGCGATTTTAATGGTTTAGCCACGGGGGTTTTGGAAAACGAACGCATCCGGCTGGAATATCTTACTTCTTCCGGTCCACGCATTGTCTGGTTTTCAGCGACCGGAGGGGCAAATTTATTTGCAGAACTGCCGGGATTCAATGTTCAAACTTCGCTCGGACCATTTAACTTTCACGGGGGACACCGCCTTTGGCGCTCGCCGGAAATTATGCCCGAGACATATTGTCCTGACGACGAAGGTTTGGTTGTTGAAAAAATGCAGGATGGGGTAAAACTAATCCAATGCACACAGGTGGGGATTGACAAGAGTGTGGAAATCCGACTTTCACCGGACCTGCCCGCTGTTACTTTGACCCATCGAATCAGCAATTCAGGGTTGGAAGCGGTTAACCTGGCCCCGTGGGCACTCACCATGTTCCGTTTGGGAGGGACGGCTGTCCTTCCCCAACCGGAAGGGAATGCCGACCCGGATGGATTGCTAAATAATCGCGTCATGGCCATCTGGCCTTACACTCGGATAAATGACCCGCGTCTCGTGCTGCGTGACGACTATATCCTCCTAAACGCCAAGCCGGACCTGCCCCCGGTGAAAATTGGGTATTTCAACCCTTCGGGTTGGATGGCTTACTGGCTGGATGGTATCCTCTTTCGCAAGTCCTTTGACGTGCAGCCTGGAGAGAAATATCCTGACGGGGGCTGTAATGCAGAAGTGTTTTGCAGCGACAAGTTTGTGGAGCTGGAGAGTCTTGGTCCTTTAACCGCGCTGGAACCTGGGTCAGGTGTAACTTTAATCGAAACTTGGGAATTATTTGACACGTTGGATGTCCAGTTCATTCCCGCGGAGATCCGGGAAAAGATCAAACACCTAATAAATTAGTACTGTGACCGGTAGTCGCAAAATTTAGGATATTTAAAAACCATGGGGGGGATGTTTATCTCTGAAATCTTGCAACGGTTAATTTTTATTCCAAATATTGCAAGGAGCAGTATAATCGCCGCAATCAATAACAATTTTAAAAAGAGGAAATCACATGCGCCCTGACTGGGATTCTTATTTTATGAAGATCGCGTATGCCGTATCCGAGCGCAGCACCTGTGATCGGGCTTTTGTGGGTTGTGTATTGGTGCTTGATAAACGCATCCTGACCACCGGGTTTAATGGTTCACCGGTCGGGCAGCCGCATTGTGATGAAGCAGGACATTTAATGGTGGACGGGCATTGTATCCGTACCATCCATGCAGAAACGAATGCGATCATCCAGGGTGCGTTGCACGGGGTTTCGACAAAAGGTGCCACCTGCTATGTCACCCATCTACCCTGCATAAATTGCACCAAGGCATTGATCAATGCCGGTATTACCCGCCTGGTCTTCAGTGTTGCTTACCGCACGGACGATAACGCCATGAATTTCCTCAAGGCGGCGAATATCGAGGTAAACCAGTCGACTTTTTCCCCTGAAATATTGCCAAAAGAATAAGAATCTGCGGTGGTTGTCACGGCCTCGGGGTCTTCAAAAAGGGGTTGGTTGCTTTGGAAATTTTCGCCTGATAAACGCAGACGATTTACCCGTTCGATAGTTTCCCCAATATATAATAATATACAATCTTCAATGGTCGATTTCGATGGATTTTATATCCAAAATTGAGGCGTGATTGTCCAACGTTCCGTAGGCGAGGCGTCCTTTTGGATCCCAGGTGGCAAACTGGTTATCGATCCAAAAAACCAGCCCGAGGGGCGGGTGTGGGGAAACGGGGGTTTCCAGCATGGGCTTCCCATCGATGTGAAATATACATTTTTCGCGTAGCCATGAAACCGAGTATTCGTGATATTGGGTGACATCCACCAAAATTTCAACCGCATCCTGACGCACGACCCTGGCTGCCAATTTCCGAAGAAGGCGGGAGACGGGCCTTATAACAAGCAAGGGCAATGCAAGCAGCGCCGGTGCAAGCAGGAGGGAGGGGATATGCGGTGAGTTGATGCTCCCTGCAAAAAAACCTCGGGCAGGGATGCCGTCACGAAATGACAACCAGTTCGGAGGGGATGCATGAAAAAACCAGGCAGCATTAGGCAGGACAGGCAGCCGCCCTTCGGTCCGTCCAAACCCAAGCGAAAAGCCAAATGGATCGTTCCAAAGCCCAAAACCCCACGTGCCGGGGAGATCCGGGGCTGAGACCTTTGCCTGCAGGCTGATGGTCCAGGGAGGTGCGTGGTGGAACGATCTACGGGACAATACCACGTAGTCATCGAGCTGGGCAAGCCGGTAAGTGTCACGACCTCCGGCGGGGATCTCCAGGCGCCAGCCATCCTCCATGCGGGTCACCGATGACCCGGAAGTGCAGCGTGGTTTGAGCACATTTTCCATCCCATTTATTATACGAGTATAATAGCCCTCACGGAGACTTCTTATGGAGATTACTTGGTATGGACATTCCTGTTTTCGGCTGACCGAGAGAAGCATGGCGACGGTTGTCACCGATCCTTTCGATGCGGAAACAGTTGGGTACGAACCCCTTAAACTAAAAGCGGATATTGTAACTTCCAGCCACGATGCGCCGGGTCATAACTGCCTGAGCATGGTGAAAGGCTATAGTCACGCGATTACCGGTCCGGGAGAATTCGAAATCGGCGGCGTGTTTATTACCGGCGTGCAAACGGATATTTCCAACAAAAAATCAGCTGCCGATAAACCCCGCAATACCTTATACGTATTCGATTATATGGGCATCACCGTGGCACATTTGGGTGACCTGCGCTCTGTGCCAACGCAGACCGAAATTGAAGCCCTGGGCACGGTACATGTTGCGCTTGTTCCAGTGGGAGGCGGAAGCGGGCTGAATGCCGCCAAAGCCGCGGAAGTGGTCAGCCTGCTCGAGCCGAACGTCGTCATCCCGATGCATTTCTTTTCCCCTGAGGCGAAAGTCCCGCTCGATAAGTTGGACAAGTTTATGAAGGAAATGGGTCTGCATGAAGCCGAGACGATGCCCACACTTAAAGTCTCCAAATCCTCCCTCCCGGACGAGACGAAGGTGATCGTTCTGGATTACCAAAGGGAGTAGCAGCGTCGTGTACCTTTCTTTTAACGAACTGACCAATTCCTGGATAGTAAGGAAAAGCCTGGAAGCCAGTGGTCATTTTATCCCGCACTTTGGCTGCTTCACGATGGTAGATTTGGCAAGGAGCAGTAAGAATGGCAGTTAAACTCATCATGACCTGGGACATTGCCCCGGACCATGAACAGGATTATTTTGAGTTCGTGATCAATGAATTCGTACCAGGGGTCCAGAGATTGGGCCTTCAGCCTGCAGAAGCCTGGGCGACTGTCTTTGGAGAGTATCCCCAGATCCAAGTTAGCATTTTGGCTGAAGGTCTGCCCGATGTGCAAAGGGCTTTGAATTCGGATAGCTGGGCTCAACTGCAGGACAAACTTTTCGCCCTGGTTCAGAATTTTTCATATAAGGTTATACCGGCACGTACCGGGTTCCAATTTTAATATCCACATCATATTGCACCCGAGGGGTAAAATGTGCGAAGGGACATAAATAAAGGAAATTTCCTTTTGTTCCTTCGTATTTTGTTTTTATGAGCCAATTTTCCCGAAAAATTCTCGAATGGTATTCCCGTCACCGCCGGGATCTTCCCTGGCGCGGCCACCCTGATCCATACGCAGTTTGGATCTCGGAGATCATGCTCCAACAAACCCGGGTTGAGACGGTTATTCCGTATTACGGACGCTGGATGATACGGTTCCCCGGGGTAAAGGAGTTGGCAGCGGCATCCGAACAGGAAGTGCTATCCATATGGGAAGGGCTTGGATATTACAGCAGGGCGCGAAATTTATTAAAAGCTGCCAGGATGGTGGTTGAAAATTATGGCGGTGAAATTCCCCGTGATTTGATCGAGTTACGGAAATTACCGGGGATCGGACGGTACACGGCAGGAGCAGTTGCCTCGATGGCTTTTGGGCTGGATTCAGCCGCACTGGATGGAAATTTACGGCGGGTATATTCAAGGGTGTTTAATGTCGCCGAACCTGCTGACTCCTCAACTGGAGAGAAAACCTTATGGGGGCTGGCTGAAAAGCACATGCCCAAAGGGCGAGCCGGTGATTATAACCAGGCACTTATGGACCTGGGTGCCACAATTTGTCTGCCGCATAATCCAGCTTGCCCTCTTTGTCCGCTCAGGAGGATATGTGAAGCGCGGGCGCTCGGTCTCCAGGAGCAGCGCCCGGTAATGAAACCCAAATTGAAGGTCCCTCATTATGTGGTCACCGCAGCGGTCATCAGGAGAAAAAACAAAATCCTGCTGGCAAAACGCCCTTCGAAAGGCTTGCTGGGCGGCATGTGGGAATTCCCCGGAGGTAAAGTGGAGAAAGGCGAAAGCTTGGAGGCTTGCCTCGTCCGGGAAATCCGGGAAGAGCTTGGAGCCAGTATTTGTGTAGGCGAAGAATTTGGCATCTATAAACACGCTTATACCCATTTCCGGATCACGCTGCACGCTTTTGTGTGTGAATTGACCGGTGGCAAACCACGTCCGCTTGAAGCCTCCGGGTTGGCGTGGGTTCCTCCGGCTGAATTGGATGATTACCCAATGGGTAAAGTGGACCGGCAGATCGCCAGGCGTCTTCAAACCAGGATATGATTTTTATCAAATTTGCGTGATTGGACTTGCAACAAATATGAACGGTGATGAGTATCAGATTACCCGTAAGCATATGGTGGAAGATCAAAT
>JADGQC010000118.1 GCA_017882125.1 Anaerolineales bacterium
GTCCTTGAGCCAAACATGCTCAAGGCCGAGTTTCTCCGCCAAGCGCTCCAGCGTGAAGACCGGCGTCCATCCTGCGGCCCGGATGGGAGTCTCTTCACCACCCGGGTCGGGGACCGGTAAAAGCGGTAAATAGCGCCAGAGCGAGTCCTCCGCGCGCGAAGTCAGGTCTCCGGGTTGGAATTTCTGCTTGATGGCGTCGTAATCCAGCACCACATCCAGGTTGCCCCCGTCCTTGGGACAAGTGTAAGTCACCTGGCCTGGCAGGTATTCAGCATTACAGAGCGAACAACGGTATCCAATAAAATTGGCCATGGCCCCATTATAACGTAGGGCGACTTGACAAGTCGCCCTATGAACTCATTCAGACTCAAACGGCACACCTAGCGAGGCGGGCGGCGAGGCCCGCAACGTCCGCAGCAATTTCATCATCCAGCGGCGAGGCCTTTCCGGCATGGCAGCCAGCATGCGCGTCACCCATTCGGCGTCGCTGATATTGACCAGCAGCAGGGTCAGGATCATCAATGGAAAAGGCGCCACTTGAAGCACTTGGGTAGGAATGCTGGGTAGGAACGGTTGGAGAACCAGACCAAGCCACTGCAGGAAAGAGAAGAGGTATACGCCCAGCGCAGCCCGGAACGGATTCCAGCCGCCGAAGATGGTGATGGACAGGGCAATCCAGCCGTACCCGTCCAAACCGGAAAGTGGTCCCGCCCAACCTGCTTTTACACTCAAAGAAAAGGTCGGACCGGCCAGTCCTGCAACTGCCCCGCCAATGATGGTGTAAAGATACCGGAGGCGGTTGACGTTGGCGCCCCGCACGAAGGCCGCCGCCGGGCGCTCGCCGATGCCACGCAGCATCAAACCTGGCCGGGTCCGGAAGATCCAGAACCAAACCAGGAAGATGATGACAAAACTGAGGTAGGTCATCACATCCTGCTTAAAAAATAACGTTCCCAGGATAGGGATTCCGCTCAAGGCTGGAAGGGGGATGGTGATCAATCGAGGCCCGGCTTTACTGATATACGCATGGCCTAAGAAATACGAGAGATCCCGGCAGAGCAGGGCCAGCACGAAACCCACAGCCACTTGGGACTGCTTGAGGGTAATACTACTGAAAGCGACGACGAGCGCCACCAGGGCGCCGATCAACGCCCCGGCTAGAAAACCCATAACGATGCTGCCGGTCCCGACTGCTACGGCAAAGCCACCCATTGCCGAGAGCAGGATCGTCCCGTTCATAGAAAGGTTGATGATGCCGGCTCGTTCGGTGATCGTCTCGCCGATAACGGCGAACATGATCGGCGCGGCTCCGTACAAAACCCCCGCCAGGCCTAATAGGACACTCGAAGAATTCATAGTCGTTCCCTACCGTTTCCTAAATAGGCGCTGGCGGGCGCCCTCGACCAGCAAGACAAACAGGACGAGAATTCCCTGCAAGACGCCCGAAAGAGAGGAGTCCAATTTCAGCACGATTGGCAGTTGAATGCCACCAATATTCAAGGCCGCGAAGAACAGGGCAACCGGCGCCGCCCAGATCGCCTGGTAATTAATCAGCATGGCCACCATCAGGCCTAGAAAGCCATACCCGCTTGATATTGCTGGTGTGAGGCGGTGATAAACGGAGGTGACCTGGATCGCACCCGCCAAGCCGGCAAAGACCCCGCACAGCAGGAAGGCGAACATGACGTATTGCCAGGTTGGCACGCCCATCAATAAGGCGGCTTTCGAATTCTTACCGATTGCTTTCAGTCGTAGACCGAAATGAGTTCCGCGCAGGAGGAAGTAGACGAGGATAACGACAAGGATGCCCAACCCCAGGGCCCAGACGCTGAATTGCACTTTTGGCAAGGTCGGCAGCCAAAGCTTATCCGGAAACATCAAAGTCCCGCTCGTCGAAGCAATCCCTGGCCTTTTCCACGGACCGATGATCAAATAAAGGGCAAAAGCCGTTGCCACAAAATTAAGTCCCAGTCCCCCAAAAATTTCGTTAACCCCACCGAATGTTTTCAGCACACCCGCGAGTGCCGCCCACAAGGCTCCGCCTGCCATTCCAGCCAGGAAACCGATGAGCAGGATCCACCCGGAGGGAACCGTACTGTTTTGCAATAAGCGCAAAGCGCCGGTTGTGAAAATGGCACCAACCATGATCTGACCTTCGATGCCGATATTCCACAAGCCTGCCGCAAAGGTGATTAACACGCCGGAGGTGGTCAACAGCAAGGGTGCCCATGCTGATAAAACATTGCTGATGTTGGTAATTGAACTTAAGGCACCTTTTATGATGTATAAATAGGCTTGGAGCGGAGGCGCGCCGGCCATCAGCAGAACGACCGTGGTAAAAAGTAGTGCCAGGATTACTGCTCCGATTTGAAAACCGAAATTGAGCCATCTGATTTTATTCATGCAAGCTTTCCCTCATCCGTTGATTCTGGCCAACCCTTACCACCGATCAGCTCCCCAAGTTTTTCGGTAGTTAAAGTTGAGGCGTCCAGAGGAGGTGTTACCTTGCCACTAAAAAACACCAGCACCTGGTCGCTGTATTGCAGGATCTCCTCCAAATCGGACGAGACGAACAGGATAGCTGTCCCCTTCTGGCAGCGCTCTTTGAGCTTGTTCCAGATATAAATGACAGACTCAATGTCCAGGCCTCGGGTGGGATGCTCGAGCAGGAGCAAGTTCAGCGAGTCCCGTAACAGCGCCAGCAAAGCCCGCTGCTGGTTCCCACCCGAAAGCGACTCGACCGTGTTCGCTGGTATGCCGCGCACGTCGAATTCCTTGATGCGCTCCTGCGCCAGCAGGCGGCCCTTGTCCCAATTGATGAAGAAGCCCTTGGCCTCCTCGGCCAGGATGAAATGCTCGGTCAGGGTCAAACCGGGCACCAGACCCTCCTCCAGGCGCGCCGCCGGCAGGAATGCTACGCCGTGTTTCTTGAAAGTCTGGTACGACCGGCCGGTCAGGTCACGACCGTCGATTAGGATTTTTCCGCCCACCGTGTGGGTCATCCCACCCACGGCCCTTAAAAACAATCCCTGGCCGCTGCCTTCCATACCTGCCAGGCCGATCACCTCACCGCAGTGAACGTCCAGGTTCACATCCCGGACCTTCAGCCGGTAATCTTCGACCCTAAGTTTGGACAGGTTGACGGTCACCTTATCCGCCCTGCAGGGTTTACGCCCGCCTACCGAGATGGTCTTGCCGAACATCATCTCTACCAGCTTTTTCGTGCTGTAAGGTTGTTTGGCCTCCCCCACCAAGTACCCCTGGCGCAGGACGGCGACGCGGCTGCACAGTCCTTCTACATCATCCAGCTTGTGCGAGACGAACAAAACCGTCTTGCCCTGCTCGGCGAGCAGGCACAGGGCAGCGAACAGTTTCATTTTCTGTGCTGTGCTGATGCCGGTGGTGGGCTCGTCGAAGATCATGACGCTCGCCCCCAGCCAGATCAGGCGCAGGATTTCCAATTGTTGACGCTCCCCGACCGTGAGCGAATCAACATATGCCTCCGGGTCGAGCGAGAAACCGAACTGCCCGGCCAGCTTCTTGAAATCCCGTAACACTGCACCTTGATCAGGCAGGAGACCCCCGGCACTGCCTAGGATAAAATTTTCGATCACCCGCAACGGAGGAAAATCGAGAGGATCCTGGTGGAGCATGCCCACTCCTAGCCGAATGGCATCCGCCGGTGAATGAATCGAAACCGTGTGGCCATCGAGCAGAATCTCGCCCTGGTCTGGCCGAATAAAACCGGATAATATCTTCATCAGGGTGCTCTTGCCAGCGCCATTTTCCCCCAAGATGCCCTGGATCGTCCCTGCTGGAATCTTCAAACTGATGCCCCCATTGGCATGCACCATACCGAACGTCTTCTGGATGTCCTTTAGTTCAACATTCATTATTCTTTCCTTAATGTTGAGTCATCCTGCAGAGTACTGCGTAAATAACTGAACCCTAATCCTGTTGTTTCCGGGCCTGTCGGTACGGGAAAGTTAACCTTTTTATACAAGAAGTAGAAAAAGGATGTTCGTGGCACCAAAAAAATCTTGGGGGAAGGCATCTGCCTTCCCCCAAGATTTGAATAGAGTTACGGTAAAACGCTCTGGCCTTCCATGCCTTGAAGCAATTGCGGCAGGTACCAGATCTGCTGATCGGTGGCAACCGTACCAGCCGTCAGGTAGACCTTGCCATCCTGTAAATTAATCGGACCAGTCCACAGGTTCAACCCGCTCGCCATTTCGCTAATGAGCTGGGTGACCTTGGCGGCGGCATCACTACTAAGCGCCTGGCCGTTGATGAAACCGGTTGCGCTGGTATCCGGATTATTGATATTCGTCCAATCCGGCGCCATCCATACCCAGTCCTGTTTGAAGGTGCCAGCAATAGCCTTCTGAACTTGGACCATGACTTCAGGACCCCAGTTGAAGTAGGGAACGCCCAGGCAGGCATCCGGAGCCGTGCTGCAGTTATTCCTGTAGTCGTAGGAAACGGCCCAAACCTTCTGACCGGCATCGTGCAACTTCTTTGCCTCGGTCAATGCCTCGGTGGTGTCGATGCCCGACATGACCACATCATAGCCACTGCTGTAGAAATCATCCGCTACCTTGGTCGGATCAAGCGTCGTACCAGGCTCGTTAAACCAATAACCAATCCAGGTGACCTTGAATTTCAGGCTGGCGGGATCTTTCTTCAGGTAGGTGGTCCAGCAATACTTGGCGCCCAGGTATGCCGAGGATGCCAAACGGCGGGTCTCAGGGTTGATCAGTGGACCCAGGTAGCCGATCTTGCCTGTCTGAGTGGTCAGGGCAGCCGCACAGCCGGCGATCATCTTCGCGTATTCTGCGCGCGGCATAATGTTGACCATATTGGGAAAGTTCAGGTAAGCCTGACCCGCGACCCAGGATTGATCCCCTGAGAACATGATGGTGGGGATATCCGGATGAGCCTTGGCGAAGGTATTGGAGTCATCCTTGAAATCATCCGAGTTGAAGATGATCATATTGGCGCCTTGTGCCAGTAACTGCTCCGCTAATTGAGCCGGAGTGACGCCCTGGTGGGTGAAACCGAGGTCAACATAGATCAGCTTGGTATTCGGAATCTTGGATACCGCATACTGGCCGCCTTCGTAACCAGCCTGGCTCCAGCCCGAATCATTGTAGGGGCCGACCAAGACCATGCCAATGGTGAAAGTCTTGGCAACAGTTGGGACAGCGGTCGGTGGGATAGCGGTCGGTGGGACGGCGGTCGGTTGGGTGACGGGCGGTTGGGTGGCAGGAGCCGGGGTGGCAGTTGCCGGGGAGCCGCAGGCAGTCGCGGCGATCACCAGGACCATTGCTAGTAAGGTGATTTTAAAAACTTTTGTGCGCATGCTACTTCCTCCTCGATAGGAATAGGATATTTATGGGGTTAAAAGTATATTGTGAAGGAAACATATCATTTAAGGATATTTTATTGCTGAGGCCTCCTTTCGAAGCATCTTCTATTCCGCTACTACCAGGTCTACAAACCTGGGCAGCTGGCCTGGTTTCAATTCAACCAGGCCCTGGTTGGAAAGGTGCAGTTCTTCCAGGACGATCAAGCCCAACAGGCTGATCGTCATTTCGACTGAATCATGCAAGCAGCCCGCTTTCTTCAGTCCATCTTCGATTTTCTTGAGTTGTCGTGAAACGACCTCAACCGAGTCAAGCGACATCAACCCGCCGAGAGGCAAGGGCATCACCGCCTCCACCTTGCCGTCCACAACGATGCAATGTCCCCCACCTGCACGGATTAATTCGTTTGCAGCCAGAGCCATGGCCTTGTCACTGTTACCAATGACTTGCAGGTTGTGACAATCGTGCGAAACAGTCGAAGCGAAGGCGCAATTGGGTTTGAATTGCAGGCCAGTCGCAAAACCAAGACCTCTGGTTTTGATAACTTCCGGCCGCGGTTCGTGGCGGTAGAAATTCGCCACCTTTACGAGATCCCGTGTGGGATCTGCCTGGAGAATGCCATTAACAGGTTCGATTTCAAAAAACTCTTCGGTGGTATGAACCATGCCGGGGAATATCCGCATCACCCGCACTTTAACCTTCTTCTCGGCTGGAATACGGAAATCTGCTTCTGAAAGTTGCGGCAGGTGCATGGATTTTAATGCCCAATCCGGGTAGTTGTAGTGGGTGAACTCCATGACCAACTTGCCGTCCTCAGCCACCAGCACACCGTCGGCAAAAACCTGGTCGATGATCATGTCCACCAGATCACTGACAATTAGAATATCAGCCGCGCGGCCTGGCGAAATGGTACCGATCCAGCGCGATTTCTCAAGCAGTTGTGCCGCGTTGAGCGTTACCATCTGAATTGCCAGGAGGGGCGAAACACCCTGTTTAATGGCATCGCGTACTACCCGGCTGAGGTGACCTTGTTCAACAATTGAGGCTGGGGTTACATCGTCGGTGACCATTGTAAAGAAACGTGTGTCCAGTCCCGGATTCTCGGTGATGGCTTTGATGGTGTTGGGCATATCCAGCCAGGCTGTACCATACCGCTGCTGCGGGTAGCATCCCAGTTCAGCCCGGCGCATGGCAGCTTCTGCAGTGGTGGCTTCATGACATGCCGTGATTCCGGCCGCGATAAAAGCCGGAAGACCTTTTTCAAGTTCCAGGCTGGCGTAATGCCCGGTTAGCACATTCCCGGATTTTAACGATGCTGCCGTGATGGCATGCACGTGCGGGTCGCCATAGATTACCCCTGGAAAATTCATCTGTTCGCCCTGAACCTGAGCCCAGCCCTGCAGGTAAGCCTCACTAACCTCTTTGGCAGTGATGATCGCACCCGCGTCTTCAAAACCGGGAATGGAGGGCACGCATACGGGCATGGCCACCAAAACCTTCAGGGGTAAGCCTTGGGCAGCCTTGTGGAATAATTCAACAGCTCTGATTCCAAAAACATTGGTAATTTCATGGTTATCACAGGCGATTGTGGTGGTACCGTGCGGAAGGACTGCCTCTGCGAAGCTGACTACGTCCACCATGCTGCTCTCAACATGGTCATGCGTATCAATAAAACCCGGTACAAGAAAACGTCCGGAGGCATCCACCACTTTGGTGTGTTCATCGGCCACGATATGATCACCTTTCCCTACATAGGCGATGATCCCATGCCGGACAGCCACGGTAATGCCATCCTGAATACGACCGATATTGACATTGACCAGACGGCCATTTTTGATGATCAGGTCGGCTGGTTCCCTGCCCATTGCTGTTGCTACTACATCTAAGGTAACCTCATGCAGCATCTTTCGTTTATGAGTGTATCCGGTTTGTTTTGATGGGGCCACGAGAATCTCCTTTCCTAATAGTTTTAGCGTGTAAAAACGATCTGTGCGTTCTACATGGTACTGCGTAAATATCTGAACCTAATTCATGTTATTTCCGAGATTCTTGCTCCAGAAAAGTTCATCTATTTAGGTACGAAGCAGTAAACCATTTTTCTCTACCAACTTCTCACGATATTAGGGTGGGGCAGAAAAATTTCTAGCATAGAAACTCTTTGGAAGACAGGAGCAAAAGTCAGGATTTTCAAAGATAACCGTAAAGCTGGAAACGAAGTTGTCTAAACATCTTTCATTCTATCACGACATAATATCTTAAAAAAACTACGGCACGACCCATGTGCCGGTCTCGCCTTTGAGGGCGCGGCCGATATTCTCCGGGTTGGTGATGAGCGCCTTGCTTTTTGGGTTGGCCTCCAGGAACCAGATAATGGCCTGGATCTTGGGAGCCATTGAGCCTTTGGCAAAATGCGTTCCTGCGGCCAGGTATTGTTTGGCTTCGGCCAGGGTCATCCGGTCGATCCATTTCTGGTCG
>JADGQC010000119.1 GCA_017882125.1 Anaerolineales bacterium
CCAGTACAAGAACTGTGATGGGATCAGAGGTGCCGCGACACGCGTTGACTTCTTGGGCGCCATTACGGATATCCAAATACAATATGATAATACTAGGAATGCCAACCCATCATTCATTCCACCGATCTTATGCTCGCCGACGATGGACGATATCATTTCCGGCGGCGCGATCAAAGTCACCGTGACGGCTGCATGGGCTCCCGTCATATTTCCCGACGGTTTCATCTTTATTCTTCGCCCATTAATTTTAAGTTCATCGAGTTACCGCACAATCCTGGGCAAGGTTGAGGTGACCGGTGAGATCATAGGATCGTCTGGGTCGATCATCCTTCCTCCAAATATCAGCAAGTCGTTTATTCCCGCCCAGATATCCCCCGGGGGGACAACCACCCTTCAATTCACAATTACAAATCCGAACGCCAGCGATTCATTAATCGGGGTGGGGTTCACGGACACTTTCCCCCCCGACATGACCGCGGTGAGTGTCCCCGCCTCCACATGTGGTGGCGTGATAAGCTCCACTTCAGGTTCGGTCACTTTAACCGGTGGGACGATCGCCGCGGGGGGATCGTGCAGCGTAAGTATCAGTGTGACTGCTTCCATTGTAAAAATTTACCATAATGATTCCGGAATGGTTTCCTCCTCAAATGGCGGCACGGGCAGTCCCAGCTATGCTGACCTGACGGTTGGGTCACCGCCAGCTCCGCTTGCTCCCATCATTACTAAGGCCTTTCTTCCCAACCCGATCCTGGAGGGATCGAATACCACCTTGAAGTTCACAATCACCAATCCGAATGCCAGCGTTATATTAACCGGGGTGGGATTCACGGATACCTTCCCTACCTTACCTTCTCTCATGACCTCAGTGAGTGTCCCCTCCCCCCAGTGTGGTGGGACGGTGAGCGATGCTTCAGGTTCGGTCACCCTGACGGGTGGATCAGTCCCCGCCGGGGGATCGTGTACCGTTAGCATACGGGTGACTACGGCGGCTTTTGGGGGTTTTACAAATACGAGCGGACCCGTCACTTCCGGTGCCCTTGTCGGGAACACGGCGACTGCTACCCTCACAGTAAACCCCAAAAATACTGTAGCGCCACCTACTGTCAATCAGTCTTTCTCCCCTTTTGAAATTAAGAAGAATGAAACAAGCACACTGACCTTCTTCATAACCAATGTGAATACCAGCCTTGCATTGACGGGCCTATCGTTTACAGATACATTCCCGGCCGGGTTGGAGCTGGCAAGTGTGCCAGCTACACCTCAATGTGGCGGCGTTGTAACTGGCGTGGCAGGGGGGGGTTCATTCAAGCTGACGGGGGGGACTCTTAGCAAGGGATTGTTTACCTCCTGCACAGTGACAGTGCAAGTGACCGTTAAGAATAATGGCACTTACACAAATCCAGCGGGATCAGTAACCAATGCTCAAACCGGTGCAAGTCTATATCTTTCGTCCACCTTGTCGGCTACAAACAGTCCCCCGCCTACCTGCACCATCACACATGCCGTCCCTACGTATAATAATTCTTATCCTGAAACGGTTTCGTGGGGTGTGACGAATACATCCACCACTAACCAGGTCATTGATCGCTTGGTAGTATTTTGGGATGGCGGCAATCTTACCAGTGTAACCCTCGACACCACTTCCCTGTTTACTGGCAATGAAGACCCGACTACGCTCTCCATCCTGGGACAAGGAAAAACAATGATCCCCGGAACCCATTCCTTAGTATTCTCATTCCCGGCACCATTCTCCATCTATGGAAAAAACTTTAACGCTACTCTCTACTTCCAAGCCTCTTATTGCCCAATCGTATCAACTGGTTCCTGGCAAGTAAAGTGAAAATCATATGGATAGAATACATCGATTAACCCATAAAAATCAAAAAGGTCAGAGTCTGGTCGAATTGGGACTTACGCTGATGGTCCTGTTATTGCTGTTGTCCGGGACAGTAGATTTTGGTCTTGGCTTCTTTTCCTATGTAGCCATCCGCGATGCAGCCCAGGAAGGCGCACTATATGGATCCATCAACCCCACCGGCGATATCGCGACGCGTGTGCGAAATTCTTCCGCAGCTCCGGTCAACCTGTTAGATCCAGCCACTGTTCATATCCTCGTCACTCCCCCGCTTGCCCCTGTCTGCGCCGGCAAACCCCTTAAGGTCTCGATCACCTATGACTATCCGGTCTCAACGGCACTGATCAACCTCGTCACTGGCGCAACAATCCACATACGGGCGTCTGCCACAAGCACCATCCTGACTCCAGCCTGTCCGGCGCCCTGAATGCTTTTTTAGAAAGTATGTAATAATTGGGAGGCACTCATGTTATCAAAACAAAAAAGTTCGGGCCAGGCGATCGTCCTGATCGTCTTCGCCATTATCGGACTGATCGGTATAACCGCCCTGGCAATTGACGCGGGCAATGCATTCGGCGACCGTCGCGCCGCCCAAAGCGCAGCCGACAATTCCGCCCTGGCGGCAGCCTTATCCATCGTAAAAGGAGATGATAATGGCACGTGCTGTACCAATGTTGATTCCATTGGCATGGTACGTGCAAGCAGTAATGGTTTCCCAAGTAACGGTGGGTCCGTGGCGGTAAATCATCCCCCCGCTGCAAGCTGCAACGGTTCGAACGGCACGTATGTCGGTAATAATGATTATGTCCAGGTCATCATCCATTCCAATGTAAATACTTTCTTCGGTTCGATCATCGGGATCAGCCAGGTGCACAACTGCGTCGAGGCCATTGCAAAGGCAAAGAAGGGTAGTTATACTCAGTTTGCATCTGGAAATGCGATCGCTGCCATGGCTTGCCATGGTAAAAAGACCATCAATTCTACAGGCAATTCGAATTCAGTTTTGATCAATGGCGGAGTATTCTCCAACTCGGATGATGCTGAAGCGATACTGATAAACAAAATCAGCAATCTGGTCATCTCGCATGGGTTCGGTGTCACTGCAGTAGGGGGTGTTAACTATCCAAATGGTTACTCCCCCACTCCCATTACCGGAGCGACCCAAATCCCCTGCCCTCTCCCAGATTATTGGTATCCGAAGGATGCAGGACAAACGGATGGATATGTGTGTAATGAAACTGGAAATAACTTCCCGGATGATTTTGGTTTAGATGCCGTTGAAGGTGGTGTGCCGGTCTATAGAATGGTAGAAGGGAAAACATATTGCGTCACCGGAGCTTTTAAGCAGCCAAATAAAGTACTCAATGGACAGAATGTTCATATAGTGATGATTAATAATGGTATTCATTGGAACGGTAACGCTGAATTTAATTTGTCTGCTGCTGCGGATGCGAATAATCCTGGTGCTGATCCTCTAAACGGGATCATCATTTATTTGCCAAGGCCAAATTCAAGTCCTATTATATTAAATGGTTCTGCAAATTCCACCATTTCCGGCACAATTTTTGCGCCGAATTCAGATGTCAGCCTGAATGGTGACTTTAACGGAACCGCATGGCAATCCCAGGTCATTGGAGCTACCGTGGATCTCAGCGGTGCTATAGACTTTTCAGTTAATTACCTTGGCGCCCTCAACGGAGGCTATATAACACCCCCAGTACTTGAACTGACCAAGTAGCTCGAGTTTCATGCTTATCGACAGCCAGGTCTTCTGTGCAGAACAGGTATTGACCCTATGCCGCACAAGAAGACCTGTTTTTTTATTACCACTTATTCCCTGAAATTAAGCACATTATCAGGAAATAATTCCGGCCGATGGGAGAGTTGAGTCAAGCATGAAAACCACTCCATATGGGAATTATCACACCATTGCCAATATCTGATCCAAAGTAAAAGACTAATATATCCGGGTTCGACCGAAATGCCACAAAGCCATATACTTTTGTAGGGGCCGTGATTTTTTTTGCTAAATTGAGATATAATCCCGCCGATGTCCTTGATAAGGAGCAAAAATTCAAATATTGGGAAAGTCAGCGCATGGTCTTCAGCATGGGAACCGAACCTCCCCGCAGAAGATGACGAGGATGAGGGTTCTCTGCCTCACAGCAGAGCCAATCCTGGCGAAAGCATGCCGGGAAAAAATCGAGTGATCAGCGGATGCCCTCCGGGGTTGCCACAACCCCGCCTTCTTTCCCTCCGAACATAATCCCGCCCATAACACTCTCCGGGTAACCGGAAAGGCAAAACGCGGGAAGCGGCAATATGTCATTGCAAGACTGACCACACTCGTACCGATGGACTGCCAAAGGTACGATGCGAGTGAGCAATCTATCCTAATCACAAGATTGCTTCAAAGGAATAACTCCTTCTTGCAATGATTAAAATATCGGAGGAATCCCATGTGTGGAATTGTTGGATACATTGGGCCGCGGGATGCGACGCCGATCGTTTTAAACGGTCTAAAAAAGCTGGAGTACCGCGGCTACGACTCGGCCGGGCTGGCAGTGATCCAGGATGGCAGGATTGAAATCCGGCGGGATGCAGGCAAGCTGTCACGCCTGACCGAACTGGTGAATGGTTCCCCACTGCATGGGACGCCGGGGGTAGGCCACACCCGCTGGGCCACACACGGTGCACCTTCAGCCCGAAATGCCCACCCCCACCTGGGTGCCACCGGACGAGTGGTAGTTGTCCATAATGGGATCGTCGAAAACTTCCTGGAACTGCGGGATGAATTGACCGCCGAAGGCGTTGAATTCAATTCTGACACCGATACGGAGGTGATCGTCCATCTCGTCGAACATCACCTGGCATCCGGGTGTGACCTGGTGGAGGCTGCCCGGCGGACTTTCCGGGAAATCGCCGGAGCGCACGCCATCGTCCTGCTATCTGCCGACGAACCGGATAAGATCGTCTGCGCCCGGATTGGGAATGCAGGGGGGTTGGTGCTCGGCATGGGGGAAGGTGAAAACTTTATCGCCTCGGATATCCCGGCCATACTCGAACATACCCGCCAGGTTATTTTCCTTGAATCGCGCCAGATGGCTGTTGTCACCCGGTCCGGCGTGGAGGTTGAAACCCTGGAGGGCGCGCAAGTAACGCCCAAAGTTACCCTTATATCCTGGGATGCCGCGGCGGCCGAAAAAGGGGAGTATCGTCACTTCATGCAAAAAGAGATCCATGAACAGGTCCGGTCACTCACTGAAACTCTCGCCGGGCGCGTGGACTTCACTGAAGGGAGCATCTCCCTGCCGGAATTGAATTTGACACCTGAATTGGCCGGCAATATCCATAAAATTACCATAACAGCCTGCGGTACTGCAGCCTATGCCGGGATGGTTGGCAGGCAGCTTATCGAGAGCATCACCCGGATTCCATGCCAAATGGAGATTGCCTCCGAGTTTCGCTACAGCGATCCAATCGTGGACCAACATGACGTGGTGCTTGCCATCAGCCAATCTGGCGAGACGGCAGACACGCTCGCAGCCATGGAAGAGGGGAGACGAAAAGGAGCCATCCTTTGGAGTATCGTCAACGCAGTTGGTTCGCAGGCGATGAGAGTTTCAAACGGCTCCATCTCGATGCAAACCGGGCCCGAGATCGGTGTGGCTTCCACCAAGGCTTTCACAGCACCACTGGTGGACCAGTACATGCTTGCAATTTTGCTGGGCGACCTGCGCGGCACCTTAAGCGAGAAGACTCGGCGCGCCCTGGTTGCGGACCTGCGTCTCATCCCGGATGTGGTGGGACGCGCTTTGTCCCATGAAGAGGAAGTGAAAAAGATAGCCTGGGAACTTAAAGACGTGCGCGACTGCCTGTACCTGGGGCGCGGTATAAACATGCCGGTGGCTTATGAAGGCGCCTTAAAATTAAAAGAAATTTCCTATATACATGCCGAGGGGTACCCGGCAGGCGAAATGAAACATGGTCCGATCGCCCTGATCGATGAAAATATGCCGGTGGTATGTATCGCTCCCAAAGATCCCTGGCACGATAAGATGATCAGTCAAATTCAACAGGCAAAGGCGCGCGGCGGCACGGTCATTGCCGTGGCGACCGAGGGGGACGAGCTGGTCGCCTCCCTGGCTGATCATGTGCTTTGGGTGCCCGAATGCCCCTGGATGCTTTCACCGGTGGTAACGGTCATCCCCCTGCAGCTGCTGGCTTATCATATCGCGGTCATCCGTGGATTGGATGTAGACCAGCCCAGAAACCTTGCCAAAAGCGTAACAGTGGAGTAAATGAATATTTCCAATTCATTGACTTGTTTTAATCCTCGTGGTATATTTGGCAACTAAGGATACCAGTAAGTTCGCTTTGGGAATGCAACCACAAAGGCTCACGGGTTCAAATCCGGGAGTCTTTTGTTATAGCTCTGATGGCGAAAAACCGGGTCCGCCAATCTTCTTTTTTGCCTAAGGAGGCAAGCAATGTCAGACCGTATCATCGGCACAGTAAAATGGTTCAATGGAAGCAAGGGCTATGGTTTCATCACCCGCGAAGGCGGCCCGGACGTCTTCGTCCACTTCTCCGCAATACAAGGCGAAGGCTTCAAGAACCTCGAAGAAGGCCAGAAGGTCGAATTCACAGTGGAACAGGGCCCGAAGGGTCCCCAGGCCAGCAATGTGACTTTGATCACCGCCTAATTTAACTGATTGCCAAAAAAAATCCTGGATGTATTATTCCAGGATTTTTTTGTTGCAAATTGGGTGTTGTTATAGCTGCAGGGATTTTGCTTTGAATTGGGCCGAACTGGTGATCAGTTCCTTCAGGTCTTCCCACGGGGCTGTATCAAACGAAACGATCTTTACATCCCTTTTGTATTTTTGATCTCCGACAAAAAGATGATGGGAGTCTTTGATAAAAGCGTCATGAACGATCGCCAATCGAATGTGGTCTGCGTGGATCCCGATCCGGCAGATTCCAGCGCTCACAATTCCCCCGGCGCCTTCATGAAAATAACTTAATCATCCCCAGCGAACCACTTCGGCAGCATCCGGAGCGACGCTGGTGATGATATTCCTCAATTCCAGTACAATTTCCTGCAGGTCTGCAGGAGTATGCTCGAGGAACTTTTCGACCTGGCGTACCGGAAGCATTTTTATCAACCTGGATTGTTCTTATCAATATAAACATTTCCCCAGATAATTACATCAGATATAAAATAATCTGTCGTTATCATCCCCTTAAGACTGCAAGTAAATTCGTTTATAAATAGAAATGGGATCCTCATGGCTAAGTTGCCCGCCAAAATCTGATCCCATTTTCCCATTGTTTTCTGCTATTTTTCCGGACCGGGAATTACTTTTTCTTCAGGTTTAATGTTCTTTTTAATCTCTTTCTGCCGGTTTTTTTCTGCTTTTTTCTTTTTCTTTTCAAGCTCTTTTTGACGCTTCTCGTATTTATAATTTACGGGTGGCAAGGGTCCCTCCTTCACGAATATTTTTTTGAAAATCTCTTTCAGCGTGGTGCAATTATTATAGCACCCTTGGGCGGCATGAAATACCGGACACGTGCTTCAGCATTATAAAGGAAGGACCAAGCCAATTCCGAAACTGGCTGCATTCAAGACCAGGCTGACCAATAAGGCTTCGCCGAACCCGATCCTCCTGCGCAGGGCCAGGAAGATCCCAACCGCTTCCACCACCCAAACCACCATCTCTGCAAAGAGGACGACGAGAACGGGATAACGCCCACTCAATCCGCTGACCGTCAACCATAAAGCCGGCTGGATGACAATGTTCAGGAGCAGGACAATGGTGAGGAAAAGCAGTTTTGGGTGTTTTCGCCAAACCGCATAAATCAACCCCAGGGTGAGTTCTGTGATCAATGTGGGTACCAGCCCGCGTGTCAGGAGCAGGCTGACGAGAATTGAA
>JADGQC010000120.1 GCA_017882125.1 Anaerolineales bacterium
TTGCGTTCATACGAAACCACCACGCCAGGTGCCAAAGCAATGGTGTTGTTGGCATCGTCCCACTGCTCACGCTCCATCTGGTATTGGTCGCCACCGGTCTTGACCACGTTCAATTTCGGGACTTTGAGAGCATCCGCGACGGCTGAGAGCATGTCTTTCTCGCGGGTGACGCGAAAGTCGCCGGGTTTTTTACCGGGACGCAGGCTGATGGCCCTGACCTGGTCGACGACCCTGGGATAAATGGTGACCTTGTCACGATCGAGCATGGTGAAAACCGTGTCGAGGTGCATGTGGGCACGGTCTTTGGTCATCACACAGGCGATGACACGGTCGGCACTGCCTTTGGAGAAAAGCGCTTCGGCGACCTGTTCGATCATGCTACCCTGGGTGCGTTCAGACATTCCGATCAAGACTGTGCCGTTCCCGATCGGAAGGACATCACCGCCTTCCAAGGAAGAACGCCCAAGGTTTTGCATATTGAACTCGCCGTCGGTGGGATTGGGATACCAAAAATCGAAACCGGCGTCCTTGAACATGGGATGATATTGGTAAATAACGAACATATTGAGCGACTCGCGGCGGCGGGCCGGCCAGTACATTGGATTGACGGAGACGCCGTCGTAAATCCAGCAGGACGAGTCGCGGGTGAAGAGGGTATTGGGAAGCGGGGGCAGGACGAAGGAGTTCATTTCCTGCAGCGCGGCGGCATGCAGGGAGATCTTTCCAAATTTCTTCCAATCGATGCCGGACTCGCCAGCGGTGAGACCACCGATCAAATGCCTGGCGAGGAATTCAGGGGTGAGACCCGATAAGAAGGTGCGAATCTCATCGACCAAGGACCAGCCGACGGTATATTCGGTGGCGACCTGCTCAATCACGAGGCGCTTCGCCTCCTGGCTGGCTTGCAGGGTCTCCGTGAGCAAGTCCAGCACATAGAACACCTCCACCCCATGGGCACGCATTACCTCCACGAACTGGTCGTGTTCCAACTGGGCACGCTCCACCCAAAGGACATCGTCAAACAGCAATTCCGCGCAGTTAGCGGGGGTAAGGCGCTGGAGGCTTAATTCCGGCCGGTGAACAATGACCTTGCGAAGTTTACCGACTTCTGAATGAACACCAAAGGACGGCATGGCATTTTCTCCTTTCACGGCTGGAAGTAATTGTTTGGGGAAGTTTTTTGGTCGATGTCCCAATATCCGCTCATTATAAACTAGAGAGAATGAACAAACGAAACCTCCCACCTAGTTACCGGCGGGAGGATGAACCATTCTTGAGGATTTTGGGGTGCGATCCTAACCTTTTAAGGAAAGGACGTCTGCCAAAGGTTTCCCATTGATGAAGATGTCGGTTTCCGTCACGGTTGGGAACTGCAGGATGGTCTGTTCAAGCTGGGCGCGGACGCGGGGAGTGTCACATTCACCGCCCATGAGGAGAGTGCCAGTCAGATAGACACTGGCCTTGCCGGCGACGATGTTGATGGATTCCACCTGCAGGTCTGATTGGTAGAGCGCATTGTACAGGCCTGATTGACCGTAAAATTGGTCTTTTATTGACAGCAACGTTGCAAGGGCAGCCTGCAGAACCTGCGAAGTGGGGGGAGTCTGCACCTGGACGGGGACGGCACTATCACCACAGCCGACGGCGGATCCGGTCAGACCGTTATCGCCGACAGCAATCAGGAAGACCTGGACCGTGTGCGAAACGGGCACGTCGGTGGGGAGCGAGGTTGCAACCGAAGCCGTTGGAAGCATGGTATTGGTCGGGAGCGGAAGTGGGGTGGAAGTAGGATTCAGAGTTGGAACATCAACACCAGGGTGTTCAAGACCGACCTCCAGGGTACCGCTGCAGGATGTGACCAACACAAGAATGAAAAGGGCTGACAAAATGCGGGATTTCATGGAACCTCCTAAAATGCATTTCAACACTAGATTATTTTCCAATCACCTAGTTACAGGCAGTAGGTAACAGAGGATTTACATCGGTTCCATTCGCCACCTGGGTGAATTTACCAGAAACTATGCCCATAGGTTGGAATGGCGGGGTGGTCTGATTTGCAGGTTGTGAAAGCCGGAGAGTGTAGCAACCGACAAAGGTCTGCGTGGTGTTCGTAGTGGTGCTGACCTTCAAAGCCAGGGGCACTTTGAAATACAGGCTGCCAGCTGCTCCCTCGCTCTGAGGGGTGCCAAAAGTGACCGTGATCGCCTGCGTGTCAGTATATCCAGCCGCGTACGAGTCGTAGGACCCAGGGAACGTGGCGGGGACCTGGAAATATGAATACGCCCGTACGTATTGCTTCAAGTTAATCGCATTTAAAAGAGAGCTGACTGTTTCAACCGGTCCACTACGGTTATCGACGAAATTGCTCTTATCGATATTGAGGCCATTGCTCGATGCAGAAAATGGGGGGTTGCCTCCGGCGGGATAGCCGCTGCAAGCCGAAGCAAGGACACTGGCATTGCTAGCATTGATATCGGAGGGTTGAGCCGACCCCTGGGCTATGCTCATGGGGGATATGGGTGGAGCTCCAAAGACATCCGGGGTTGTCTCGTGAACCACATAGCAGGCTGAATAATTGGCTTGCGTGTTGTTCTTCGAGGTGACCTTCAATATCACCGGGACCGTGTAATATACCTGGCTCATTCCCGGATCTCCCGTGAGCTGACCAAAGACCAGGGCGACCGAAGCTGTATCGCCATATCCATTTGACCAGGAATTAAAGGAGCCCAGTGAGGTGGCTGGATCAGCCCAATAACCGTAGGCTCGCGAATATTCCTTGCGGTCGATGGCATTATAGAAAGAAACAATCACCTGTGAGGGTGTGCTGCGGTCATCAATATAATTTGTCAATCCTGGGTTGGCCAGCGCCGTAATTGTGGGTGCAGGGATAGAGGTATTGCCGGGGACCAAGGTGGCAGTGGGTACGGATAGGGTAGCGGCGGATGCAGATTGGGTAACCGTAGGTAAGACAGTATTGGCAGGAGACAGGGTGTCAATGACCGTCGGATTAGGCGTTGCCGTACCGGTTGAGGAATGTTCAATACCTACATCTATCGTGCCATTGCAAGCTGTGATGAAAAGAAGAATGAGAAGCGGTGAAAGGATGCGGGATTTCATGGAGCCTCCTGATCTGGATTGGATATGTTCCACATTATATGACTTCGATATCCCGATTGGGTGACGGGGAAGTCACAGTTTCGAAATAGCGTGATATCAACCTGTGACAGGGATTTTTATATAAATAGGGCCCCCTAATACACGCCATCAGCCGACTGGCAGTCGCAGGCTGAAGACCGTCCCCTGACCGAGGCGGCTGCGCAAATTAACACGACCGTTGTGCCGTTCGGCGATGGCCCGTACGAGTGCCAATCCCAACCCGCTGCCCGGGATGCTACGTCCAGCCTCACCGCGATACAATTCCTCCCAAACATGGGACTGTTCGTCCTCCGGGATACCCGGACCGGTATCGGCCACTTCGATAACAATATCCGTTCCATCCTCGAAGGCACGCAACTCCAGCGTATCTCCAGGACGGCTAAATTTAAGGGCATTTTGCAACAGATTATGGACTGCCAACAGTAAAAGATCGGTGTCGCCGCGGACATTCGGCAAGGGCCAAGGAGCCTGGGGAATACTAAGGTTCAAATGACGTTCGGCCGCTCCCGGCTGCTCCTGAGCCATGCTAAAGGCATCGCGCAGCATGGCTGGGACATCCACCGGCGAATGCTCCACCAGGCGGACTTCCAGCTCAGCCAACTTGCGCAAGTCAGCGGACAAGCGGCTCAATCGCAGCGCCTGGGTCTCGACGCTTGCCATCGCCTCGCGACTGGCCTCTCCCGAAGGCAGTTCGGCCAAGTTTGCCAGGCCTGCTCTTATGGCAGTGAGTGGATTTTTCAGCTCGTGATCGAGGCGGCGCAGGAAGCGGCGGCGATCCTCAGCCGCGGCTGCGCTGGCTTGCAAACGGATCCTACCGGACCAGCCGAGCAAAGCGAAAACCAAGGTTGCCAACCCGGAGAGTAATACACCAAGAATCAACGAAAGAGTCCCCAGGTCAGCGCGCAGGTAGACGATATGATCGTGCGTCAAATCGAAAGAGAGGAAAAAATAGAGCGCCAGCCCCCCTCCAAGAAGCGCAGGTGCCAGGATAATCAACCAGCGACCGGTTTTCATGGGCGCGATTCCACCGTGCCGACGAAGCGATAGCCCTGCCCGGGAATGGTTTCGATGAAACGGGGCTGCGCGGGATCGTCGCCCAAGGCTCGGCGTAATTCCGCAACGCGGGTATCCACAGCGCGAGTGCCAACCGGGTAGTCCCAACCCCAAACCACGTCGAGGAGGCGGTCACGGGAGACGAGCTCATCCGGGTGGGTCATCATATATTCCAGGAGCATGACGGATTTGGGGGTAAGGGCAAGCTCAGCTTGTTCCAGCCAGACGCGGTGGGAGGCCCGGTCAAGGGTCAATGCCCCGCAAGCGAGTCGAACGGCGGCTGACAGGGGGGGCTGACCGGGGCGGGCGCGCCGTAAAACCGCGCGGATACGAGCGACCAACTCGTGGGGATCGAAGGGTTTGTTGAGATAGTCATCGGCACCCTCCTCCAAAGCCATAGCGCGTTCTCCTGCTTCCCCCACCTGGGTAAGCAGGAGGATGGGAGTCCAATCGCCGGCCTGACGGAGGCGGCGAAGAACCTCGCGACCGTCCAGCCGGGGCATCAACACATCCAGGACCAGCAGGTCGGGGTGAGCCGAGGCAACTTTCTGCAAGGCTTCTTCGCCATTGGAGGCAACTGTAACCGTGAAGCCCGAGCGGTTGAGGAACGGGGACAAGTTATCAGTGATGGCTGATTCGTCGTCAACAAGAAGGATGGAGGGTTTGGGCTGCATGAATTATTCTCAAAGGCATTCTCGCACGATTCAATTTTTTAGTCAACGGATTTATTACCAGTTTTCAGGTTTAAATAGCCGGATTTCAAAGTGAAATGCAGTGAAATTGATGAATTTTGGATTTGAGAAGAACTCCATTTATTATCTCCTGAAAACAGTTGACGAATGCGGAAAATTCGTTTATATTATACATATGAACATATACTCAGGTGTTTAATGAGTGAAAAACCTCTCCCCGTTACCGTGCTTGACGAGCACACCGCAGCGCACGTAGCGGAGCTTTTCCGAGCTTTCAGCGACACCAGCCGCGTGCGCATCTTGTTTGCGCTCACCACGCAGGAATTAAACGTAAACGTCCTGGCAGAAATGGTTGGTATCAGCGAATCAGCAGTATCACACCATCTGCGCGGCCTGCGCCAGATGAAACTGGTGGTCGCCCGACGGGAAGGCAAAGAGGTTTTCTACCATATCGAAGACAACCACATCATCTCTTTGTTTGGAGAAGGCGTAAAGCACGTGCGTTATGGGTAAGCTTTCCATGAAACCAGTATGCAATATCCTAGTGATTATCTTTTGCTTTTGCGGCCTGGCCATCCATTTTGCAGCCGACAGCGTAAACACGGCGAATCCTTGTGGGTATCTCGAGTTGAGCAAGGATGGGGGGCTATCCCTGGACACCTTTGAGGATTCCGAGGATGATCTTGTATTGCCCAAGCATAACAATACATCCCCATTGATACTATTATTTTCAACCTCATTGAAAGTGACAGTATATTCCATCCTGCCCACTTTCCTGCCTCAGCTCCCGCCTCCAAAATTTAATCCAACAGCATAGTTGTCCCAGGATGGCAATGACGCATCCAGTGATTAGACGGCGCTTATTTGCGCGCCGGGTTCAATATTGTTTACTGCCAACTCCCAAAGAACATAGTGGTCATTTAGGAAAAAACGGCAACGAAGACTCAAGTGATTTACAGAACGACTGACGCTAAAGGGGCCTTGCGGGATCCCCTCGATACCCATCGGGGATGATGCGCTTCGCAATGCTTCCCGAAAGAGCACCCTCCCCAAGGCAGTGCTTCCCCTCCGTTCCGTTCGGGGACAACGTCGCGAGGAACTAAGACGCAAAGTCGTTACTACTCTTATTGATGAAAGGCTCGCACTGGAATGGATAAACCGATGAAAGTAAATTTTAATGAAACCATCCTTCAAGGTCTTACCGAACAAGAGGCTCTAGAAAACCTGGCTGAGGATGGATATAACGAACTCCCGTCCGGAAAAAAACGCACCTTCCTGCATATCCTTTTGGAAGTTGTGAAGGAACCAATGTTCCTGATGCTGATCGCCTGCGGTCTGCTCTACTTATTCCTGGGCGACCGAGAAGAAGCCCTGATGCTGATGGGTTTTGTTGTCGTTATCATCGGCATCACCTTTTTTCAAGAACAAAAAACCGAACGGGCGCTGGAGGCTTTACGGGACCTATCGAGCCCACGGGCGCTGGTGATACGCGACGGCAAGCAGCAACGCATCGCCGGGAGAGAGGTGGTGCGGGAAGATATCATCCTGCTGTCGGAAGGCGACCGTGTGCCTGCGGATGCAGTCCTACTTACGGCAAATAACGTGACTGTGGATGAGTCATTATTAACCGGGGAATCGGTGGCAGTACGCAAACGAGCGTGGGATGGAAAAATCGAAATGGACCGTCCCGGGGGCGACGACTTACCGTTCGTTTATTCAGGGACCCTGGTGGTCAAAGGCCAGGGTGTTGCCGAAGTGCGGAGCACGGGAATACAAACCGAGATTGGCAAGATAGGCAAGGCGTTACAGATCCTCGAGCCGGAGGATACAGCCCTGCAGATACAAACCCGCAAGATCGTCCGCAATTTCGCCGTGGTGGGTCTCAGCATGTGCGTGATCGTGGTGGTCGTATTTTCCTTATCGCATGGCGACTGGTTGAATGGTTTTCTCGCCGGGATTACGCTGGCGATGGCGACCCTGCCGGAGGAATTTCCGGTCGTCCTGACCATCTTCCTGGCGCTGGGCGCGTGGCGGATTTCGCTGCGACACGTACTAACGCGACGCGTACACGCGGTCGAGATGCTGGGGGCGGCCACGGTCCTATGCGTGGACAAGACCGGGACGCTGACACACAACCGGATGACAGTCACCAAGTTAGCGGTCGGGAGCGAAACACTGGACGTGGACGGTAAACAGATATTCCTGCCTGAACCATTCCATCAAATTGTCGAGTACAGTATCCTGGCCAGTCCTGACGACCCCTTCGACCCAATGGAAAAGGCCATGAAAGAACTGGGCGGGCGAACACTTGAGAACACAGAACATATCCACAAGGACTGGGAATTAGTGCGGGAATATCCCCTTTCCGAAAAATTGCTGGCCATGTCGCATGTGTGGCGGGCGCAGGATGGAAATGACTATATGATCGCAGCAAAAGGCGCCCCCGAGGCTATTGCCGACCTATGCCATTTCACACCGGACCGCGAAAAAGAGTTGAAACATGAAATCAACGAAATGGCTGACCTTGGTCTGCGGGTGATCGGCGTGGCCCAGGCCGCATTCCAAGACAACTTCCTCCCGGAGGGGCAACACGACTTTGATTTTAATTTCATCGGCCTGGTCGGGCTGGCTGACCCTGTGCGACCCGAGGTGGCAGGTGCGATCAGCGAATGTTACAGTGCAGGAATCCGCATCATTATGATCACCGGAGATTATCCAGGCACAGCGAAAAACATAGCCAAACAGGTTGGGTTGAAACCAGATGACCAGATCATTACGGGGGCTGAACTGGATGATATGGA
>JADGQC010000121.1 GCA_017882125.1 Anaerolineales bacterium
GCAATCAGATCTTGGTATGCCTCCTTTTGGAGCATCCTATGGTGGTCTCCTCAGCGATGACGAAATTGACGCTGTCGTGGCATTTGTTCGATCCTGGGCAGCTAACCCACTGGTGATCGAACCCACGCCGCAGCCAACCCCACCACTCGCTCACGCGGATCTTTCTGCTGCGGAGTTGTTTACCAATCTGTGCGCTCAATGCCATGGCTCATCTGGTGAAGGGGGCTCAGGGCCGGCATTGAATGACTCCAGTTTCCAACAGGCAAGTACCGATCAGAATATTTATGATGCGATTAGTAATCTTGAAGAAGGTTTCACTCCCATGATCGCCTGGGGAAAATTACTTTCCTCGGATCAGATCAACCAACTGGTCCAATATATCCGCGGGTTTGCCGGCACAACCACTGCAACCCCTCCTGCGGGGACACCCACTTTCAGCACGGATATCCTCCCGATTTTGCAGGCGAATTGCACGGTTTGTCACGGAATGTTGGGAGGCTGGACTGCTTCCAGCTACACAAGTGTCATGACAACCGGCACTCATGTCCCGGTAGTTGAACCAGGTGATGCCGATAATAGTCTTTTGGTCCAAAAACTTTTGGGGACCCAGCAGGTTGGCGGGCAGATGCCTCCCTCGGGTAAGTTATCCGAGGCTCAGATCCAGATCATTATCAACTGGATCAACGCTGGTGCACCGGAAAAATAACGGGAGCATTAATTATAGAGAGGCTGCCGAAAAGGCAGCCTCTCTTTTTAAAGCGTGATTGTTGGCGAATATGAAATATTTCACACACCCGGTAGTGACATTAATCACGAATCAAAGTGACAGAAGAGGGGGTTTGGGGTTATTAGCCCAATGATATAATTCTAATGTGGTATTAATCTTTTTGAGATTGTGTTATAATACACAATGGCAGGAGGTGCCCAACCCATAATAAACTTATGGTTCCCTTGCCCGATCTAAACCATCTTATTCTCAGGAGAATGAAGAAATGTCAATTAAAAAAGGTTTGTTCATTGTAATTGGGTTGCTGGCCGCTGCTTTTGTGCTGGCAGCCTGTGCCGGACCCGTAGGCTCGGTCGGCCCTGCCGGTCCTGCCGGTCCTGTTGGCCCTACCGGACCTGCTGGCACGAATCCTTCCTCTGCCGACCTGACTTGTACGCAATGCCACAACAATACCACTTTGATCTCCAGTAAAGCGGAAGCATGGGCCACCTCCCTGCACGGAAGCGGTACCGCTTTCTTGGCCGAGGGAACGGAAATTGGCTGTGCTGGTTGTCACTCCGGAAGCGGTTTCCTTGCCGATCTGGCTGGAAGCCTCACCCCCGACAAGTCCGTTGCTGATCCACACCCAACCCAACAGGATTGTCGTACTTGCCATAAAATCCATACCACCTATACCACGACTGACTTCGCATTAACTTCTACAGCCGCGGTCGCAATGTATGCCACCAGTACCACCTATGATGGCGGCGCTGGCAATCTATGCGCTAACTGCCACCAGGCACGCCGTGTCATTCCCACCCCTGCTGCGGATGGAACGATTGCAGTCACAATCCGCTTTGGCCCGCATCACGGCCCGCAGAGCGACATGATCCTTGGCGTTGGTGGTGCCGGTGCCGTTACAGGCACCCCCAGCCCGCACTACTCAACGGTTAAAGACACGTGCGTCACTTGCCATATGGGTGGCGCTGGTCCCGATGCCAGCCACACCTTCGCTCCTAACGTGGCCTCTTGTTTGTCGTGTCATCCGGATGCCACCGATTTCAATATGAAAGGCGCCCAGACAGATCTCGATGCCAAGATCACAACCCTCAAGGCTGACTTGACCACCGCCGGCCTGCTTGATAAAAACGGTGTGATCGTCGCAGGGAATTTCCCCGAAGCCCAGGCAAATGCACTTTGGAATTACCTGCTCGTTGCAGTTGAAGACAAGAGTAATGGCGTTCATAACATGCCTTACGCCGATGCCTTGATGGATGCCTCCATCGCAGTATTCACCAAGTAATATATATTACGAGATAGTTTAGCTGTGTCAACATGCCCCATCCTGGTCCAGGATGGGGCATGTTTTTGTAGCACTGAAAATCCACAAGAGCCGCCAATTAGACGGCTCTTTTAATTTCTGATCGGGTCGTTAGTCCCCAGGGACCGGGATTGCCTCGATGACCTTTGCTTCCACTTCATGGACTTTTACCACGTTATGATCCACAACTTTCAAGTAGCGGACTCCCAGGCTGAAGGCTAGAAGGCCATAGCTGACGATTCCCCCACCTGCCAGGAATTCGATCAAGGAGGGATGATAAGCTGCATATGCCATTGCGGGTTCGCCTGGCAGGTAAGACAAGTAGATCAACAGGCCTGACAGGTTGGTGTCCCAGCGATATGCCACCACTCCTCCCACCACAAGGATCATCGCCAGCATCCGCCACAGGGGAAGGGACCGCGTCTTCTTATTGAGCAGGAGCAGGATTGGCACCACCGCGCCGAGCAGGATCTCGCCGATCCAAAAATTGAATGAAAGTACTCCCCCGGTTAGGAGTTGCAGACCTTCCGTGCGACCAGGTTCATAGGTGTAGGTCATGGCCAGGGCATCCCAGAATCGGAAGTACAGGTAAACAACCAGCACCCATCCAATGATGTAGGCCACGCGGTCTAAAAGATTATTATCCACGTTGGCATTCTTGGTTAGGCGTGCTGAAACCATGGAGGCGAGGACTGTTAGCGCCATACCGGCTGCAATTGCTGAAATAATAAAAAGCACCGATATGTCCGGACGATACCATAGCGGGCGTGCTTTTAGCACTCCGTAGAGTGCCCCCAGGGAGGACTGGTGGAGCATGGAGAGCACCAGGCCAGCAATAGCCAGATAGGGTGCCAACCGGTGCGCCTGCGACATTTTTTCCGCCAATTTTGGCAGGTGTGACCTTAGCCATTCAAATCTGGCAAATATTGGCAACGCTTCCAGGATCAGCACTCCCAGGTATAACGTGACGCACATGGTCACTTCCCAGAGCAGGGAATGCTCGTTCCAGTAGATCATGGAGTGCCAGAATCGGTCCGGGCGGCCAATGTCAAGCAATAGCGTTAACACCGCCATCGTGTATCCGATCAATCCAATGAATGTCGCCGTACGGGCAACCGGCTCGAAGCGTTTTAGGCCCAGCAGGTAGACGACTGCGCACAGGCTGAACGCCCCGGCGCTGATTGCAATCGAAGATAGGTCAATGGTGATCCATAGTCCCCAGGGCACTAGGTCAGTGAGGTTGGTCAACGACAGGCCCTTCCATAAGACCATTACACCCGCGGTTGCACCTGCTGTAAGGAAGATTGCGAGTCCCAATATCCATCCAGTCCAAAGGGTAAACTGGGGGAGTCTGATTTTCAGCGACCTGATCTTGGGAAGCTTGATTTTCATGAGTGCGCCTCCTCTGTTGCGGGTAAATAATAGACGTGCGGCAATGTGCCGAGGTCTTCGCGCAGGCGATACGATGTTCGCCCCTTCAGCAGTTTGCTTACGTTCGATTCCGGGTCGTTCAAGTCACCGAATTGACGGGCACCCACCGGGCAGGCCACCACGCAGGCTGGAGTTGCATCCTCGTCGATCCCGGGTTTAAAGCCGAGTGCCAGTCCCCGATCAATACGTTGGTAGCAGAATGAACATTTCTCCACAACCCCTCGCGGGCGGCGTGCCACCTCCGGCTGCCCCCATTGGGGAACGGATGGATTTGGGCCGTCAAATTGTTTCCAGTTAAATGAGCGCGCTCCATACGGGCAGGCAATTTCACAATAACGACAGCCAATGCAGCGGTCATAGTCCATCTGCACGATTCCATCCGGCCGGTAGGTGCTCGCCTTTACTGGGCAGACATCCACACACGGGGCATGCGCGCATTGCATGCAGGGGCGGGCGATATAAACGTCCTGTGCTCCCACAGTGCCCGTCTTGGTCACCACGTTCCAGGAAATTTCCGGTGGGATGTCATTATGTGCCCGGCAGGCTAAAGTGCAGTATCCGCAGCCGGTGCATTTGGATTGATCGATCACCATCGCCCATTGGCGACCGTTTGGGGTGAGAGTGTCGAGTGCTTGCGCCTGCCTTATGATCTGCGGAACGGCCAGCACTGCCACTCCGGCAACGGTCAACTTAATAAAGTCTCGTCGGTTGATTTTGTTGCTCATTTTTTATTCCCCTTCTTGTTGATGTTCCGGTAGGCCTTTTCCAACCATGGCTGCAAGACCATGCCGCCTGCCAATCCGAACAGCCCGGCCAACCCTGCAAACCCGAGCGGGCTCACGGGGCTTGGGTTGCTCGTTGCTTCCCCTGCCGTTGATAAGCTTACTGGTTGTGGAGTAATTACTACAGCCTGGGCGGCTGTTGCGGCGGTCGGCTGGGCATGCATCTGGTCAGCATGACACGCTGAGCAGGTGGCGATACTTGCTGTGAAACTATGATCCGGGATTGCATGAACATCTGTGGTGCCGGTTTCAAAATGACGCAGGTGGCAGTCCACACAGCTTACCCCGGCTTGGTTGTGCTTTGAATATGGAAAGGCCATTGAGACCTCGCTGTGGCAGTTGATGCACAACGCCGACGGACCTTTGTCTTCCTGCCCTTGCACGGTTTTCAAGGTCGCAGAATGGGGGTCATGGCAAACAGTGCAAGTCATTCCCCGTTGGAAATGTGTGCTGGACTGCCAGTCCGCAACATTGAATCGATCGCCGCTGTGACAGCGTCCGCACAGGTCGCTGGTTCGGTCAACTGGCACCGGGTTGGCAACCGGGTCGGATGAATGGGCTGCCGGTACTGGGCCGTGGCAGGCCTCGCAGGATACGCCGTCCTCCTGCCAGGTCCCTGTAGCCGGGTCATACCCGGTAACGTGACATACTAGGCAGGCTCCTGGTTTTCCCTGGTCGGTCCACATCTGGGTAAACAATGGATCGCTGATCGCGTGGCCGTGCGATCCGGATTGAACAGCATCGGTAAATTTCGAGTGGCAAACGCTGCATGCAACTTGTTGTTGCGATGTTTTTGGCACACTGGTTTCGATTGGCATGGTGGGTTGCGGTAAAGGGGTGGGCTGAGACTGTGGTGCCGCTCCCCCCGTTTCCGTCCCGGCTCGTGCGATCATATAGGTCGCCGCGGTTACGAACAGGGCGAAAATGATTGCAATGGAAGTGCGTTTGATAAATTTCATAATTGATTCTCCTCTGGGATTTGGTGATTATTATTAGGCGGGTATAGGTGCCTGGCGGAAAACATCACATTCCAGGCATTCTTCCTTGAGCAAGCCGTTTTTCGTGCGGAATACCTGCCAGCAAGGCACACCCGTCTGGGAAAATGCAGGGCAATTCTGGCGTTTTTCTTCACTACAGCCTTTCATTTCCCAGCAGGGCCGCTGGGAAATGATGACCGGGATCGCCTCGGCTTCTTTCTTCCAGCGCTTGTCCAGGCGTCGCAGCAGGAAGAAGATCAGGGCAGTTGCCATGACCGGGATTCCGATCCGCAGTAGGACGCCAAGGAGGATCGTTAAAACAGTATTCATTAATTACCTCAAGGTTCCCGAACGCGTGTTTTCGTAATGATGTTTTACTGCCTCACCAGTGAGCAGGAGAATGGTGGCGGGAATGCCAAGTCGCAGGATCGTCAGCAGTGAAATTACCAATATGTTTGTCATGGGAAACCTCCTTTTCTCTTTGTTCCTAATTTCACTATCAGTCTAGTCCTTTGGCTGGACAAATACAATTCGGCAGGTATACTATCTTTGTTATGGGAATGGCACCCCACTGATTTGCCCAATACCCTTGGAAAATACTATTGGGACCCCACCTAAAAAAGCGCCGTTGGGTAAAAGTTGTGTCATTTACCCCAAAAAAAGCCTGCTGGTAATCCAGCAGGCTATAAATTGGTCTCAAAGTATTTTTATGGTTTGATGATCCCCTTGCGAATGGCGTATCGGACCAGCTCAGCTCGCGAATGCAGTCCCAGTTTATGCATGATATTTTCCCGGTGTCGTGCAACTGTCTTTGTGCTGATCACCAACGCATCTGCGATTTTTTCATTATCTTCTCCCTCCGCCAGGTAACGCAGCACCTCCTGTTCACGGTCGGTCAGACCGTCCAGGGTGGAGGCTGTGCCAACGCTTCGATCCTGCGCAAGGTAATCTTTAACCAGTAATTTTGCCAGGGAAGGGTAAAGGTATACTTCCCCGGCGGCAGCAGCCCGAATTGCCGTCAATAATTCCTCCGGTGCGGCGCGCTTCGGGACGTAACCCTCCGCGCCTGCTTCCAGCATCTTGAAGAAATACTCTTCATCCTCGTGGATTGTCAGGGCAACGACTGCCACCTCGGGGTTGGTGCGTTTGATCTCGCGTGTGGCGTCGATCCCCGACAGGTCTGGCAAGCCGATATCCATAAGGACAACTGTTGGTTTTAGTTGTTTGACTCCTTCGAGGGCCTCTCGCGCGGTCCCGGCTTCCCCCACGATTTCCACATCGCTTTCACTTGCTAAAAGCATCCGCAACCCTGACCGAACCACTTGGTGGTCATCCACCAGCAGCAGTCGAATTTTCATCTGCTTCCTCCTGAAGATAAGGGATGGACACCTCGACGGTTGTTCCTTGTCCCAGTCGTGACTGGACTTCGAACTTGCCGCCCAATAGGGAGGTGCGTTCCTCCATACCCTTCAATCCCCACGAAACTCGTTTGGCCGATCCAGCCGCATCCATATCGAAACCCCTTCCATCGTCCGTCACCCGCACTTGGACGGATTTTGCGCCGTACGTGAGTGTGACCAGGGCCGTCTTGGCTTGGGCATGTTTGATGACGTTCGTCAGCGCCTCCTGTGCGATTCGGAAAAGTGCGATCTTCACAGGCGATGCCACTGTCCGTTCCTCGCCGTTGATTTCCACATGTACTTCCAGTTTGACACGTTCCTGCAGTTGATTGGCGTACCAGCGCATAGCCGAGGATAATCCCAGGTCATCAAGGTGCGAGGGACGTAGATCTGCAATTAGGCGCTGCAATTCGTCCAGCGAATGGGTTGTCAGCAGCTCAAGCTGATGTAAATTCTTTTTTGTGCTTTCCGGGTCTGAGATGCTTAAAGAACCGGTCAACCCGCGCAATCCCAGTCCGATCGCAGTCAGGGCCTGGCCCGTCTCATCATGTAGTTCGCGTGCGATTCTTTGCCGTTCTGATTCCTGCGCAGCCACCACCCGCTTGTATAATTCCCGGCGCAAGCTCTCGCGTTTTTTCGCTTCTTTCAATCGCGCCTCCTGCAGGCCTTCAATTTGGCTGATATTTTCAACCTGGAACGCACGCAGAAAACGGATGACAAAAAATGCTGCCACACTTGCCATGATCGCCCGGAATAATTGGACCGGGATGCCGGATAAATTTGTGAATAATGTATCATTTACCACGTTCGATGGGGGCAGCGGGGAGGATTGTACGAACAATTGTCCCACCAGGCCATACCATCCGAAGGCCACTGCTGCCCAGAGCGCATCCCGGCCAAATGATATCAACCCTGCCTTGCGAAAAACACGCTGTTGAACCACCAGCCCGATCGCTGCCAAAAGGGCAGCGGGGATGGCTAACGAATACCTGGTCCAAACATCTGCCACATTCCACAAGATGGGCAGCGCATATTGTCCTTTGAGCAGGACTAGGCCCAAAACCCACACACCTTCCAGTCC
>JADGQC010000031.1 GCA_017882125.1 Anaerolineales bacterium
CTTTCATCCGTATTATTATGGTCGGCTGGCAGCATCCCTTCTATACCGCCTTCTTCGGTATCGGGCTGGCGACCTCCCGTCTTAACAAGAACTGGTTGATTAAGATCATCGCCCCCTTGCTGGGATTGGCCATAGCCATGTTCGCGCATGCCTTCCATAACACCATGGCGGTCTTCGTGCCCAACGGATGGGGGGGATTGGCGATCATCGCCGCTTTTGACTGGACCGGCTGGTTGTTTATGTTCATCATCATCCTCTGGGCCACCTGGCGCGAACAAAAGAATTTGAAAAAATACATGGCCGCCGAAGTTCAGGCCAAAACGATCACCCCGGCTCAATTCCGCACAGCCTCTTCGGCCTGGCTGCAGATGTTCGCACGAATTGCCGCCATCTTCAATGGAAAGTATTTCAAGACCGCGCGTTTCTACCAGATCTGCGGTGAATATGCCCACAAGCGCCGCCAATATGATACCCTGGGCGATGAGGGCGGAAACCTGGCAGTTCTCCAGAAACTGCGTGCCGAAATGACGCAACTCGCCCCGCTGGTGCAGACTTGACAGGTCAGACCCTGAAGGCCATGAAAGTCTTTAGGGTCTGCTCTATATGGTGGTAAAATCCTGTGGCACGCCCCTGTAGCTCAGTGGACAGAGCGTTAGCCTCCGGAGCTAAAAAGGGCAGTTCGAGTCTGCCCAGGGGCACCAGTCTATAGACCCACCATTTTTACTTTCCCCTTCACCACCCCAATCAAAAAGCAACCTTGACAGGTTGCTTTTTGATTACTACACAGAATGTTCGGCATGCGATACTTAACCTGGTTATAGACCATGTTTTTTTTTCCTGGTTTGCGGGTGTTAATTGCCGGGTGTATCACCATCTAGAGTGAAACAGGTTATTCCGAGTTTGGTAAAGTTGGATGAAATTGATGACAACAGCGGTTCGAGTCCGCTTGGGGGCACCTATTTGTACGGTAGTAAAGTTTTGACAGTTGAATGGGATTAGGTTGAACAGAAAGGCCTATTATATTGGACTTCGATTCAAGCATTTTTCCAGGCGGGCCATGCATCTAATTCTTTGATATATTTTCCTTTGGTAATCACGTCGGCAAGAATCTCTATCCATAGGATATCTGTGTGTCCTTCCTGGCGAGCGCGGTCGACATTAGCAGACAAATCGGCGTCAGGCAACAAATTTCCATCAAGCAAACTCTTCTTTAATTTTCCTAAAGCTTCTTGGCGTTCATCGTCTTGGCCATGACAAATAGTATAGAACCATACCTCTGTTGCTAAATTTGGCATTTGAAAGTTAGTTAATTGTGAGATAACTTTCTTAAGGTATAAATTTCCTTGTTCATTCTTCCCTTGTGAAAATAAAAAACCAGCATAACCAGTTAGAATAAATGCATCATTGGGCTCTAATTCTAAAGCGCGTAGAAATAACTGCTCCACTTTATCGTAATCCTTATGAATTCTCTGCAAGAAATCAGCATAGACAAAAATAGTATAAGCATTATTAGGATCTACTTCTAGGGCGCGAAGAAATAATCTTTCTGCTTTATCATAATCCTTATAAACAGTATGTACAAAAATGGCATAGCTTGAAATTATAGAAGGATTATTAGGTTCCAATTCGAGTGCACGAAGAAATAACTTCTCAGCTTTATCATAATCTTTTCGGATCTCCTCGATTAATGAGCAATATCTAATAATCGCCCTAACATCATTTGGGTTTACTTCAAGGGCACGAAGATAGTATTTCTCAGCACCATCATAATCTTTGCGAATAACTTGGAGGAAAAAAGCATATAAACTAATAACATCGGAATCGTTGGCATCTAGTTCCAAGAAATGTTGATAAAGCTGTTCTATTTTGTTGTAGTCATTTCCGGTTTTTAGCAGGAAAAAGGCATATGTACTAATCAGAGAGGTCGAATCTGGATAACGCTTTAATCCCTCGATATATATTTCATTAGCTTTTTCGGGGTGAATTTTTTCATATTTCTCCCCTTCTACAATATAAGACCACCAATCGGTAAACTCCTTATCAGCTCGCTCCAAAGCGCCTTTAAGAGCTGTATCTTCTGCTTTTACAGGTGCAGAACGAATCCTGTCCGAGAGTTTTTTGTATGTATCAGTATAGTTTTGAATGAGATCGTCGAAGGTTTTCCGATCGGGGTGAGGCAGATTAAAATAATCGCGGATCAGGAGCATCATTTCATCGAAATCGAACCGTTCCACCCAAATTGCATTTCTTTCTTCCAACCAAGATTTTAGCAAACATTGCGGCTCTGATCCACTGATCCAATATACTCCGAAAGGGAGAGCTTCTTTCGGCAGCGTAGACAGCATGGAGGCAATACCTTTATCATTGCCTCCATAACCAATAATTATCAAACCACGGTCATTTAATAAGCCTTTGACCTGGTGTTCCACTTCTTCTTTAACATTCGATGTTTCAGCAGCTGTATTTTGGGGAGCAAGGTGAGCGTCGCCATGCAATTTGACTACTAATGGCCGCGTTCTTGTAGGTCGAATAAATCCAGCTAATGATTCATGGCCAATGACCAAGGGATGTGCAGTAGTATAGAGATAAAGGGCATCGGAGACCAGGTCATCAAAATTCGTTGTTATAACGACGTTGAATTTGCCCACTTCACGGGTTATAAGCTTGGCTAGGACAGCATAGCCAAAACCGGGGAGTCTTTTATCGCAAAGTCTTTCAATTTCTTGCTGGCGTTCGTCCGGAGTTAGAAAAACGCGTTCCATCACTAAACTATATGAAAGCGCCGGACTTTTGGAATCATAATCTGGAAACTCTTCCTTCACCCATTTATCAGCAATATTTGGATCAAGCGCACGAAGATTTTGTAATCGAGGCAGCCAGTAATCTTTTACGAGAGACCCCGCTCCCGGAATACCGGATGATATTGAACAACCTGCTCCGAGAAAAAAAACGAAACATTTATCTTGTATTAGACTAACTTCCTGCAATCGTCTTGCAAATTCCCCCGCGCTCATTTTACGCAATCCAGGCATACGACCACCCCTTTCAATGTCCCGTATGTAGTGAAGCAATCATACAAGAAAAGTATAGCACGTTTTAGTAGGGTAAGCCTGCAATTTGAAGGAATCAACGTTTCGGAATGCTCTTGTTCTGGTCATATATGGAGGTTATTTGGCGATTTACCGCCATAATTAGGTAGGCCCGGCAGGAGTCGGACCTGCGACCAAGCGATTATGAGTAGCTGGCGAATAATCCTGCGCACCAAAACAAAAAGAAGCCCTCTTAATGAGGGCTTTTTTGGCCTGCCAGGGTCTTTTGGGTTACCCAGCAAGGTAAAACATGGATCGATCTACTCACTTGCATACCGTTCTCGATTCTGGTCACCGCGTCATTGAAGCATTCCGTGTATTCCTTCTCCGAGAATACTCTTGTTCAGTTGGGATCATCCTTCTTCCCCCAAAGCCGCGCGAGCAGGTGTCTTGTCCGGTCAAGCGCGATCGCCTCGCATTCCGCCTTCAGCCGGCCAGGATAGCGGTAGGCCAACGGAGCAGTATCCACTTCATACCCGCCTTCTGAATGGGAATCAGCAGTATGTAAATAACTGATGCATCCATCTGTCAGGCTGGTAAAGAGCGTATGCCGGGCCGGCGAGTTCTGTTTGATACGCAGTCCGATCTCGGTAAATGTCTCAGCCGCGAAGCTGACAAGGACCAGCTCTCCGATCCGTACAACGTTGACCCGCATCGGCACCGACCAGTACCCGTCACGGGCTTCAATGCGCGGTTTCCATGGGTAGCGTTGGTCGAGCAATGGATCCGCCAGGAAGGCCAGCCAGCCGGGTAGTTTGGCCATTGCCAGCAGAGGTTTGCCATAATTCTTTGGAGGACGGGAGCCCGCGACCGCTGTCTCGGTAGGCAGCCAGGCCTCAACGCGTTCGATCTTGAGCGGGATTCCTTGGAACACTTTGGACCCGGCACCAACTGCCGTCAGAACCGCCTCTGCCACACTGCGGCCCTGTTCAGTCACCATCTCGAACGCCCGGGCATCGTCCCAGTACATATCCGGGTTGAGATTTGCCGTCGCCCCCTGCAGGAAGAAAGCCAGGCCTCCCAATTCGGTTTCCACCTCTCTTCTCATCGCACCGATCCAGTCAGCAGAAACCAGCAGGTTGTCAGGGCCAAGAACCGTACCATGACAGGCGAAGTTGACCAGGGTCGCCAACCGGTCGCCATTTTCCTTGAAAAAGCTGACGACCTGCACCGAGCGATCGACCACTCCCTGCGGGTTTCGGCCGATCTCCATGCGCCCGTCCGGCATCTTCTCCCGCCGGTTGATGGCGATCCCGGCCAGACCGCAGGCATATTCCAGCCTTGCCGGGATTTCCCCGGCTTCGGCCTCCAACACAGCAGAGACAATATTATCTACCAGCGCATCAATATATTTCCGATTCTTATGCGGCGAACCCGCCCCGGCATAAGCGATCGGACCTGAATGGGTATGTGAACAGCAGATCAATACTTCGACCGGTGCCAGGCGCGTTCTCACCCGGTCGACCACGAATTCGTTGATGGCCAGCATGTCCAGGGCCACCAGCGCCAGGCGGGTCTTCCCATCCGACAGGACCAGGGCGGTGGCGGTCAAGTCATCGTGGATACCTGTATTCCCCCTGGTGCGGTCCCCGTAACCGATCAGGAAGATGCCCTTTGGCGGGTTGATGATACGCCGGGAAACGCCGACCTGCAGTTCGATTTTTCGGGTCATATCAGGCCTCGGGCAGGTTCATGTTGCGGCGTGTCTCTTCGGGCGTATCTCCCAGGCGATACCTTTGGAAAATAAAGAAACCAATGACCACGAAGAGTGCCATGACCAGGAAGGCCAGACGCACACCCAGCGGGTTGGCGTGAGTGTAGCCAAAGGCCTTGTAGAGCATTGGCAGGACCAGCGATCCAAGCGAACCGCCCAGCCCGATGGCGAACGAGAAGGTGCCGTAATAGATCGCTTCCCGCCGGCGGCCGGTAAGCATCTCATCGTAGTCAGCCACATTGCCCATCAGGGCGTAGATGATGATCAGGTACCCGCCCAGCGTGGCGCCGATCAGGATGACCAGCAGGTAGGCCTGTAGATCCAGCGGGATGCGGGTCGTGCTCCCCACCAGGAAGCCCAGCGCCACCACGAGCGCCAGGCTGATCATGGAAAAGTTTAGCAGCCAGCGCTGGTTGCGATGCTTGTTCAACCACATCCAGACCGGGCCGGTGACAGCCATCACCAGGATCAAAACACCCTGGAAGATGCCCACATCCCCCTCGCTCTTACCAAGCACGAGGGTGACGAAATAGGGAAAATTGATCAGCAGCATCTGGTAGCAGACGTGCACGAACAGGGTCGAAACGAACACGACCAGGAACTGTTTGTTCCGGAAGGTGGCCTTGAGACCTTCGATGACACCCATGGGCTCGCCCAGCGGGCGGTCTGTCTCACGCAGTCCAAGCAGGGTCATGTAGATAGTCACCACGCCCACCACGCCCACCACCACCCCCATATAGACCGCTCCGATACTTTGGAAGAGCGGTGCCGCCACCAGCGAGCCGATCAGGACCCCCACAATGCCGAAGACGCTCTTCCAATAACTCAGCCCAACCCGCTCCTTGGAGTCGGGTGCCATCTCGGGCAGAGTGGCATCATACGGAATGCCAACCAGGCTGTAAGCGGTGCGGTAGAGCAGGTTGATCACCAGGAAAAAAATCGCGGTGATCAGCACAGTCCTGCCAACCGGGATCCACAGCAGCACTGCCCCGACGAGGACGAATGGGGCGGCCAGGGCCAGGAAGGGTTTGCGGCGACCCCAGCGGCTGCGCAGGGTGTCGGAATAGTGGCCGATAAAGGGATCAATGGCAGCATCCCAGATGCTGGCGACCGTCAAAAGGACCCCGATCAGGGCGATCGGCAGGTATTGCGGGCGGCCCGAATCGGGCGGCGGCGCGTAGAAATACACAAGCCAGGTATCGATGGTGATGGCGAGGATGTTCAGGCCGGCGGAAGCCATGGAATACATGGCGATCCGGCCGAAACCAAGTTTTCTCGGGGGTGATGTTGTCATGGTCGCTCCTCAGGATTCGAATATCTCGGGCAGTTCAATGGTCTGGTAACGGAAAGACTCGGCGTAATCGCAGCCCGCCTCGCTGCCGGCTTTGGCATCGTTGGCGCGCACACCCAGGTCGATCAGGGGTTCAAAATGATTCGCATCGATCCCGGCCAGGCGGGACTCTTCCACGCCCATGGCACGCGCTTCGCCCAACAAGTCGTCAATCGTCAGGACCATCTGACAGTTATACGCGTAGAGGGCTCGTATCTTCCGTTCGATGGTCAGGCTGACATCGACCTGCTTATTGGTCTCCCAGTGGGCCTTGGAGTACCAGTACCACTCGGTGACGCGCTGCGGCTGCAGGCCTTCGGCCAGGTGTTCCGGGTGAAAGAGCGGCAGGGCTGAAAAAGAGGAGGCGTCCGAGGTTGCCAGGGCCAGGGCGCGGTGATCGGGATGATTTTCGAAAGGGGCGAACGGATCCCAGCAGAAGATCACCCCTGCGTGCAGCTTGCGAATATGGTACATGATCTGTCCGCGCAGAATGGACTGCGGCACATCACACAGATCACCATCCCGGTAACCAAGCAGGAAGACACCTTTTGCCCCCAGGACCTTTCCAGCCGCCTCGGCCTCGGGGCGGGCAACAGCCTTCAATTCCCTGGCCGATAACCGGTGTGATCCCCGGTCGTTATCGGTGGCGATCAGCATGTACAACTCGTGGCCTTCATCTACCAGCTTGGCCAGCGTACCGCCAGTCATGAACTCGGCGTCATCGCCGTGGGCAGCCACGCTCAAGATGACTTTCTTTTGGGTTTCCATCCTTAACTCCTGATCAGGCTATTAGTCTCCAAAGACCGGTTTGCGTTTTTCAAGAAACGCCTTCAGCCCTTCGCGGGCGTCAGGGCTATCAATGAGGCCAATGATCTGTTCAGCTTCGTATGCCAGGCCATCTGTCAATTCCATATGCGTAGACATGCAGATGGAATCCATCGCTGCCCGAATTGCCAAGGTGCCTTTCCTGGCAATTTTCCTCGCGAGCTCCTTGGCCGTTCTCAACACTTCCTCGCGTGGAACGACCTTGTTGACGAGGTTGAGCCTGAGAGCTTCCTGAGCGGAAATGCTTTCTCCGGTCAGGATCAACTCCCTGGCCTTGGCACTGCCGACGATCTTTGGCAGCATCTGGGTCCCCCCCCATCCAGGGATGATACCCAGATTGATCTCAGGTTGGGCCAGTTTGGCGCGGTTGGCCATGATCCGCAAATGACAGGCCATCGCCAGTTCCATCCCGCCCCCAAGAGCCAGGCCATTGATGGCAGCAAGGACCGGCTTCGAACATTCTGAGATCTTTCGAAAAAGTCCCTGACCGCGCAAAATGAAATCCTTAATATTCCCGGAAGCGATCAATTCTTCAGACTCTGAGATATCCGCCCCGGATACGAAGACCGCCATCTCTCCTCCGGTGATGATCGCCACCTTATATATTGGATTGCCTGTGAACTCATCCAAGACACTTTCCAATTCTGAAAGGGTCTGGGTGTTGAGGCTATTCACGGGTGGGTGATCAATCGTGATCAGGAAGATATTCTCTTCCATGGTTGTTAATACATATTTTCTCTCGCCCATTGATTCTCCTGGCAGGCTATGTACACAAGAAGATCGAATCAAAACACACAGGTTGTGGAAGATTTCACAGCAAAGATAACTCTATGCACGAAGTTCACGAGCCTCCAGGAACGGAGGCACGAGCAACACGAAAGAAGGACCATTATCTTAGAAGCTTGGTGTCCGTTGTATCCTTTGTGTTGAGGATTGATCTTTTAGCGTAGACTCCTCCGTCCCATCCGCATCCTATTGCGAGGGACCGCCCTGGCCGGTGATGAGGCCACGGCGCTCCTGCATCTGGTCATGAAGTCGCTTAGAATCCTTCGGAAACACCAGGTAATACAGCGGGGTGACCAGGAAGGCGACAGCCCAGAATCCGCAGGTCAGGACAAGCAGGGTGCGGGAAAGGCCGAACTGGTCGGCGTACTTCCCGAACAGGATAATGACCACCGAAGCAAAGGCACCATTGACGAACTCGGTCAGCGCCATGGCGGTGCTGCGCAATTCGGGACGCACGGCGCTCTGCACCATCGGCTGCATGGCACCCCGGCGGGTCCAGTCCAGGAAGAAGCCGGCGATGACCGAGCAGATCACGATGGCCGGGGCGGTAGTCGCTCGGGTGAACAGGTACCACATGGCCGGCAGGGCAATGGCAATGGAAATCTGGGAGACAGCCGCCCGGCCATACTTTGGCCAGCGATTGTAAGCCCAGTCTCCCACCATGCCGCCAGCCAGGTTACCCAGCGCCAGGGCGACCACCACGCCCCCGAAGAAGAGCGGGGCATCTGCTTCGGAAAAGCCGCGGTCGTCCACCAGCCAGGTGACGTAGAAGGTAGCCAGGGCATTGATGGTGGTGAGCATGAAGATGCCTTGCAGAAAGTTAACCTGCACGGTCTTGACTTTCAGTATTTCAATGACATCCGCCAACCGGAAGCGGAAGCGGGCTGCCGATTCCTTTGTGATGACGGATTCCAACTCGGGCTCGGATGCGCCACGCACGGGTTCCTTCACAAGCACGGCGATCACCAGGCCGCTCAACGCGCTAGTCAGACCGAGACCGATGAAACCGATCCGCCAGCCATTGGCCGAGATGCCGATCACTTCCCCAAAGGCCAGGGCACCAGCTACGATGCCGAACATGCCGATCGCGCTGATCGTGCCCATGGCTCGCCCGCGCTGCTTGGGTCCGAAGGAATCGGCCAACATGCTGAAGGCCGCTGGGTACAGGCAGCCCAGCCCGATACAGGCAATGACCCGCACAAGCAGCAACTGCCAGTAATTGGTCGTCAGGCCACAAACGGAGGTCCACAGGCCCCACATCCCGGTCCCGATCACCAGGATCCATTTGCGGTTGTAACGGTCGGCCAGCATGCCCCAGAAGGGGCCGCTGAAAGTCTGGAAGATGACCCGGATGCTGTCGATATAGCTCAACTGGGCATACGACAGGCCCAGGGCGGTGCGCACCGCCGGCCAGAGCATCGGCAGGGCTACGTCCTCGGCCGAGTCAATGAAGAAACCGAATCCCAGGGCGGTCAGAACCCGCGCCCGCCAGCCTCGTGAGGTTTTTTGCCTAACCTGAATATTCTCAGCCATGATTATCTCCTTTGGCGATCATTGATTTGATGTTGGTTTTACACCGGTCATTATTTCGATCGTATGCCGAACTTCTCCCGCAATGCAGCATAGGACTTCTGGCAGACACCCAGGGCATAGAACTCGCATTTCCCATCACCCCCGGGTCCGCAAAATTCCTCGAGTTTTGCGTAGGGTACCTTCCCGGCCAGCAAGCGCTGAAGGTCTTCAAGACGGGTCGCTTGTCCTGGCCTGAGGCCTAGGTGAGCGAGCACGGCCGCATCCTTGGTCAACTTGTTTTTCCAGCCGGTTGAGCAGCGTCCTTCCTGCTCGGACCAGAAGCCGCACTGGTAGCAAAAGACGTCATAGCCGTAGATGCTTTCCACCTGCAGGTCGGGGTCCGGTTTGAGGTGCTTAACGAGGTTGGCATAGCCCAGTTGGAAGGAGGGCTGCGCCATCAAGGCGTCAAACGCACCAGCGCACAGGTGGTGGTGGCCCATCAGTCGGATGCGCTTGTCGAAGTCAGCCGGAATGATCTGCTGTAATTGCTCCTCGTCCCAGGGCGACTCATACGGCTGCTCCAGCTCGGGGCGGGAGGGTGCCTCCTGCGCCCCTGGTAGCGGCTCAGACATCATCTGGAAGAGCGGCTCCAAGTCGCCGAAGCGCTCCAGCCGGAAAGCCTCGCCCAAACGTGTCTCGGGATCCCAGCCGGCTTCTACCGCCACCGCCTTGGCCTGTTCTTGCAGGAAGGTGCCCAAAAGCGGCTGCAGATCGCCATCAAGGGACTGGTCGAGCCAGTGCATGTGCTTGCCCCAAGTCTGCAACTGAAGGCGCGACTGATTGATAGTGTTACGCATCATCTCATGGTGGGCACATAGGGCTTTGATCTTTTGTTCGATGGTAGCTGTTATTTCTTCAACATGCGTTACCTTGGGCAGCTGGCGGGCAAAGTACCAGCGCTCGCATACCGAATAAGGCTTCAATCCTTCCTTGAAATGTTCAGGGTAATGCTTGTCGAAGCAGGCCACCCAGAAGGCTTCGTCCACCGCCTGAGCCACGCGCACGTGGTCCTGGTTGTTCTCGTACAGGCCGTCCGGGTCGAAGCTGAAGACTGCATACGGCCGGTACTTCCGGAACAGGTAGACAATGCGCTCGCGCAGCTTGCCGAGCGGGATGTCCGCCAGCATGTCTGTTTCGAAGCCCAACTCGACGATCTCTTGGATCCCGAGGATCCGGGCGGCTTCGCGCAGTTCTTCGGCGTTCTTTTGGATGGTCTCTTCGATCGAAAACCCGAGCGAATCTTTGCGATCATCGGTCACGCGCACCAGGATCACATTCCATCCCTGGTGGGCAAGCTTGGCCAGCGTGCCCCCGCAGAAGGCGGTCGCATCGTCGGCGTGCGGGCTGATAACCATGGCAGTGTGCATATTCACCTCACTTGTTCTGGGTTTTCCAGACCTAGGCGGCCTGGCTGAGTTCGCGGGCGTTTTTCTGGATCTTCTTGAGGGCGGCGACGGCCTCGTCCACTCCCTGGCGCCCGGCCCGGAAGATGGATTCGTCTATCCACACGGCCTCGTGCTCACAGGCCCGCTCGGCAACCGGGAAGCTCATCCGGCTGAAATCAAAACACTCGGGAAAGGCATTCGGCACGGCCAGTCTGGAATTTCCCGGCTGGAAAAGGGAATAGTGGTGCATTGCCTGGTATCCAACCTCGGCGAGGACCCCCTCCGCCTCCAGCGCGGCGCACAACACATCATGCTCCACTCCGAAAGTGGCCGGGTCGATGGCAAAGATGTACTGGTAGAAGGACCGCGTGGTGTGACGCGGGTCACGCCGCAGGACTCTCACCCCGGGGACCTCGGAGAGAGCCTCGTCCATGTAGGCTGCCATCTGCTCGCGCTCTTTGGCTTGGGCAGGGAAGCGTTGGATGCCCACCAGTGCCAGGGCGGCCTGCAATTCGCTCAGGCGAAAGTTACCACCCATCAAAGGGGAAGGTCCAGCCTCACCGCCCCCTTCGCCTTCATGACCACGTCCGCAGTCGATGACAGCCATGGCCTTGCGGGCCAAGACCTCGCTGCGGCAGAGCAGGATACCGCCCTCGCCGGAAGTGAGGGTCTTCGAGGACTGCAAGGAAAAGGAACCAAAGTCACCGATCGTGCCAGCGCCGCGCCCGTTCCATTTTGCGCCGTGGGCGTGAGCGCAGTCTTCAATGACGATCAGGTTGTGCTTTTCAGCCAGGGCCATGATGGCATCCATGTTGGCCATGTTCGAGGCCAGGTGGACCGGGATGATGGCGCGGGTGCGGGGCGTGATGGCTTTGGCCGCCGCCTGTGGGTCCATGCAGTAATTGTTCGGGTCAATGTCCACGATGATCGGCACGGCTCCGGCATTCATGGGCGCGGCGGCAGTGGCCTGGAAAGTGCAGGCCGGGACGATGACTTCGTCACCCCAGCCGATGCCGGCTGCCCGGAGAGCAACTTCCATCGTTACGGTGCCGTTCGCCATTGGAACAGCGAACCCGCCGCCCTGCAGTTCTGCGAATTTGCTGGCCAATTCAGCCGTTTTCGGGCCAGGGTACGGGTAACCACCCCAGTGGCCGGACTTTATCACTTCGGTGACGGCGTCGATGTCGCGCTGGTCCCAGACGGGCCAGGCGGGGTAGGGTTCGGTGCGGGTTTTCGGCCCGCCGAGAATTGCAAGTTCAGACATAAGAGTTCTCCTATAAAAGGCTTCGCACGGCTTCCACTACGGCCGGTCCTATTTCCTTGCTGATAGAATTGGTCTCTTCGTAGTGCTTGCCGGGCTTGAATGGGTTGAGCGGGAAACGGAAATCCTCGGCCGGAAGGATGTAACCCAACTCGTCGTTGGCCAGGCAGATCACCCCGGCCGCCTGCGCCCCGGCAGCTCTCATCCTTGCCTTGAGAGCCAGACCGAGCTTGGGCAGCAATTCACCGGGGATGGTCGCAAACCAGGCCGGGCCGATCTTGATGAGGTTGACTTCGCTGGTGATCTTGCCCTGCGGGCCGCGTACATCCGGCAGCAGCTTGCGCCGGAAGGCGAATTTATACAGGATGTTCGTCAGTTTTACCTTGACTTCCTTCTTCTGAACGCTCATTTCCGCAACCGGAAAGCCTTTGGCATTTCCCAGCGCCTCCAGCCCGGCCCTGGCGAGAGCCTGGCCGATCACCTCGGCCTCGACGAAGGTGTGCTGTTTAACGTCCGGGGTCATCATCCCGCCCAGGGCGCCCGAGAAGAAGATACACGGGGCACCTGTTGTCTCTTCCACCTCCTGGCGCAGATAACCGACATAGTCTGCGCTGATCTGGGTGTTGTGCTCCCACATCACTTCCGGGTGACAGGCAAAGTCGAACAGGCTGACCAATAGCCGACCATCAATATCCAGGAACTGCAGTGCGGTCAGCTCGTCGTCCAGTATCTCCGGATTGCGAGCGTTCTTTGCCAGCCCGGGGACACGCAGGCAGACGGATTTCATGCTTGGTGATTCCTTGATCGCGGCAGCCAAGGCGGTAAGGATCGTCGCCACGGTTTTGTCTTTTAACTCGGCCAGGTAAAGAGGGTCGACCCCGCTGGTCCGGTCGTTGGGTCCCCATAAGCCCATGGTGTCCGGGCCGTCGTGTGGATGGAGCGAGGCGATCAGGATCTCGGGCTTGTTGAGCGCGGTGAAATGGCCGCGCACCCGCTGGATGATCTCCTGCACGTCCGGCCGGAACAAGCCGATCAGGTCCATGGCGCACAGCACCAGCGTCCGCTCGGGAGTGCACAGCACCAGGGCGCGCACATACAGGTCGTCGTGGATAGCGGTCGCCCGGCGGTTTTGGGCGAAGCCGGCCAGGTAGACTGGCCTCGCTAGGGAAGGGGTGATGATATTCTGGGCATATCCGATGAACATGGTCTGCCTCCTATCCTTCGCCCTTCTTGGCGTTCAGGGTGTCTTTGATCTCCTGCAAGCGCTGGCCGTGCAGAGGGTACAGCCAGAGCAGGAAGATCGCCAGCAGAAAACCGAGCGTGGTGGGGACGGTCAGGAAGAGACGGAAGCCTAGTTCCACGGTGGCGGGCTGGACCTCCAGCAGGGTGTCGTAGCCGAAGGCCGGCATCATCAGCCCGAAGACGGTGGAAACGAGCAGGCCGCTCAGGGTGACCAGAAAACCGATCATGCCAAAGTACATGCCGGCACGCTGATGGCCGGTCTTGACCTCGTCCTCGTCGACCACCTCGGTCATGATCACATCCCCCATCAAGACCAGCCCGCCTAGGCCGATCCCGACTATGATGGCGGTTGCATAAGTGAAGATGATGTTGGGGGAAAAGCCCATCGGGATCAGGCCCAGGATCATGATGCCATTGGCCAGCATCAACGTGCGGCGGGTGTCCAGCTTGTTGGCCACCCAGTTGCGCCATGGGTAGAGCGTCAGCATTGCCACCAGGAAGGCGATCCCGAGGATGACCGTGGCCAGGCCGGAGTCCACCTTCAGGCTGTATTTCAGGTAGAACAGGATGCCCATCTGCATCAGACCGGTGGCGAAGAAACGCATAGTCTGGGCGCCAGCGGCGGTCAGGTAGCTGCGGTTGAGAAAGGTGGCTTTGAGGGAGGCCCCGAAGGGGTAACTGGTGTCGGTCTGCAAGTCCTTGCGTTCGAACATGGCTGGTAAACCGACGTAGATGGCGATAACCGAGATGACCGCCAGGATGGTGGCCATGGCTGTCCAGCCGAGCATACTGGCCAGCAGGGGAGGCAGGGCCGCCCCCAGCACCAGGGCGATGGTCTGAAAGATGTTCATCTTGGCAGCCACGTCGGTCCGCTCGCGATAGTTGCCAAACATTTCGGGCAAAAGCCCGTAATAGCCGGTGGCGATAGCGGTGTAGAGGCCTTCCCAGACCACGATGGCGATACCGAAATAGAGCAGCAACCCGACCGGGTTGGTGCGGCCGTCAAAAGGCGCAGTGAACAGCAGGGCGAAGCAGACCGCATAGGGCAACCCGACGAACAAGATGTAAGGGATGCGCCGTCCCCAGCGCGAGCGGGTGCGGTCGGAGAGATAACCGAGTACCGGGTTGTTGAAAGCATTATAGATGGTGTAGAAGAACCAGAAGGTGGCAAACCAGGTAGCTGGCAGATTCATCACATCCACGATGTAGAAAGCGATGATGCCGTTGATGGCTTCCGCGGGTGTCGCCACTCCAAGGCTGGTAAGGGAGTATAGCATGCGGGTCTTGAATGAGGTTTTGAATTTTGTCACAGCTTCGCTCATGGATTCTCCTTTAAACAGGGTTGTGTCAAGTTTTTAATCGCCAAAAAGAAGAAACTCATTTAACCAGCCAAAGCCTTATAAATCCCAGGTTGATCCTGGATCAACCTGTATGGATCTCGACCACTTTGCCGGTTCGGGCACTGCGGTAAGCGGCATCCAACACTTTCATATTGACCAGGCCCTCTTCCCCACCCGGGAAGGGCACGGTCTTCCCGTTGATCGCCTCAATGAAGTGTGCCATCTGCGCATCGTACATACTCTGCGGACAATGTTCCTTGCGCGGGAACTTGAAGCCTGACTTTACCGTTTCAACCCGCTTCTTTTCAGGATCAGGCAGCTCGAGCAGGGTCGGGAACAACTGGGCAAATCCCTGCCTGCCGTACAACTGTGTGGCTGCCTCTGCTCCATCGCTGTGTGGCTGCCACCAGCCTGACTCAATATATGAAACTGCCCCGTTGTCCCAGTTGACAATGATCACACCGGTGTCATCCACATCGAAATCCTTGTAATAGGTACCGATCCTGGCATAGACCGAGACCGGCTGCGGGTCGCCCATGAGGAAACGGGCAGTATCCAGGGCATGGATGCCCATGTCGGCCAGAGCCCCGCCTCCGGCCAGTTGTTTCTGCGTGAACCAGCCGGCCGGACCCCAATGGGTGTGTACACCGTACCCCTTGGTGCGGAGCACAGGCCCGATGCGGTGCAATTGGTCCTTGAGCCAGAGCACATCTTGGTCAAAGCGCCAGCAGTGCGCCACCATCAGTGCCGCCCCTGACTTTTGACTGGCAACCAGCATCTGCTCCGCCTCGACGGCGTTCATGGCCATCGGCTTTTCCACTAATACGGGAATGCCGGATCTCAGGGCAGCCAGAGCCTGCGGGGCATGCATGAAATTAGGCGTGCCGATCACGAGCGCATCGACCCCGCTGTCTTTGAGCAGTTCTTCCAGCACGGCATATTGCCTATGGATCCCGAACCGGCTGGCGAACGCGGCGGATTTGTCGGAATATTTTTCCACCACCGCCACCACCTGCTCACTGCAGTTCTGGATCGCGAGGGCATGGATGGCAGCGATGTAACCGGCTCCGACAATGGCGAATTTCATACTATCCCCTCTGGAACATGCGCGATCCCGAACGGGAGAGCATGTTTCCTACAATAGTCTGGAAGTTGTGTGATCGTTCGACGAACCACCTCGGGCGGAATCCGGTCGAGCGGGATGTGACAGGACCGAAGGGCGGTTTCATAAGCGTGTGTGTCCTGCCCCTGCCGCTCTGCCATGAGCAGAATGCCCGGACCGACCAGGTCGCCATGCGGCCAGCCCGGGCCGGTGAACTGTTCGACACAGTAGGCAAAATAATGTTCGGAGCCTTCCTCCGGACGGGCGTGCCCGATCTGGTTGCAGAGCTGGACCTCCATCGCCAAGCAATCGTATAGGCTCTTCAACCCCTGACGGTCCCCGCGGCCGGCGGCCTCGGCGCAATCCATCACCCCCTGCAAAATGGATTGGGAGTTGTCGTATACCCAGGAAATGAACTCCATCCCGGTTGGATTCCGGCCCTGTTCGTGGGCGAATTTCCAATCCCAGCTGCCGGTGGCGATGGACATCACATCCGTCACCCCTGCCGCGCGTATGGCAGCCGGAGCGGCAGCAACCACGTCCAAGTCCAGGATCAGGTTTTCGGGTGTTTTCGTTTCCACGTAATAGACACAGCCATTCCTGCGAATCCCTGAGGCAGCCGTGATGAACGCATCCACCGAGAGCGCGGTCGGGATCACAACCAAGGGCAGGCCGATCTTGGCTGCAAAATACTTGGCAGAATCGGCGGTCAACCCACCCCCAAGGGAATACACGACCTCTCCGTTGAATCCTTCCATCAAATGATCCCAGTTCTCAATACTGGCCTCGAATACCTCTCTTTTCCAGGCAACTGGCAGGTGCAACCTGTTTTCCACAGCCTGCCAGGCAGGTCCGCTGTACACCAGGGCAACCGGTCTTTTTTCGTTAATCTCGGTCAAAGGCATCAGATCAACCTTTGGTAAATTCCATAGTCTTTTCATGGCTGGCTCCTGTGCTTCATATCCCGGGAAATTGCTCAAGGAGACGCTGCCGCTCTTCAATGTTCAGTGGGCGGATCTCCGTATCGAATTTATCCGTATCCCGGTTCTCAACTATGGCGAACACGGCCTCCTTCGTCGCGAGCAGGTTATGCCAGGTTCCGCGGGTTACATTGTAGACCAGGCCTGGCTGCATTTCGATGACTCGCAACGGTTGGTCAGCCGCCACCAGGTTCAATGCGGCCCGCCCCTGCAGAAGAAGGAAGACCTCATCGGTTTTCACATGCCGCTCGATATCACAAGCATTTTCCAAGCTCATGCTGTCTTCATAATTAAGCAAAGCAACCATCCAGTCGTTGCTATAGACAAGCGGCTTGTACCCCGCTCCGTGGTATTCGTAGATTTCTAATCCATCCACCAGAAAAACCTCCTACCGTTTCACTTCATCGGGAAGATCGTACCAATCCATGCACAACTGCTATCAGCTAAGTTTTCGTACCATGTAAAAATCGGTTGTGTTATACAGAGTTTCAATAATCGTTCCCAAGACGGCGGCGCGCTGACCCAGGTTGGAGGCGACAAGCTTTGGGCGAACCGGGATAACCCCTTCGATGCGCTGCAGGATCGGTTCGATCAACAAGTCAGCAGAGCGAGCTATCCCACCGCTCAGAACGATGATCTCCGGGTCGTAACAAACGGTCAAGGCAGCCACGGTTTGCGCCAGGTAATCCACGGTGTCGGCTACGATCGGCCGGGACCATTCCTCGCCGCGCCGGAACGCGTTGAAGACATCCTCAGCCGTCAGCGCTGCCAGTTCCTCAAGCGAGAGGCTGTTCTTTAATACCTGCCGGGCGCGTAGGGCAATGCTGTCCCCCGAAGCGAGCGATTCCAGTGCCCCTGTGCCTTCTCGCCGCACCCCCAAATGCGAACGATCGGGCAGTAGAAATCCAATTTCACCGGCGGTGAGGTGTGAACCACGATACACCGCCCCATCAACAATGACTCCTGCACCGATGCCGTGGCCTACGATCATGAGTACCAGGTTGGTGTAGTTTTGTGCAACCCCGAACCACAACTCCCCCAACGCAGAAAGGTTAACATCGTTATCCATGATTACCGGAAGGTGAAAGCGTTCGCTCAGTTTTTCTTTTACCGGGAAATTTCGCCATTGGAGGGTGGGAACCCATTGCACCTGTCCATTCTCTGTGTAGGTGATGCCAGGCGCTCCCACACCAATGCCGCGGACATGCTTTCCAGTCGAGTTGGCAAATTCTAGCAATTTTTCGATGATCGTGACGAGTGGCTCGTAGTGGATTCCCCCGGGCGGATCCTGCGGCAGAGTCGTTTCTGTCAGGACATTTCCCGACAGGTCTGCCACCGCACCGGTTACATCGATTTCATTCATGTCTACCCCGATAACCAGGTGGCTTTCAGCGTTGAATTCAAGAAGCGGTCGCCGCCGTCCTCCGCTGAACTCTTTTTTTCCGGTCAGTCGAATCAGATCTTCGACGATCAATTCATCGACGATCCGTATGACCGTCATCAGGCTGACCTGGAGCGTTGTCGCAATTTCCGTTCGGGCGATGGGACCTTCCCTGCGAATGATATCCAGCACGGCAGAACGGTTGATGCCGCGCATTTCGGTAGCTGTGATAGTGGGTGTTAGTCTCAAGGTGATGGTAGTCCGTATTACTAACAAAATGTTACAAATAATCACATGGTGTTAATAAGTATTTTACAAAATTAGTTTGCATAAGTCAAGTGGCAAAGTTGGTCTGCGGACATAAGTTCAGACAAAGTACAGAAAAAAGGTTTACCTTCTATTTTTCACCGCATTGAATAAACGCGATAAAAGAGAATCAAAAAGACCACATACTTCGTTGGATAGTCTGTGGTCTTCTCTTGTAGGCCTGGCAGGATTCGGACCTGCGACCAAGCGTATTCAGGTTCTAATCCAGTTGGGCTACTATTTCAGTTTTGTATAGATACTAGCTTTGTACCTAGTGAGTCAGGGCTTAAAACCTATACACATTTTTTTAATAATGACTTAAAATCTCAAGATGGACTCATGCGTAAATGCCGAATCAAAGAAACTCTTCATAAAACTTAGTATCGCTTTTGTAAACAAGATCTCATCCAAGCGACGGACCAATTGTCTGCTAATAATTCTGTGAAGTCACTGTTTTTATAGACGGTCTCATATTGAAAAATTCACATAATCATTCACTTATTAATAAACTTCTCCAGATATATAGGAAGGATACTTGTAACCAATGGCCATAAAAATGCAAAAGTAAAGCGAGGAATTGCAGCTCTTAAAGGCCAAACAAGTAGTGTAAACTATTTTCTGTAATTTCTATGAAATAGTAGGTCAGGTGTTGTCCTTACGGTGACCAAACCAAAAGGAGACGCACCATGACCTACCGAGAAGATTTTACCTTACCCGCTGAACTTATGGAACGGGTGAGCAAGTAAGGTTTTGACATTCTGCCGGAGCTGATCCAGGTGATCATCAATGCGGCGATGCAGTCAGAACGGCAGCAATACCTGGAAACAGAACCTTACCAGCATCCCGAAGAACGAGAGGGGCATGTGAAGACCCTACAAGGTACCGCACAAAGATGTGAACCCTAATTACTTTAATTACTCCTATTTTTGATCCCTCAAAGTTAACATATTCATATAAGAAGCGGTAAAGGTTTCTCCCGCGACCTTTCATCCTGTCTGGCAAAGGTTGCCTGCAAAACGGCACACTGATTCGCCAGGAAAACCTTTAGGGTCTGATCCTCATTGTTTATGGAAAGCGCCGGTTACAAATTAGCACAAATGTGCTATAATACAAATGTCCGGAAGGGCCTTCATTGGGAACTCTTTCCGTATTATCCTTTGCACCTTAAAAATCGCATATTCTTCAGGAATTTTCCATCCAACACGTCTTTGGTAGGGGCGGATGGCGTCCGCCCGCCAGGCGTAGCGGCACGACACTTGTACCCGAGAAGTACCCGCAGGGTGCAGGGTACAGGGGATATCGTGCCCCTACTAACCACATCCTCCCCGCCCAGGGATCCTTGCTGACATCAACCAAAAGGTGAATAAATGTCAGCTTATTCACACAATCATATTCGTTTTGAGGTCGTTTTGAGGAACGACTTCCCCAACATGGTACTTAATATATGAAAGAACATAAGGATGGTTTCGTTCCTCACTCGTTCCTCAAGAACGAATAACGGAGGTGGGGCAAGTGGGTTCAGACTCTCCCTCTCCAAATCCGTCTTTGGATTTGGGGAGGGTCGGGGTGGGGCACGGGACGATAGTCCCGGCTCTCGCACGGGGCACGGGACGGGAGGCGGCCTTCGTGGAGCACCCCCGCGGGACGGCTGATAGACGACATTAGCTGAGGCGGCGTTGCGCGCAGGCAGCATCAAGCTGCACTGCGCCATGTCGCAGACATGAGTCTGCGACCAGCCGCCATTCGCGAAGCACCCCCTTGGGGCAGCTACATCGGCGACATGAGTCGCCGATATGAGTCGTCGAACAACTCCTGAAAGGGAATTGTTCCTCTTTTGTTCCTCGAAGTCAATTCCTGCCTCCTCGGCGGCAGGGATGAATCATTTCTTCTGAACTGCTCGGGGAGTGGAGTAAAATGGATTGAAAGGAAAAAACCTTATCGCGAACCAGATGCACACCGACTTCGTCAAACCCCGCTATGACTCGGGCGGCTTCGCCTCCCTCCCGCAGCGCCTCACCGGCCTGTTGACCGGCCCGCAAAAATACGAGGCGGTCGTCCTGTTCCTGGTGGACGGTTTCGGCTGGCGATTCTTTGAAAAATTCCAGCAGGCGCCCTTCCTGAAAACCGTAACCCGCCTCGGGCAGGTGGAGAAACTGATCGCGCAGTTCCCGTCCACCACTGCCGCACAGATCACCACCCTCCACACGGGCATGCCGGTCGGCGAGCATGGTATTTTCGAGTGGATCTACTATGAGCCCGAGCTCGACGCCCTCATCGCCCCGCTGCTCTTTTCCTTTGCCGGCACGTCCCTGCGCGATACGCTCAAACAGGTGGGGGCAAAACCCCGCGCCCTCTTCCCGGCCTCCCCACTTTACCAGTTGCTCAAGAAGCAGGGCGTAACTGTCACCCTCTTCCAGCCCCGCGAGGTCACCCCCTCCTCCTTCGGGGATGTGGTCTTCTCCGGGGCAAAATGCCTCGGCTACAAAACCCTGCCTGAGGCGCTGGTCAACCTGGCAGACGCGCTGGCGAAATCCACGCCTCCATCCTATTTTGTTTTATACAACGATAGGATAGACGCCATCAGCCACGAGTACGGCCCCGATTCTCCCCAAACCAGCGCCGAAATCCAGGCCTTTCTGATGATCATGGAGAGCATCTTCCAGAAAGCGCTGGCCGG
>JADGQC010000032.1 GCA_017882125.1 Anaerolineales bacterium
AATGCGCCTCAATTAATAATCAATTTCCATTAAATGTTCGTTTTCCATTGGGTTAATCCGAGTGATGTTCATTCTCGGGAAGAATACATATCTTTTTGATAGAGGATTTTATGAAAAAACTTATTTATCTCGCAACAGTATGTTTAATGCTGGCAAGTTGTTCGCCTGCAAGTCCCATCCTTAGCTCTGTTCAACCAGCCTCTATTGTCATTGCAGCAGCAGCACCAACCCAGCCGCCGGTTGCAGCACAACAGTCTATTGCTACTGCCAACGCGACCGCCACAGCGGCACCGCAGGTTCCTCCCGCGGTTAAAGTCCCCAATTTCGATCATATTGTCCTGATCATGCTGGAAAATGAGTATTTCCAGGATGTGATCGGGGACGCACAAATGCCGCACTTGAATGCCCTGGCTAAGCAAAATGTTTTACTGTCCAATTACTTTGCAATCGGCCATCCGAGTCTGCCCAACTACCTCGCCCTGGTAAGCGGAAGCACTCAGAACATTGCCAGCGACTGCTTGAATTGTTTCGTGAACCAGCCCAACCTGGCTGATGAGATCGAGGCCAGCGGGCGCACCTGGAAATCCTACCAGGAAAGCCTGCCCTCACCCTGTTACGTTGGGAATGCAGGATATTATGCACAAATGATGAACCCTTTCATATATTTTGATTCGATCCGGCTCGATGCAACCCGCTGTGATCGCAGCATTGTTCCCTTGACTCAACTGGACAAGGACCTGGCCGCTAATAAGCTGCCAAACTTTTCTTTGATCATGCCCAATCTTTGCGATTCGGGTCACAGTTGCGAGGCGCAGACAGCGGATAATTGGCTCAATGCAATGGTTGCCAAACTACAGGCTTCCCCGGCCCTTGGGCAAAATAGCCTGATCATCATCACGTTTGATGAAGGCGTGCAGGCCAATACCGCCACTTGCTGTGGAATGTCCACCAAGACCAGAGGGCAGATTCCAGCAGTGCTCATCTCCCCCTTGGCTCGCCAGGGCTTTAACGATCCGGCCATTTATTCACATTACAATCTGCTCAAAACGATCCTGGCAGCCTGGAACCTGCCTGGTCTTGGTCAGACAGCCCAACATTACGTCGAACCGATCGTTGCACCCTGGAACACCCAGCATCAATAATTGGACCTGCTTCGTTAAATAGTGGCTGTTCCGATATTACTTAATTACGAAATATATATTGCAGAAAGAGTCAAACGATGAAAAAGGTCTTAGTCTTCACAATAATATGCCTGGCATTGGCAAGTTGTTCGCCTGCGAGTTTCCTCGGCGGATCGGTTCAATCAGGTATCGTCCCCAGCGCCACGCAGACAACAACTCCCCAGGCTGCCAATCCCAATTCCTCGTCTGGCGCTCCTGCCACTGCAAGCGGAATCCCTAATTTCGATCATATCGTTCTGATCATGCTCGAAAACAGGGATTATCAAAGCGTCATCGGAGCAGGGACTCAGATGCCCCTGCTCAACGCCCTCGCCCAGCAGAATGTGCTCCTTTCCAACTATTTCGCAGTCACCCACCCCAGTCTGCCCAACTACATCTCCTTCGTCAGCGGCGGCACCCAGGGGATCACCACCGACTGCATTACTTGCTTCGTCAATGCCCCCAACCTGGCTGACCTAATCGAGGCCAGCGGGCGTACCTGGAAATCTTATGAGGAAAGCATGCCTTCCCCTTGTTTTATTGGGGATGCCAGCCCTTATGCCCAAAAGCATGACCCATTCCTCTACTTCGACTCGATCCGTTTGAATACGGCCCGTTGCAGCCAGAGCATTGTCCCGCTGACGACCCTGGATGGTGACCTGGCGAATAGCCAGTTACCGAACTTTTCCTTCATCATGCCCAACCTGTGCAATTCGGGACATGATTGCTCGGCAGCCACCGCAGATAAATGGGTCACCAACATGGTCTCAAAGCTCCAGGCTTCCCCTGCACTTGGAAAGAACAGCCTGATCATCGTCGCCTTTGATGAAGGTAACGAAAAGAGCAAGGCAGGCTGCTGCGGACTGGGCAGCCCGGCTGGCGGGCAGGTGCCGGTTGTGCTCATCTCTCCTACAGCAATTGCGGGTTTCAATGACACGACCGCTTACTCCCATTTCAGCCTCCTCAAGACCATCCTGACCACCTGGAATCTCCCCGCCTTGGGTCAGACCTCCCGGAATTCCACCCAGGTGATTGAAGGACCCTGGACCGGTAAGATTGGTCAGACCAGCACTAATAACGCCAACGGTTCCAACGCTTCTGGGACAGGCACAAGCAATAACACCCCTGTCCCGGTGCAGGCTGGCAGTTGTGTAACCAGCTCACCTGCCTCGAATGGTTACACCGCCAGGGTCTGCTTTTCCAGTCCCGATACCGGCGGAACCCTCACTGGCAACGTGACTGTCAGCGCGATCGCTCGCGTGTCGGGTCAGTCCAGGGTGGGCGTGCAGGATATGCAATTTTACCTGGATGGCACCTACCTGCTTTCTGCTTATTCCAGCCCGTACACCTTTGTATTACCCACCGCAAATTGGTTGGATGGCAGTCACACCCTGTCCGTTGATGCCCAAATGCACGATAATTTCACAACGCAGCAGGGGTCGCTTCCTATTGTATTTAATAATGGGGTTACATCGCTGCCGGTAAATACTTCCCAGTTCCAGCCTGCCACCGGTACCACTCCGGCTAACGGGGCACCCTTTATCGTCGCGGCCGGCGGAGACGGTGCCAGCGGTGAGCCGGCGGCAACCAAGGTGACAAATCTGATCGCTTCCCTCAACCCGAACATGTTTCTTTACCTTGGTGATGTTTACGAAAACGGCAGCCCGGCTGAATTCTTTAACTGGTATGGCACCACCTCTAATTTTGGACAGTTCCGCTCGATCACCAACCCGACCGTTGGTAACCATGAATATCTCACCCCTGGAGCGGCTGGCTATTTCGATTACTGGAACAATATTCCCAGCTACTATAGTTTCAATGCCGGCGGATGGCACTTTATCAGCCTTAACTCCAACCTCTCAAAAATAGGGAACTCCGGTCAGTCCGCCCAGGCCCAATGGTTGCAGCAGGACCTGGCAGCCAATCAAAATGCCTGCACCATTGTCTATTATCACCACCCCTTGTTTAATATTGGTCCTGAGGGGCCCACTGCTGCCTTGTCCGCCATATGGTCCATATTGGCTCAGTATGGAGTGACGATGGTGCTCAATGGTCACGACCACGATTACCAGCGCTGGGTACCGCTCGATGGCAATGGGCAGCCCAATCCCAATGGGATCACCGAGTTTGTCGTCGGTAGTGCCGGGCACGGCATCCAGAAATTTGTAACCACGGATAACCGCGTGGCTTATTCAAATGATTCCATCTCTGCTGCCTATGGAGTCCTCATGCTGCAACTCAGCCAGGGCAGCGCCAGTTTCTCATATCAAAGTACGGACGGTTCCGTCCTCGATTCGGGTGTCATTCCGTGTGTCCATACTGCACCCGCTTCCCTGGCACCAGGCCTCTCAACCGGGTTTTCAGCAACTGCCGCCGGTTTGGCAGATGTGGCTTTTTTGGAGACAGACTACTCCAGAATAATTTCCCGCCGCCAGCGCGTTTTGGTTGCCTGAACCCTGAAGAAATGGATACGGATATATTGATGCGATTTGACTATAATGGATTCAATCCGGGATTGTTCTTGTGCGATCGCAAGGTTTCAAAATATTAGCAAGACTTTATTGATACCAGGAGAAAATTAAAATGGAAAAACATGCCCGAATCGTAAGTTTTGATGAGTTCGACCAGGTACGCGACCAATTGGGGCGGATTGTGTGCACCTCAGGTGGATTCGACCCGCTCCATCCCGGTCACGCCTCCTGCATTATCGAGTCAAAACAATATGGGGATACCCTCGTGGTGGTTGTCAACGGGGATGGCTTCCTGCAGCGAAAGAAAGGCAAGGCGTTCATGGATTTAAAAACACGCTGCTACATCGTATCCTGCCTGCGTGAGGTCGATTATGTTATACCCTTTGAGATCGAAGACGATCAGACGGTTACCCAGGCACTGCGCCGCATTCATCCGCACGTTTTCACCAAGGGTGGCGACCGGGTTGATTTCCGCAACATACCCGAATGGCAGGTCTGCCAGGAATTGGGGATTAAACTTGAATCTGGGGTCGGGGAACCAAAACTATGGAGCAGTTCAGATTTCCTCAGGGATTGGGGCGACTTCTGCCTGGAACGCGCGCTTCATCCCCTGGATGGTCTTGATAAGGATGCTGATCCGGTTCGCGCAGCCAGTTTCCGGTAAAGCTGATCTGGGTCGCTCACCTCCCTTGTATCAAACCCGGCGATTTATTGCACCACAAAGCGCGTCAGTTTTCCGCCGATCAGGTGCAAGTGCAGATGGAAGACCGACTGCCCGGCATGCACCCCGGTATTGATGATCAGGCGGTAGCCGGGTTCCGCGATTCCTTCCTGCTTCGCCAGGTCTTTGGCCACCATCACCATGTGTCCAACCAGGGCGTCATCCTCCGCATCCAACTCGTTTACTGACTCGATATGCCGATTGGTTACGATCAGGATGTGCGTGGAGGCGATGGGATGAGTATCGCGGAAAGCCGTCACCTGGTGATCGCGGTGAAGGATTTGGGCAGGAGATTCCCCGGCGATAATTTTACAAAAAGGACATTCCATGGTTGTTTTTTGTTGGGCGGCCTGCGGGTCGCCCATTCTTAATAAATGTTTTATAGCTTGCCTGGGATGCATCGCAGCTTAATGGATCGCGCCATACTGTGCTTTACAGGCAATATCGTAATATTCCATTTCAACGCCTTTATTCTGTCCGGCGTAAGCTGACGCTTCCTGTCCCACCTGGATCACCTCATTAATATGCTTGATGGCATCGCTGTCCCAGTAGCGCGGCAGCACCATCAATGGGTCGTTGACCGGGCCTTCAGGGATCCAGGAGAGGCGTTCCGTGTCCACCTGGTCGGCCAGCGGCACCCAGTTGAACATCACCGGTCCGCGCGGGTTGGTGGTAAATCCCAGCTTGTAGCCCAACTGCCGGGCAACTTCAGCCGCGCGCGGCGTAAAACCTCCACCGGGCCAAATTACGGCTATGGGAGTTTTATGGAAATTCTCCTGGAAAACTACGATTGGCTTCTGCAGCTCCCCGAGGATAAATTCCTCCGTCGAATCCGGGCCTATTGGAATATTGTGAATGAAACCGTGGGCCTGGTGATCCACCCAGCCTTCATTTTCCAATGTAATGTTATCCGGTAACGCGGCTGCGCCGTTCGAGTCATTCTTGCTGATCCATGCGTTTACAACCGGCCAGCCGTATTTCGTCCAGTACTCCAGGAAATACCGGTTGAAATATTGGGCGAAGTGCCGGTCGTCCACCACCAGCAGGACGGATCTCTCCGGGATCATGGCGTTATGTTCCATAAAATCGGCCATTTGCGTGGTATTGATCGCGGTAAACCCCTCGTCATGGAGTTTATTCATCAAAGTACGTAAACCAAACTCGGATATCGCATTGGGAGTGGAGTCCGTGCCATCGGATATGGAATGGAACATGATGGTCATCACCACCGTCCCAGGTGGGCTGTTTTTCGAAGACCATTTGTCCTGCAAATACTGGCATTGATCCTGGATATAAGTGTGGGGTGAACCGAACGGGGTCAGGGAATTGTTCTGGAATGGCTCAGGCAAGGCAGGTGGGGTCCTCGGTGTGGGAGTCATCGTCGCTGTGGCGCTGGCTGTGGGGAGTGGCGTTTTGGTATTGACCGGGGAACTCGTCGCCAAAACTGTGGGGGTGATTAATGCTTCCGCAGGTGCACACGCTGAAAGGAATATCGCGATCATGCTTAAATCGCATAGGACGCGCAAAGCAAGGTGCCGGTGGGATAACATGCTTGGAATTTTACTCTAAATGGAGAAATAATCCGGCGGGGAGGCTGGCTCCCCGCCGGGTGGAATTACTCGTTGCTCTCGCCCTTGATAAATGCCTCGGTTTTTTCCCGGCAGATATCGTCCCTGAATTGTTTGGGAGGAGTTTTGAAGAAATAGGAAGAAGGTCCGATGATCGGACCGGATAGACCGCGGTCGAGCGCCAGCTTGGCGCAGCGGACTGCGTCGATGACCACCCCCGCCGAGTTTGGGCTGTCCCACACTTCCAGCTTCGCCTCCAGGGTCAGGGGAACATTACCAAACGTGGTGCCTTCCATGACGATATAGCACCATTTACGATCGGTCAGCCAGGGTACATGGTCCGATGGACCAACGTGGATGTTATCGGGGTCCAGCTTGTAAGGGATCATGCTGGTGACCGCGCCGGTCTTGGAAATTTTCTTGGATTCAAGCCGTTCCCGCTCCAGCATGTTCAGGAAGTCGGTGTTGCCGCCAAAGTTGAGCTGGTAGGTGCGGTCGATGCGCACCCCTCGGTCCACGAACAGGCTCGTGAGCACCCGGTGCAGGATGGTGGCCCCCACCTGTGACTTGATATCGTCTCCCAGGATTGGCAGTCCGGCATCCTTGAAGCGCTTTCCCCAGTATTCGGACGACGAGATAAAGACCGGGATGCAGTTGACGAACGCGCAGCCCGCCTCGATGATTTGTTCCGCGTACCATTTTGTGGCCATCTCCGATCCCACCGGCAGGTACGAGATCACCACGTCCGTTTTCGTTTCCTTGAGCAACTTAACGATGTCTGCGGTGGGTCCGGGGGCTTTGACGATTATCTCGGAGAGATACTTGCCGAGTCCGTCGTGGGTCATGCCGCGCACTACCGGTACGTCCAGCTTGGGTACATCACAGAACTTGTAAGTGTTATTGGGCTCGGCAAAGATGGCCTCGGAGAGGTCCTTCCCCACTTTGGTCACGTTGATATCAATTCCCAGGCTGAATTCAATGTCCCGGATGTGGTACCCGCCCAGGTTCACGTGCATCAAACCAGGTACCGTCGCGTCAGCTGGCGTATTCTTATAGAACTCAACCCCCTGGACGAGCGATGAGGCGCAGTTCCCCACGCCGATGATCGCAACGCGGACTTTCTTTTTGCTCATAGTGGCTCCTTCTATCCGATGTAAAATTTTGTGAATGACGCTATAATCCGGATATCTATGGACTCTCGCATCGTTCTGCCGGTTAGCGAACCCGGTCAGCGTCTTGACCGTCTGCTCGAGGTAATTCGCCTCCTGGGCACCTCGCTTAACCTGGAAACTTTTTTGGATACGCTCATTTCAACCGCATCCGAATTGACCGGCTGCGAAGTGGCTTCCATCCTTGAATTGGACGAAGGCGGGAAACAGTTGCGGTTTACCGCAACTCCTTGGTTCCACCGGGACCTTCTAAAGGGGATCAAAGTTCCGCTTGATACCAGCCTGGCAGGTTTTGCGCTCCAGAACGGGCAACCGGTTGTCGCCCCGGATGTATCGGCAGAATCTCGACACTTTAAAGGCGCCGACCAGGCTGCCAGGTTCGCCACCCGCTCGCTTATGGCGGTACCCATTATATATCATGGGGAGAAACTCGGTGTCCTTGAAGTGGTCAATAAGCTCGAACAAACCGATTATACCGAAGAAGACCGAATAATTCTAGAAACACTTGCCTCCCAGGCAGCCATGGCACTGCAAAATCTACGCCTGGTGGCCAGGGTCAAAACATCTCAGGACCAGATCACCCAGCTCGACCGCATGAAGAGTAGTTTCATCGGCATCGCCTCCCACGAACTCCGCACCCCGCTTGGTCTCATCCTTGGTTATTCTACATTCCTGCGTGAAATTATCCAGCCCGATTACCGCCCGCAATTGGATATCATTCACCGTAATGCCATGCGGTTGAAAGAGATCATAGACAACCTTGCCAATATGGATAATCTACAACGCGGGGTGGCGAGTGTTCGGGTCCACACGATCTCCATCCGGAGACTGGTGGAAGAAGTGGTGGATTCATTCCAATCGGAGGCAAACCATAAGCGCCTCACCCTGCGTTTTGATCCTCCTCAGAATGACTTGATAGTGGAAGGCGATTCACCCAAGATCACAATCGCACTTGGCAATGTAGTTACCAACGCCATTACCTTCACCAACCCGGGCGGACATATAGACGTGGTTGCAGAGTCTATTCCTGGGCATGTCAAAGTTTCGGTTATTGACAATGGAATTGGCATCCCAGCGAATGATCTTCCGCAAATTTTCGACCGCTTCTACCAGGTGGAATCTCATTTGACCCGCAAGCATGGGGGTATGGGGCTGGGTTTATCGGTCTCCAAGGTGATGATTGAAATGCACGGTGGTCGCATCTGGGCCGAAAGTATGGAAGGCAAGGGCAGTACTTTTACCTTCCTAATACCTGTAAAATCCGACCGGGTTGTTCTTTCCGGAGACCCCTCCATTCCTGACAAGCTATGAATCCCACGTATATCCTTGCCGGGCAACTGCACCGCGATTACTTGTTGTCCGAAAAAGGGCCTTCACGACTGGATATACCAGGCGGAAACCTGCTTTATGCTGCAGCCGGGCTGGGAGTCTGGGAAAGTGGTATTGGTTTGCTGGCTCGCGTGGGTGAAGATTATCCCCATGATTGGCTGCGTTCTTTTGAAAAACGCGGGTGGGATACCCGCGGCATCCATATCACTGCCGAAGGTCTCGACTTGCGTTATTTCCAGGTGATCCTGGAAAACCAATCGGTCGAGCGTAACAACCCGGTGGCATGCTTTGCCCGGCTCGGCCTGCCCTTCCCAAAGGCCCTGCTTGGCTACCTACCCGCAAGCGGGAATGATGATGACCGCAGGAGTTCCAACCCGGCTTCTCCTCGTCCTGATGACATCCCCTCGGACTACCTGAACGCTCACTTGGTCCATCTTTGCCCGGTGGACTATGTTACCGGCACCCGCCTCACCTCAGCATTTCGGCAGGCCTCCGTGACCACAATAACCCTGGACCCCTCTGCAGCATATATGACCGGCAAAACTATATACGATGTTCACATCCTTTTGGGAGGCCTGACAGCCTTTCTACCCTCCGAAGAGGAAATACGGGCATTATTCTGGGGCAGCACCGACGACCTGTGGTCCATGGCTGAGGCCCTGGGGGATTTTGGCTGTGAGTTCATCGTCGTGAAACGCGGCGCCCGCGGCCAGATGCTTTACGATTCAGTCTCCAAAAAAAAGTGGGAGATCCCTGCCTACCCCGCCCGGGTGGTGGACGTCACTGGTGCGGGCGATTCATTTTGTGGGGGCTTCCTGTCAGGCTACCAAAAATCTTATGATCCTTTGCGCGCTGTCCTGTATGGGAGTGTTTCTGCCTCTCTGACGATCGAAGGCAGCGGCGCACTCCACGCCCTCGAGACTTTGCCCGGCCTCGCCCAGGCGCGTCTTGATTCACTGGACGGGTCGGTTCGGCAGATATGATCTTATGAACGACCTATCCACTCGACTCATTGACCTGGCTGTCGCCATTCAGCAGATCCCCGCCCCCACCCTACACGAAGCTGACCGGGCGGAATTTGTGCGTCTCCGTTTCGCAGAAGAAGGGCTTGCCGATGTGGAGATGGACTCAGCCGGAAACGTTTTTGCCCGGCTGCCGGGTCAGGATTCAAAAAGGGCACTGGTGGTGAGTGCTCACCTGGATACTGTTTTTCTGCCCAACATAGACCTGCGTGTTGAGCGCGAACCCGACCGTATCCTCGCCCCCGGCATCGGCGATAATTCCATGGGCGTGGCTGGATTGTTTGGGCTGGTTTGGGCACTGCGCGACCGCCGCCAGGTCCTTCCCGGTGACCTGTGGCTTGTGGCTAATGTCTGCGAGGAGGGCCTGGGGAATTTGCGCGGCATCCGCACCGTGGTGGATCGTTTCGGCTCCCAGCCGCTGGCATATATTGTCCTCGAAGGTATGGCGCTCGGGCAGGTATACAATCGTGGCTTGGGAGTCCACCGCTACCGCATCACCATTCGCACTGCGGGAGGACACTCATGGATCGATTATGGGAAGCCCTCCGCCATCCACGTACTGACCGCACTCTCGTCCCGCATTGCCGCGTTGGAACTTCCCCGCTTGCCCCGCACCACCCTCAATATCGGCATCATCTCCGGGGGCACTTCGGTCAACACAATCGCCGCTGAGGCCATGTTGGAACTGGATTTGCGTTCTGAAGACCCCCGCAGACTGGAAGATTTAGCCCGGCAGGTGGAGCAATTTGTTATGGACGCCAGAAAACCTGGCGTAACGGCTGAAGCTGAAATAATCGGGCAGCGCCCCGCGGGGGAAATCCACGCTGATCATCCCTTGGTCACGCTAGCCCAGGACTGCCTCCGTCAGGCAGGAGTCGAGCCGCACCTGAACACCGGTTCAACAGATGCCAACCTGCCTCTCAGCCGCGGTCTCCCCGCTGTTACCATCGGGCTGACAACTGGCGGGCGGGCTCATTCCGTGCAGGAATTCATCGACATTGCCCCCCTCGAAAAAGGGATGGACCAGGCATTACGGCTGGTGTCCACCGTTTGGGACATTTTGTAATTATCAGGTTGACTTTCCCGGGACTATCGTTTAGGATACCCTATCCTTTGTAAAAAACAGCAATATGCATATCCCTCACCCTCCCAAGCTGTTTGGAATTATCGTCATCCTGATTTTCCTTGCCCTGGTCATCTTGACCGTTGGCACGGGAAAATTTAACCTGGCGACTCCACGGAATAATGGGACAAATTCAGCTGCCGGCGGTATCACCCAGGGGGCTTTTAATGCTGGCAGGCCCACGTTTTCGCCCACTACCTCACCGTCTTCGCTTACGCTTCAATTTGTCGATCCAGCCAGCACCCCAACTTTCTTCCAGACCTTCAGCATAGAGAGATCGATCTCCGGCACCGCAACCCCTGCCCCCGGAGCCATTGCAACTCTCCCAGGAGAATTTTCTCAGGATGTGGTTCTGGTTAAAATTGATCCGGCGCTGACTGGAAATAATTTGCAGAAATGTCTTAAATCCGCGAATGCCAGCATCGCCTTGCAAATAAAAGAGATAGACGTGCTTCAATTGGCCGTGCCGAATGGCAAGGTCGCTGATGCCATCGCCAGTCTTTCGGATTGCCCGGGTGTCTCCTACGCGGAACCCGATTATATTGCAACGATGGCTGACACCGTCCCAAACGACACTTTTTGGGCAAACCAATACGGCTTGGTGGCGATCCGGGCACCACAAGGCTGGGATAAAAATACCGGTTCCACATCTGTTACGATCGCCATAGTCGATTCGGGGGTTGACCTGACCCATGCTGACCTGGCTGGCAAAATTGTCCCGGGTTATGATTTTGTTAATCTCGACAATATTCCCCAGGATGACAACGGGCATGGTACCCACGTTGCGGGGATTGCTGCTGCGCTCACTAACAATGGCATTGGCGTGGCAGGCGTTTCCTGGGGGGCCCGCATCATGCCGGTCAAGGTGTTGGATGCTTCCGGCGCAGGCTCGATTTCCAACGTGGCATTGGGTATCATCTGGGCGGCTGAAAACGGCGCAGAAGTGATCAATATCAGCCTGGGCTGCGGGCTTTTGTCATGTCCAACTTCACCGCAGGTGCTCGAAGACGCCGTTAATTTTGCATATGGAAAAGGCGCCACGCTGGTTGCAGCCGCTGGGAACGGCGGCACTAATTTCGTTTTTTACCCGGCCCGCTTTCCACACGTCATCGCCGTGGCTGCCACCGATCAACTGAATGATCATTGGGCGCAGTCAAATTTCGGGCCCGAGGTGGATGTGTCTGCACCTGGAGCTGGGATCTACTCCACATACCGTGGCAACATCTATCGCTACCTGGATGGTACTTCCATGTCCACGGCCTTTGTTTCAGGGCTGGCGGCGATCCTGAGAGGGCTCCCCACCTACATCTCTCCCGACCAGATCGCCAATAACATTGAAGCCACCGCGTTGGACCTTGGGGCTACAGGCAGGGATGACCTTTTTGGTGCCGGTTTGATCCAGATGGATGCCGCCATAACTTCATTCGACCCTACTCCGACTCCCACACCCACTACAACCTTTACACCCACAACAACCTTTACTCCCACTGCCACTTTTCCGGTTAGTACCCAGATGGCTCCCCTGCTTTTACCCGCGACCGGGTTCACCCCTCACCAGGTGACAAACCTCCCGTCCCAGCCGGATGCAAAGACTTACCCGGACCTGGGCAGCCTGTGGTTGGAAATCCCCCGCCTGCAGGTTCAGTTGCCAATAGTGGGTGTTCCGTTGGTTAATAATATCTGGGATGTTTCATGGCTGGAGAATCAGGCGGGCTGGTTGAACGGCACGGCTTTCCCGACCCATGCAGGCAACTCGGTGATATCCGCTCACGTTTATGATGCTTCTGGAAACCCGGGACCATTCGTGCACCTGGACACTTTGGTTTGGGGAGACCAGGTGATCGTGCACGCATTTGGTCAGGAGTATGTGTACTCGGTCAGTGATTCCATGCTGGCAGCACCCGGGGCGGTTGCCTCGGTGATTCGGCATGAGCAGTACCCCTGGCTTACCTTGATAACCTGCCAGGGCTATGATGAGCTAACCAACTCTTACCGTTCCCGCGTTGTGGTCAGGGCGGTCCAGGTTGAGATAAAAGCAGATAGATAAAAAAATGACCTCCTACGGGGCTCATTTTTTGTTTCATATGTGACAATTTATAAATCTTCCGTTTGGATGATTTTTAGAAATCCTTCAACAACGATTGGGTCGTACATTTTCCCTGAATTTTGTTTCAATTCATCGATGACCCTGTCTTTACTGTACGGTTCCTTGTAGGGGCGTTTATCGAGCATGGCTGAATACGAATCGACCACGCTGATGATCCGGGCGCCGAGCGGGATTTCCAACCCTTTTTTCCCATGCGGATACCCGAGACCGTCATAGCGTTCATGGCTGTTCTCGATCATCGGTGAAACGGTTGCCAGTTTTTTAATGGGGGAAATTAGTTCCGCTCCGAGCGTTGGATGGGTTTGAACGACGATCCATTCTTCTTTGTTTAATTTGGTTGGTTTTTGCAGGATCGTGTCCGGAATCCCAATTTTACCGATATCGTGCAGCAATCCACCCAGGTAAATATCATTGATCTCTTCCGATGTGCAGCCAAGCTGGCGTGCAGTTTTGGCGGCCCAGTCGGCGATCTGCTGGCTGTGGGTATTGGTATAAGTATCGCGAATATCGATGGCGTTCGCCAGGGCGGTCACAGATTGAACAAACGACTCTTTTAGTTCTTCGTACAGGCGTGCATTCTCGATCGCCACAGCGGTCTGGTTTGCAAGCGTCGAAAAGATCAGCTGTTCATCCTGCGTGTAGGGTTGGGATGACAGTTTCTTTCCCAGGGCAAGGATCCCGATTAATTCCCCCTTAGAGATCAACGGGAGGAATATTTCGGGATTGAACTTTTCCAGTTCCTCGTTCTCTTCCCTCCAAATTGATTTAAATATGGGAAACATAGACAAATCTCGGTTCAGAAGCGGTTGGTTTTGCCTCATCATCCATGTGACGATTGGGTGATCTGCCCGGAATCCCGATTGGAAATGCTTTTTTTCACCGTCCTCAGCAATCACCTGGAAATCGCCTTTTTCAGCAGCTTTGATCAGGATTGCTCCATGCTCAATATGGAGAGTATTGCTGACTTCACTCAGGATCAAATGAGTGATCTTCTCAATATCCAGAAATGACGTGGTCGTCCGGCTCAGCCTCTGCAGCATCAGCTCGGCATTATATTTATCCCGGTAAAAGATCCGGTCAATCCAGGACTGGGCCAGGTTCCGCAGGGGCGAGAGCAGAATGGCACTTAATACCCCCACGAGGATCGATACCATAAACACAGTTTTTCCGCTTAGTAATTGAAACGCGTTTAATACCAGCGATATGCTTAAAAAATAAATTGCACTGAAGATCGCCGTGGTAATTGAATACAATATCCCCAGGCGGATGACCACCCGGATATCGAGCAGTTGAAGCCTTAAAATGGCGTACGCGATCAGCAATGCGGTCACCCCGTTGGCAGCGATATCGATCGGGTACTTTCCCAATGGCGTAAAATTCGTCAGGGCAGCCAGCACCGTAATGGAAAACCCAATGGTCAGATATCGAATCCGGTCGCGTTGTTGAGCGTCGTAAGTCTTGTAATACCCCCGTATCAGGTCGTACAAACACACCAGGATCAGGGAAAACCCGGGAGCTGCTACTAACGGAAAGTAAGCTCCCAACTCATATGTGAGGTCCCCCGCCTGGTCTAGTGAAGCATATTGGACCATGACGTTGGTAAAAAGCGTAATAAAAACCACCAGGATCCCATAGACGATCGCCAGAGGCGCCCACTTCCGGCGGAAACCAAACATTTTTTGAACAAAGAAGAACATGGCCAGCATCATCGTCAAAGGTGAAGTGGTCATCACCTTGAACCAGGGTAAGACTGTCGCAAAACCCGAGAGGACCAGGAAAGCACTTACTGACCATATGGACATGGCCAGCAGGTATAGAATAAAAATTTCCTTTAACCTTGTGCGCGGTTTGGAAAGCATCACCAACGTAAAAATCACCCCGTACAATATCGTGGCGAAGATCGTTATAAGCGTGCTGACATTGAAATGCATTTAAGGGGTTATTCCATTCGAGACTCTTCCCAGGGTCTTGAGGATATCCTCTGATGGTTTCATGTGCGGGGGTTTTAAGTGGGCTAGGTCCGCGCCAGCCTCCACCTTGGATTTCATGTAAGCGTCGAAGGAACCGTCGGGGAGCAGCGTGACAGAGACGGGTTCTATATTCAGGATCTCCTTCATATCGTTATAGTCTGAAAACCGGGCGGAAAAGGATTGCCGTACCATTTCCTGCACTTTTTCTTCGGGCATCTTCCCTAATTGGGTCAATTCGATATACAGGTGAAGAGTGGGGTAGGCTTCGCTGGTTTGTTTTAGAGCTACCCAGTCAACGTAACTTATACCGGCTGCCTCGATCGTTTTCCAGATGCCTCTTTCCGTGAGCCTGAGGAAATTTCCCAGGTCTATAATGTCGTCCGAACGGGAATAAAACCTCATTTGAGGGAGGACGGAACCGATCTCCTTGTCTTCATTCGCAACCACTTCAAAAAAATCGCCTATCCGGTACCGCACCAGGATTCCGCCGTTAAAGTTGGTCAGCACCAATTCGTAAATCCCCGGGGTCAACTGGTCGTACAAGAGGGTTACAGGTTGATAGGTAGGATCCTCTTTATTCTTTTGGTACTCGTCCAGGGGAATGAATTCCAGGAAGGCATTGGCTGGGAAAAACACCATTCCTTTTAGGTTCCATGCCTGCATCGCCATTATGCCGGCTTCCGTGCATGCAAACCCCTCCAAAGGTTTTCTCCCCCAGAAATGTTCGATCCGGTCCTTGTATATTTCAGTATCCGTACCACTGGTAACGATCCCTTTCAGGTGCCAGATGTCTTTGGGTAAAATATTACGCTTCTGTATCTTCGAGATAACTACCGCTTTAAGTAGTCTCCACAAGATCGCCGGGTTCAGCAATTCCTTCGAGGGAGTTGTACTGCTGGATTGATGTTCAAACTGTTCCCCCATCCTCGCCAGGACCACGGAAATCCCAAAAAAATAATCCATCCCCTCACGCATGGCAAGTGAAAACCCGGCGGCAAGCCGCTCACCAAATGCCATCTTCTCGCCCTCATCAAGTTCGGGCAGGAAGATCACCTCCAGGTTTTTCTTAAGGGATCGCGCCAGCAGTCCCGACATGTAGGGTGGAGGCGCAGTAGCCAATAAAAATTTTTCGTTCCGTTCAAACTTTACCTCCCCCGGTCGGGAGCAGGAGCTCATGATCATGCCGGCAATACCCGGATCGCTCAACCGGTCGTACATTTCCTTTGTATAAGGTACCCATTTGGGTCCAAGCTCCGAGCTGTGACCTGATGTCCGCGCCCAGACGAATGGTTTTTCGGGGAGACCATCTTCTTTCTTCTCCTGCAAAATCTCCGCATAATCATCGGATGTCGTAAGCGGGGTGGTTTCGCGGAACTCCTCAACGCTGGTCGGGGTTTTTCCTCCCATGAGGGATCTGCCGACCATGCAAGAACTGAGCAGGTTGATCTGCTCCAACAGCAACCTCTCCTGGATATCCCTGAATTCTTTTCGGCTTAGGCTAAAAAATCCGCAATGTTTGGTCCAAAGTTCATCTTTCCTGCCCTCTTCGATCAACTTATACGAGTCATCCATGATTTTCCTCCACTATTTTTCAGCTTTAATCAACAGGGGTGCCGGCACCCAGAAGTATCTGGTTGAAAGTTTCTGAATCACAATGTTCCGGAAACCGGATTTCAATAGGACAAGGCTCCAATCCTCCTTGGAAAGGACGTTGGAGACTGCACTCGATTCTGCCCATGCCCGCATTTTATTTTCGAACAAGAGAAAGTAGCAAAAGGCAAAGATCCTGACAAGGAACTTTATGCCCGGAAATTTCATGATTTCAGAACCCCCCACATCTGCAATGGTGAGTTTTCCTCCGCTCTGCAGGATGCAATAAGATTCATGCAGCAGTTTATTAACATCCATATGATGGGTTGCCAATCCGCAAATAACTTGCGAAAAGCTGGAGTTTGCATATGGCATTTCCATTGCCGAGGCGCAAACCAGGTTCTGGTTCACGTGACCATCCTGACCCCCCAAACGACTCTTGGCATGCTTGAGCATTGATAGAGTGATATCCAATCCGTGGATCTGGTTGTGAGGATGTCCACCCTTTTCAAGAAGAGAAGGGATGACCCCCGTACCGGTGGCAACATCCAGAATAATGTCCTGCGGGTGAATCGGTGTCGACGAAATTAAAAGATTGACAAATCCAGTATAGCTCCACCCCCAAAATCGGTTCAATTCCGAATTAACGACCTGCTCATACCTGGGTGCCAATTCGGAAAAGGCTTCGATGATGTTTGCTTTATCTTCCATTTTATTTTGGCGGGGTCTTTGATTTTATTCCTTTGTCAATAATACCGTAAATTCATGAAAAACGATATGGATTTGTCGGAACAACGGACCGGCACCCGCTCATATCTGTCCTCAACGTTAGTCATATAATGAATGGACTTCCAATCGTGGAATTTCAATGAGTCGATTAAGCACTTAAAAGAAAAAGACCGTTATTTTCAAATTGCGAAAATAACGGTCAAATTGAACCGTGTGATATGTTCCTAAAATGGGAGCGGTTGCTACCTGATCAGGAGAACCAAGGCGATCACTACTCCGACCGTCCCTAGCAGCAGGCTCACCTTTGGGAAAAGCAGGTGATCCAAAAACCCGGTGTTCCGTTTTAACTCGCTGACGAGTGAATCAATGGGATCGAAAATTTCGGACATAATAATTCTCCTTTCCTTGCCTCACAGTATACGGGAAAGGATGAACTATGACGTTTACAGATTTGTTAATAGGATTATGATCGCAGCAAACACCCCCCATATATGGGGGGTTATTTTTTTTGACCCCCATCTGTAAAAATTGATAGGACGAATCCGAGAGATAGGATGAGGTCTGCACCGAACAATAACCAGCCAAGCTGGTTCATCGCACCGCTTATTAATCCGTTGAGATCGATCACGACCAATATCCCCAATGTGATCAGCATGCCATATGACACGAGGCGGCGAACCTCGGGGTATTGGACATCCTTCGCCAGCCATGCGATCACTGCCAGGCCAAGTGCACAGGCACCGAAATTGCGGGTGTTCAGGATCCCGGTGAGATTCGTATCCCGCCCCAGCAGGGATAAGCTGAAAACCGGTGCAAGCAGGAATAAGACACCATTAAAGAATGAAAGGATGGCAGCGGTTGCTGTGACCGTTTTATATGTCATGATCAACTTTACCCTTCCCGGATCATTTCAACCTCGAATTATGCAATTTAAATATCAGAAGAATTATCTAATAACTCCATTGCATCTAGTGTTTCACCTGGAGGTCGGCAGAATTTTAATTATGAAATCTTGGGCTGCTATTGGTCCTACCCCAGCTCATCATTTCTGCTAAATTGTGAATATTTTCATCATCGGGTATAATCAACGCCGTCGAGTTGCTGGGTGCCCCCCTCACCCAGCGGCTCGATACTTTTTTTATCAATCCTTTCCGACTGGCTTTGATTATCCGGATCATAAGAGTGCCACCAAAGTTCGCCTCAACCGGATCGAAAACGGGCCATGATCCAGGTTCCGGAGGAGGGTTGACAGGTCCACGCAGCTGGGAGAGTCGCCAGGTCATATCCCGGCGGAACTCAGGGAATCAAGCAGGTTCGAGATCAGGGTGGTCAGGTCGGGGTGGGAAACCTCAAAATGATTGACCGCCAGTTCCAGCCGCTGCTGAATGGACGGATGAACCTGTATTGTGCCTCCCTGTAACTTTTCGAGCAGGGTACGGATATCCCCCTCCAGGTCACGCAGTAACTCGCTGTCTTTATCGTCGATCGATCGCGTTTTCTGGATCTCGTCGTGTAGTTTGTGGAGAAGTCCGTCTAGTTCTTTGTTGTCCATGTGAACGAGCCTCCTATACTTGAATGATTTTTATTCTAGCACTAAAATGGATTCCAATGATAACGAGGCAATGGGAAGTTTAATAAATGGCAGCCTGAACCCCGCCAGACTCTTACTCCCCGTATCCCTCATGAAATTGAGTCAACCACTCCGAATGTTATAATTCTTTCATAGGTTTAAGGAGCGGAAAATGAACGAGATCAACCCGGTGAACGTTGGAGAAAACCTGAAGCGCTTGCGCACGGAGCGGGGCTTTTCGATGCGCGCCCTGGCAAAATCCAGCGGACTCTCCGCCAACGCGCTCAGCATGATCGAACGCGGCCGAACCTCTCCATCCGTCAGCACCCTGTACAAACTTGCCGATGCACTCAACGTGCCGGTCACAGCATTCTTTGGCACCCCTGAGGAACGTCAGCAGGTGATCCACCTGCTTGCCAGCGACCGTGCCCGGGTCCCGATCGTACGCGGCACATGGGAGGGGCTGGGCGGGGAAAAATTCACCGGCCGGGTGGAACCGTTTGTATTGAACCTGGACACTGGCGGCGACAGCGGTCCTACGCCCATGGCGCACACCGGTCACGAGTTCGTCTTCTGCCTGGCGGGGTATATCGAGTACCTGGTGGAGGCTGATCGTTACCTGCTCTCCCCCGGCGACAGCCTGCTTTTCGCCGCCCACCTTATCCATCGCTGGCGCAATTCCGGGCAGGGACCTGCAACCGTACTGATCGTTCTTTCCGGTTTTGCCGAGAGCGACCATCCTCTCGGAACGCATGTTCCCCGGCAGACTGGCTAGCAGCGCGGCATCGAGTATGCGGGGCATCAGAACACCAGGTTGGAAGGATGATCGCCTGGGAAATCCGGAAGTCCGACATTACCAGGGGAAGATCCTGCCACGAAATAAGCAAAGTGGGCTGAATACTCAGCGGCCATTTTGCGGTAAGTCTCGGTCACGGTTGGGTTCATGGCGATATTCTCGATCCGGTTCATGGCGCGCATGAGTGCTGCTCGACCTGCCGCTCCCACTTGAAGCCAGGACTCATCTGAAGCCGGCACCGTTGTCCCTGCAGCCAAATCCAACCCATCCACCTGGTGAACATCGGTGTAATAGATTGTCAACACTTCCCCACTCTGGATATGATCCCTGGTGTTGATCACCCATTGCTCATCAGGACGATAAGCATAGTAGCCCAACTCGATCACAGAATCAGGTAAAGCGTTCCACAATTCCACTTTTGTGACCTGGCGCGTGATGAAGGTCAGCGGCATGGTATGGATGGCGGTTGGTCCCAATACAGAATATTGGTAGGTTCTGATCAGCGGCCGGTGGATGGAATATTCGGTCAGCGCCCATCGGAGCGCCTGGTCAATGTCAAGATCTGTAAAAATAACCTTACCTGCGTCAGCAAGTAAGGCGAGGATTGCGGTTCGATATCCTGCGATCGCTGCGGTCATGGTTTATTCTCCTTTAGTTTTAACTCTGCCAGTTTGGCGGGGACATAATCCAGCCCTAGGTGTCGCATTGGATCCGGTCTGCGTTTTGGTTTAAGCATGCGTCTGCGCATGATCATATGGTTGTGCTGGTTGATCCGATGCTGCTCGGCATGTGCGATCTGAGCACAAGTGCCGGCGTGATAGAGCCTGTTCCAACGCATGTTGGAAGGCAGGGGCAGCCCGCAAACCTGGCAGAGTTCTTGGTCGGTTACTTCTTCTTGCTCGTCCGTGGCTTGCCTTTCGGCTTATTCAGAGCAGTTTCGGCAATATTTACTGCCGCCGAAACTGCGGGATTGGGCTTGGAAGTCGGCATCTTATTGATCCGCTCGAAGCGTTGCTTGGTGCCGTCCATGAATACGATCGTGACGTGGTCGTCAGTGATCAGCCAATCCCAGGGCTTTTTGCCGGCTTCATAGGCAAGTTTCTGAATCATCGGAATGACTTCTTTTACAGGTTCGGGCATGGAATAAACCTCCTTACAAAATAGGTTGGCTGGTGAAGAACAGCCGCCAAGTGAGAGTCAACAGTCCGCTTGCAAACGTGAGGAAAGCGGTAACCTGTTCCAGTGCTTGGGGCATGACGACTTTTAGAAGATCTGCGACGAGGGGGATCACGCCCAGGAGCACGGTAATCAGGGAAGCCCAAACGATTTTTGACAGATACCATTTCTTGATCGGTGCAACGTCCATTTGAAAATCTCCTTTTAGGAAAGCGCCCGGGCGGGTGATTGGTCTCTGGTTGGATCCCTGTCTTCCGCCCGAGCGCTAATTGATCTGAATGAACAGGACAGCATATTAATAGCTGGACGCCTGGTCATTCATAAGCTGCGGCACCGTTACATTTCGGTCAGACATTAGCTGGCCGGCCGGATCGTCGTCCGGTTGCGCGTACCGCGGCAAATAAAATCATGCGCGGAAAGTAAAGTTAGCCACAGCGCCG
>JADGQC010000122.1 GCA_017882125.1 Anaerolineales bacterium
GAAAACAATCCCACCGCTCTTGTTCTGGACGGAACTGGTACTCAAACCACAGCCGGTTTTGGTACATTTAGTTTTCCCTTTAGCGGTGTTATACAACTTGATCCAAGCCCCTGCAGCCAGCCATAAGGTGCAGCCTACATATATTCCAGGTCGTGCTGTCTGAAATTCTGTAAATTATGAGGTGAATGATGAAATTAAAAGGTTTAGCCTATAAACTGTTCTCCATCACACTCATCCTGAGTATGACACTGGGCTGCGGGTTTTTTGGCTCACTGTCTACCGCAACCCCCAACCAAAATCAGGAGATCGCCAGCCCGCCTGCCCCACAACGCACTCCTAATGGACAATTCCAATATCGGGAAGTAAGCTCCGAGCCGCCTACGCTGCCGGTGCCACCGAAGCCAGCCTCCGCCCCACACGGAACACCTGATGAGCAGGCGATCTATTTTGCCGATCAGCTGGCATCCGGGAATAATCATCTGGCAATCTGGATGAGCCTGTACGATACCCTGGGCATCCCCCTGATCGGGCAGGACGGTCATCCACTCGGCAGCACGGGTGAGGACCCGATTGGCCCGCGAATCTGGCAGATTTGGTACTCCTCCGGTCTGGACCTGCCCGGGCGGGGGATTCCCCTGCAGGATGTGGGCCGCCTATTCGCCAATGGGCTGCCGGATATGGACGGCACAAACTTCGGGAAGATGCTGCTTGACGACCTGCGACTGGCAGCGCAAAGCACCGATCCCCAGGTGCGTCTGACGGGCCTGTTCGTACGCGAGCGGATTTTACGCGGCCCTTCGCACGTGGATATCCTGGATACCACCGTCACGGCGGATACAGCCATGATCGACGTTCCCACTGTGCAGTTGATAAGCTGGGTCATTATCCGCAGCGTATTGTTCCAGGCCGCCAGCCAGGCTTTTGTGCCTGGGGAATCCATCACCCTGGTTGATTACCAACTCCGGTCTGCGGCGCAACTCGGCCCGCAGATCAATTGCTCGGACCTGCCGGGAGCCGGCAGTACCCCGGTCGCCTGGCACAACTGGGTCATTAATAAAGTTGGCGGCGGCTTTCAACTTCCGGGTATGACGGATGAGATGGCTTTTCCTTCATTTGTCGAAATGGTCGTTGGCAAGGCAGCGAATAGCGGATCAGCCGAACGAATGGAAACAATCACCAAGCTCTCCGGGAAGATGGTGGGGTTTGCGAATGTAATTACCTCCGCCATCAGCCTGATCCTGCAGTTACAGGCCATGGAGGTCGACTTACACCCAGAACCAGAACCTCTTGTTCGCACACACTACACGTCTAACGGCAACAATGGAACCATCACGATGGAGCTCTATACCAATCCGAAGGACCGTCCAAATGGAAACGAACTCGAGTCGTGCTTATCCAGCTATTTCTTAAATGCACTTGGAGTTTCTTTCAGCTTTCCTTCAGAAGCAAATATTCCTGGTGCTGAGATTGCGATTGAGGGCGGCAAGGGAATTCCTGACCTGGTGTTGATCAACGAATCTCGCATGCGTTTTTTTACCGGCACGGACGGTAAAGTAACCTTCAATGTGATTGGCAGGGCGCAGAAGATCACCATCCCAGACAGCGCGCAGCCGGTCGATAAGGAGTTCAGCATTATCGTCAGCGCCCAGCCGGAAGAGGCTGGTCTTGGCTCAATGGCGAATATTTTTTTTGGCGGTCTCGGCGCACTCAGCGGGGCGGCTGCATTTCTCAGCAGCCTGATCGACATCCTCAAAACCTTTACCTACGATATGGGTGAAAAGGTTTTACGCTTGACCGATTGGGCTGCGCCCGGCTGGAGGGTGGAGAGCTGGAATAATGTGTCCATCCCCGGGTTCGGCGTAAAATGGACCGGGGGCCTGAATTGCGGTTCACCTTACGGACCGTGGGAATTTAAAGCAGAGGGGACGTCCACGACCCAGGGCGCAACAATTTTACAAACCTTCAAGATTCCGTTTTCCGTGGACGGAAATACAACAGCAACTCAAACTGAGCATTTAACTCTGGCAATGGGAGGGTTGGTTGGAGACTATACAGGCAACCCCAAGGTGACGATCGTCCCAATTCCGGAAGGGTATCGAATGGATTTTGCGTCTTTTCGGATGACCGGCAGCACCTGTGCCTTGAACAACCCATGCCAGGATTATGATGCATTCAAAAATGCGTGGAGTACCAATATCGTCCCGGCCGATCCAGGTCAGTGCCCATAAGCCTGAACTCAAAGAGTCTCAGATCATTACGCCTTTCCATAAGTTTGGAAGGGCGTTTTCCTTACAAGCTGTCTGACAACCTTGCCAATGAAACGTTTTGGGATATAATTTGTCTTAATTAAAAAGGAGATGATGATATGCGCCGAACTCGTTTACTTGCAATTCCTCTCGTGATGGTATTTTTATTGGCATGCGGCCTGACCAACGGCATTTCGGGACTCGCCACCCAGCTACCGGGGATTTTGACCAGCGCACCGACCGCCTTTGGCGCGGTTGAAACGCTCTCCGCACAGCAATCATCCAGCAATTGCCCCGCCACACCGACGGCACCCGGCCTGGGAATTTCCCTCGACCAGGTAAAAACCGTCCTGCAGGCCACCCAACAGTTCGTTTTTACCGATGCAACTGTAAATGGCCAACCTGCATCCACAGCCACCCTGGGCCCGACGCTGACAGCTTCCTTCCCGGACATAGCCGCCGGGTTTTCCGCCCAATTCATCGGCGATCCCTGTAATATTGGTGAGTTAAAAATTTCCCTGCCGCGCACCGATCAACAGGTGACCGCGGACCAGGCGGTCGGTCTGATCGACGCGCTCATCGCCGCATTCCTACCTTCAGGCGACCAACTCGCCGTCATTAGCTGGATGAGCCAGAATTATGGCTCCATCCCGGTGGGAGGGCAGGCGCAAACCACCCTTGGCAGCATGCAGTTCACCCTGACCCGCAGCCAAACTGAAATGGTGCTGGACATCGTCCCCGCAAAATAATCCGTTCGATCTAAAAAAGGGCGGCCCGAAATGGGCCGCCCAGCTCATCTAAAAATCAGGTTCGTCGCCACCCGCATCCTCCGATCCCAGGTTCGGAAGTTCTTTTTCGATATCCTCCGGGCTTTGACCTTTTTCCAGGCGATCGGCCACGTCGCTAAACTCCGGCGGCAGGTCTTCGCCCATTTCGTTCCCCATTTTACGCAACATGCGTCCCATCGCCTGCGGGTCGTTTTCGAGACCAGCCAGGGCGGACGGGTCGGAGAAATCCCCGGCAAGGGAGTCCATGCGGCTGTCGTCCGATTTCGCCACACGCACGCGCGGAACGCGACGGCGGACGTTCCTGCTCCCACAGGCGGTGCAGGTAATGGGCTGCGTCCCGTATTGGGCATAGGTCATGAAAACATCAAAGCGGGTTTTGCAATCCTGGCAAACATAATCATAAAGCGGCATGGTTTCGGTGTTCCTTGGATACAGCTTGAAATGGCGCTGGTAAAAAGGGAGGAAATAAAGATAAGTAGAGGTCCCATTTGCCCGGCAGCCTGTATTTTACTTCATTCGCCGTCTGGTACAATAAAGACATGCCAGATTCAGAATTCAACCTGCATAAACCCCAGCCCCTGTTGATCGTCATCTCAGGACCATCCGGGGTGGGCAAGGACAGCGTGCTGCACTGCCTTAAAGAGTGCAACCTGCCGATGCACTTCGTGGTAACAGCCACCACCCGCCCACGACGAGAGGATGAGGTGCAGGGGGTGGATTACTTTTTTGTCTCCAAGGACGAGTTCGCCCATATGATCGAGCAGGAAGAGTTGATCGAGTATGCCATCGTTTATAACGACTATAAAGGCATCCCCAAACAACAGGTGCGCGAGGCGCTGGCTTCCGGGCGTGACGTGGTCATGCGGGTGGACGTGCAGGGAGCAGCCACCGTGCGCAAACTTGCAGCGGAGGCTGTGCTGATCTTCCTGACGACCGAGAGCGAAGATTCCCTGGTGAAGCGTTTGAAAGCGCGCAAGAGCGAGACGGCGGAAAACCTGAGCCTGCGCATTGCGACCGCCCGCCAGGAACTCAAACGGGCGGCAGAATTTGACTACGTTGTCGTCAACGCAGACGGTCACCTGCAAGACACGGTGGATACGGTGGTGGCGATCATCCAGGCCGAGCACCACCGGGTGAACCCGCGCAAGGTAAGTTTATAAGTTTAATACTAAATTATTTCCGGAGAAACATGAACCAAAACCCGACCCCCACACAAGGTCCCCAGGCACAAACTCCCCAGCAGCGCACCGTGCAGGTGGCGATGCCGAACGTGAAGCCGTATGCCACTTATATTATCCTGGCAGTAACCACCCTCATCTATCTCCTGCAGGTTGGCCTGCCATACCTGCTCAACGCAGACGTGGTCACCGCGCTGGGAGTGAAGGACGACGTTCTTATTCGCGCCGGGCAAATTTGGCGCTTGATCACACCGGTCTTTTTGCACGCGTCCATTTTGCACATTGCCTTCAACATGTATGCCCTGTTCATTTTTGGACGAGGCATCGAGGCACGCTACGGTCATGCAAGATTCATACTGCTGTACTTTCTTTCGGGGTATGCCGGCAACGTAATGTCGTTCCTGCTGACAGCCAGTCCTTCACTGGGAGCATCCACTGCCATTTTCGGACTTATCTCGGCAGAGGGCGTTTTCATCTTCCAAAACCGCAAACTGCTGGGGAACCGGGTTAACCGCTCCTTGATGAACCTGGTTTACATTGCGGGAATCAACCTGTTGATCGGATACAGTGTTCCCGGCGTGGATAACTGGGGTCACATCGGGGGGTTGCTGGGCGGATTGATCTTCGCCTGGTTTGGCGGCCCGCGCTGGAAGCTGGAGGGGTTCTACCCGTCCGTGACCCTGGTGGACGAGCGTGAGGGTCACGGAGGTTTAGCAGGGACCCTATCGGTGTTGCTGTTTTTCATCCCGCTGACCGCCCTGGGGTGGATCTGGATCGTACATTAATTATTATCAGAGCAAAACAAAACCTTCCGAGGAAGCAACTCCCCAGGAAGGTTTTTTTATCTTATCCGATCGCGTCTTTGAGGCGGCGCGCCAGGTCCCCGAAGTGCTGCGTGAAGCGAATCTCATCGGCGCGCGGGCGGGGCAGGTCCACCTCCAAATCCACCTTGATCCTGCCGGGACGCTGCGTCAGCACCAGGACGCGGTCAGCCAGGAAGAGTGACTCGCTGATGGAATGCGTGACCATCAGCACGGTCTTCTGGCGCATCTGCCAGATGCGTGAGAGTTCGGTCCACATGCGTTCGCGGGTGAGTGCATCCAGCGAGCCGAAGGGTTCGTCGAGCAGGAGGATATCGGGGTCGTGGATGAGGGCACGGGCGATGGCCACACGCTGGGCCATGCCTCCCGAAAGATCACGCGGCCAGGAAGACTCAAAACCCTGTAAACCGACCAGGTCAATTAATTCCTGGGCGCGCAGGCGGGAACCATCCGGGGAAACACCCTCGAGTTCCAGTGGCAGGGTGATGTTATCGAGGGCAGTGCGCCAGGGCATCAGGTTGGATTCCTGGAAGACCATGCCAATTTTCGGTCTTCCGCCGGCAAAGGTGTAAGAACCGCCGGTGGGTTTGAGCAACCCGGCCAGGATGCGCAGCAGCGTGGATTTGCCGCTGCCCGAAGGTCCCAGGACGCAAACAAATTCCCGCGGCTGGATGATGAACGAGAGCGAATCGAGCGCGTCGAGACCCCCGTTGGGGTCGGGGAAGGTGACACTCAAATCGTGAACTGTGAGGATGGGTTCGGCCATTGTATTTCATATTCCGGGCAGGGGTGAGTTTTGAACCACCCCGGCAGTATTTTTAAGGTAGAAACTGGTTGGTAAAAGCTTTGGTAAGATCCAGCGACCGGGTCAGCAGCCCCATATCCAACAAAACATTTTGCATATTTTCCCAGGCAGATGCGTTGGATTCACCCAGGCGGGCAGCCTTCCAAAGGTCGATGGAGGTGGCAAGGACTTGTTTTTGGATGACCGGGTCGGCCTGGGCAAGGGTGGAGACATAGCCCATGGAAATTTGGTAGGCAGCCGAAGGGTCTGCGATGGTATCCGAGAGCCCGTGCAGCAAGGCGGCGACCATGCCGCGCACAAGGGCTGGGTTCGCGGAAGCCGTCGCCTCGTTCGTAACTAGCCCGTTGGATGCCAGCTGAACATAATCAGCCACGCGCAGCTCGGTGAGATTGTATCCCTGGGCTTTCAATTGGATGGGTTCGTTGTTGGTATAAACCGAGACCGCCTGGTCGCGGCCAGCCACCAGCGAAGCCACCTGGGTGAAACCGATGGAGTCCAGAGTCACGTCAGACTCTTTCAAACCACCAGCATGAAGCAGGGCGCGCAAGCCGATGTAATTGGCACCATAGGGTCCCGGCAGACCGATGGTCTTGCCGCGCAGGTCGGCGGGGGAGGAAATCCCCTGGCCTGACATGGCAACCACCGAGACCGGGTACTGCTGGTACCAGGCAGCCACGTAGACGACCGGCAGTCCCTGGGCGCGGGCGAGCAGCACTTGTTCGCCCGAAACCACGGCGAACTGGAGGGAATTTGCGCCCACCAGCGCTGTTGCCTGGGTTTCGTCCTGGTAAGCGAACTCGATCTCAATACCGGCGTTGGCAAAATAATTCCTCTGGGCTGCCACATAAAGCGGGGCGAACTGGATATCAGGAATGTAACCAAGCGAAAGCTTGATATGGGTGAGGCTGGGGGTTGGTTTCGACCCACAGGCTGAAAGCAGAACCAGGGTAAAGATCGTCAAACGAATAAATTTTTTCATAAACACTCCTGCGTACAGCAATTGGAAAGAACCGCATCAGCGCTCAAAAGGTTCCCGCCAACTGAGAAACTTCCTTTCTAAAAATGAGACCAGTCCATAGAGCGCCAGTGCCAGGGCGATCAGGGTGAAAACCGCCACGAAGACCAGGGCAGTATCGTACTGCCCGCGCCCAACGGTGACCAGGAAACCGAGCCCGCGGTCTGAACCGACCAGTTCGCCCACCACCGCCCCGATAACCGAAAGCGTAGCCCCAATCCGCAGACCGCCCAGTAAAACCGGAAGCGAGGCAGGCAGCTCGAGCATGCGCAAGGTTTGGGGGCGGGTGGCGTGCAGGGATTGCATCAGGTCGTGGAAGGGACGCGGCACGGCCCGCACTCCGACCACCGTGTTAACCAGCACCGGGAAGAAAACGATCAACGCGCAGATCAAGACCTTGGAGAAGATGCCAGGTCCAAACCAGATGACCAGCAGAGGGGCAATGGCGACGACCGGGATGGCCTGGGTGGCGACCAGGTAGGGGGAAACCAACTGTTCGAACAAGCGGCTCTTGGCAATGGCATACCCGAGGATCACTGCGGCGGTCGTCCCGGCCAGCAGCCCAAGCAGGACTTCCGTCAGCGTGGCGGCAGTGTGGAAGGCGAGGGTGCCATCCACCAGCGCCTTCCAAAAGCGGACGGCAACCTGCCCGGGTGCGGGCAGGATGAAGGCAGGCAGCCCGGCGAAGCGACTGATCAGCCACCAGCCCAGCAGGGCCGCGCCGAGGGAGGCAAAGGCCGTCCAGCG
>JADGQC010000123.1 GCA_017882125.1 Anaerolineales bacterium
TTGACCGGGTTTTTGGGGTTTACGATGACCAGGATTTCCTCGCTGCCGATTTGATAGGCAGGGAAGTTTAGGTTATCAGGTTGCCCAATGCGGATGGCCATGTCCACAGACTGGGGATCCTGGAATTCAACTGCGCGTTGCTCGGCAGTCACCACATTCACGCCTGCACAATCATAAATTCCTGTCAGCCATGGGGCGGTTGCTGCGCTGTATTGAACTGCGATGGACACCGGTGTCGCTGCTGGCATCGACGGGTTACATCCCGCGAGCAGGATCACTGCAACAATAAATACTGTTAATAGTCTTCTCATCCCTGCCAGTCTCGAATTATGGCGGCTACAAGTTTGGCACGCTCAGATAGGCTGTTTTTGATTATATATTCCCTGTCTGAGTGATATTCTCCGCCTGCTGGGCCGAGTCCATCCAAAAGCGGGATCCCCAGTGGTGCTACGAAGTTTGCATCTGACGCTCCCCCGGTTCCGCTTGCTTTAAGGTCGATGCCCTCTTTGGCCGCAATGACCTTGACTTTCTCAAAGGTGGCTTTGATCGTGTCGCTGTAGGGCATGGGTGGACGGTCTAGCCCACCGGTCACTTCCAGTGAAGTTCCATCTAATCTTGGCCTGAGGGCTTGCATGGCAGCGCTCACCCGTTCAGCTTCCCCGGGCTCCATTACTCGCAGATCCACTTCAGCGCTGGCTTCCTCGGGGACAACGTTACTGGCGATCCCGCCTCGGATTACACCGACATTTAGGGTGGTGCCCTTTTTATAATCGGTCATTTTCTGTATGGAGAGGACCTGGTGGGCGATTTCTTCAATGGCATTTCGACCTTTTTCGTGGTCCATCCCCGCATGTGCCGCTCTTCCCCGTACCCGCAGGATGAATTCACCCACTCCCTTGCGCCAGGTTTTGACCGAACCATCCGGCATCCCGGGTTCGAGTACCAGCACCAACCCTGCCTCAACTGCCAGTCGTTTGATCAATTCCTTGGATGCCCCACTGCCAATTTCTTCGTCAGAGGTGAACAATATTGTGACAGGATGATCCAGGTTCCCGTTCTCGCTCGCCGCAGTCAGGGCAGTCAGACCCACGACAATTCCGCCTTTCATGTCCGCAGCACCAGGACCGAAAATCTTTCCGTCTTTTTCATGAAAGGGCATTTTCGCCAATGTCCCGATCGGGAAGACTGTATCCATGTGCGCAAGTAGTAATATGCCATCCTTCCCCGCTGTGCTGCCGCCAGGTGCGCTCCCCGCTGGAGCAGTTTCCTTCGAAGAACCAAAAAATCGTGCTTCTATCAAGTCCCCAACTTGGTTTTGTGAATGGACCGTTACCGTTGCTCCCAATTGCTGACATTCACTGGCTACAAATGCTCCTATCCGGTCCAGTGCTGTTTTATCATGAGAAGGGGTTTCGATCTCCACGAGTTGTTTGAGCTGTGCCACCATGCGGGGCGTGTTGTCTTCAAAGTTGAACATTGGCGCACCTGTCAGATCAAAGCAAAAACAAGGCAAATAACCCCTGCGATCCCACAATAAATCGCGAATATGTAGAGTGAATTTTTGCTCAGGTAACCCAGCAGCCACCTGACAGCCAGCCACCCGATTAAGGCAGCCACCACAAATCCAACTGCGAGCGCGGGCAAAAATGAGCTGAGACCAGTCATCTTAAATAGGTCTAGCGACTGGTATCCTCCTGCCGCCAGCATGACCGGTACGGACATCAGGAATGCAAAGCGCGCGGCCGCCGTTCGATCGAACCCGCGGGCCATTCCTGCTCCAATGGTCGTCCCGGACCGGGACGCACCCGGGAAGATGGCGATCACCTGGGCGATGCCTATCAACACGGCATCCAGCCATTTCATTTTTCTGAGACTCCGGTTTCGCTTGCCCAACCATTCAGCCAACGTAAGGACAACCGCTGTGATCAGCAGGCGGATACATGCTTCCACAAGGGGTGTCTTGAACAGGGTTTCAACTGTAGATTTGAGCAAATACCCGAAGATCAAGGCCGGGATTGTGGCAATAATAATATACCACCCGAGACTGTTCTCAGGAGTGGAAAACGGTTTGGCAAAGAATGCCTTGACTAAATTCACCAGGTCCTTCCAAAAGAAGACGACCAGGGAGAGCATTGTCCCCAGCTGGACGATGATCAGGTACGAGAACATGGCATCGCTGGCTGGGATACCAAGGATTTTCTGCAATATGAGCAGGTGGGCAGTGGAAGAAACCGGGATGAATTCAGTCAGTCCTTGAATGATTCCCAGGATAATCGATTGAAAGATGTTCATATATTCTCCTTGTTTCACCGGAAGGAATGCGAATTATCACGATACAAGAGTTTTCCTCTAGGTTGCGATAATGCCATCGCTTTATAAATTATTAATGTTGTTGATATCTCTTTCCGCGTTCCCTTTCCATTGCTGGAGCCACGCAGGTACTTTGCTTTCGAATGTGCCGTCCAATATCGAGACGCGCATGGCTTTGACCAGTTGGATTAATGCATGTAAATTATGGATGGACAGCAGGGTTCCTGCCAGCAGCTCTTTTGCCACAACCAGGTGCCGTAGATATGCCCGGGTAAATGTCTGGCATGTGTAGCAACTGCAGGTGTCGTCGATCGGGCGCTGGTCCTTTGAAAAGGTTGCGTTCATCAGGTTGAGTCGCCCTTCGGACGAAAAAGCTGCATTATGGCGTGCTAGCCGGGTGGGCAGGACGCAGTCAAATATGTCCACGCCGAGCGCGATTCCGTTGATCAGGTCTTCTGGAGTACCGACCCCCATCAGGTAACGCGGTTTTGAGTCTGGCAGAAAACCGCCTAATAATTTAAGGATATTTTGCATCTCCTCTTTCGTTTCCCCCACTGACAGACCACCGATGGCGATACCCGGGAAAGGTAGCGAGGCGATGAATTGGGCAGATGCTGCTCTCAATTCCGGGTCGATACCCCCCTGGATGATCCCAAAAAGAGCCTGGTCGTCCCGCCTCTTCGCGGTGAGACAGCGTTCAGCCCACCTGTGGGTGCGCTCCATGGCAGTCTTGCTGTATGCTTTATCGTTTGGGTCTGAGCATTCGTCGAATGCCATGATGATATCGGCACCCAGGTTCTCCTGGATTTGGATGGATTTCTCGGGAGTGAACCGGTGGGAAGATCCGTCGATGTGGCTTTTGAACGTCACCCCGTCGTCATCAATTTTCCTTGTTTGAGCCAGCGAAAAAACTTGATATCCGCCCGAGTCGGTCAGAATTGGCCCCGGCCATTGCATGAACTTATGCAATCCCCCCATCTCACTCACGAGCTCATCACCTGGACGAAGGTACAGGTGGTAAGTATTCGAAAGTACGAGCGTTGCGCCTAATTCGTCCAGCTGCGCCGGGGTAAGGGTTTTTACAGTGGCTTGTGTGCCTACCGGGGCAAATATCGGGGTTTCCAGGTTGCCGTGGGGTGTTTGGAAGACTCCCGCGCGGGCGGCACCCGTCTGGGCTTTGATTTCGAACGAAAACATGCGATGATTATATGCGATATTCGCATTGCTCGTCTATTTTTTTCTTCAGCGCTCAACATTGATTTGAACGATATACTTATTTCCCTTTTGGTTGGTTCTCAACGAAGTATTCCGGAGCGTTCCGAATTGCCTGGGAAACTCGTTGTTAAAATACTTGGCGATGACCTTCTGGTGGAGGTGATTAATGTTATGATGAACGCCGGTATTTCATAAATTTTAATCATATACTCGAGGACATAATGACAAATACAACTGCATTAATTACCGATAGTACCTGTGACCTTCCTCAGGCTATGATCGACCAGTATGGAATTACGGTTATCCCTCAAATCGTGGTCTGGGGGGATCAACTTTTCCGGGACCGGGTGGATCTGACACCAGAAGCCTTCTATCAACGTCTCGAAAAGGACCCGGTTTGGCCCAGCACGACCCTTCCCAGCCCGGCTGATTTCGAAAAAATATATCGATCTGCCATTGCAGCTGGTGCTAAGGAAATCGTGGTGATGACGGTGAGCAGTGCCATGAGTGGCACCTTTCAATTGGCTGACCAGGTCGGTCGCCAGATGGATGTGCCGGTCCACGTGGTTGACTCAAGGGGTCCGACCATGAGCCTTGGGTGGCAGGTGCTGGCAGCTGCCCGAATCCGTGAGCTGGGGGGCACGGCGACCCGGATGATCGATGCCGCTGCCAGGGTCAGGGATAAACTCGTCCAAATTGTCTGCCTGGATACTTTGGAATACCTTCATCGTGGCGGTCGGATTGGAAATGCCACCCGTTTTATCGGCAGTCTGTTGGATATCAAGCCATTGGTCCAGATAAATCACAAAACCGGGTTGGTGGAGTCGGCTGGTCAAGCGAGAACGCGCAAGAAATCTATCGACACTTTGGTGAGTCGCTTTTTCGAGCAGCTTACCCCTGGGAATCTTAAACGGATTGCGGTCCTCCATGGCAATGCCTTTACCGAGGCGCAGGCATTGGCCGAACGAATCAAAAATGATTTCCACCCGGTGGAACTATTGGTCAATATCACTGGTCCTGTCCTGGGCATCCACACCGGTCCGAGGGCGTTGGCGCTTTGTGGATATTCTGAAGATTGATGGCAATTGGGAATTGCCATTCTTTTTGTGCAGGGGAATGTTTTCCATGTAATCTTGCCGAACTTTCCCTGCCAGGTATTTCCCCCGGATATGTTCTTGAATAATTCTTTACTGGCTAAATTCCTGCAGTTGTTTCATATGCCTGCCTTCTGAATAATTCTTGGATTCCTCCTAGCAAAAAAACGCTGCGATAGTTCAAATGAACTTTCGCAAGGTTTTTTTCACTGGAGATTTATTATTTGCCTTTTCTAGTAAATATTTGCTTGCTGCGTCACCGCAAGGATTTCTGCATCAACTTATCCTCCGCTACCCATTGTTAAGTCTATCCCTGGAAATGCTTGATAAAAACCCGTCTGCGCTTGTGCTGCCTTTTCTCGTAGTGTTTCCATTGACCTTGTACGTTCTGGTTTGTTTCGAGTTCTGGGTTGGATTCGATTTTCTTGATGCCCAGTCTGTTGAAAACGCCGTGCATTTTGTTCATCAAAATTGCATTTACTCCCTTGCCCTGGTATTCTGACCGGACAGCCACCAGGTATAGATCTGCCCGGTCATTTTTCTTGAGCGCTCTAAGGAGATGAATAAACCCGAATGGGAATAGTTGTCCTTTCGCCTTCTGCAATGCCAGGGATAATGACGGCATGATTATCCCAAAGGCAACCATGCGGTTATTTTGGTCCATGATCATTGGTACAAAATCCGGGGTAACGAATCCAAAATATTGATTAACATAGGCCTCGATTTGTTTTTCAGTCAAAGGTACTGTGCCGTACAAGTGTTTGTACTCATCGTCGAGCAGCTTGAAAAGTTCCTTGGCATAGGGCAGGAGTTCTTTCTTGTGGTGCAGCTCCAATATTTTTAGCTTGCAGCGTCGCATGGAAATGTCTGCAATTCGGGCAATGGTCTCATTGGGTTCAGGTGGTACCGAAAACTCATACTCCACCCAGTCGGTATCTTTCGTATATCCAAGTTTTTCCATATGCTGCGGATAATATGGATGGTTGTATATCGTGGCCAGCGTGGATAACTCATTAAACCCTTCTACCAGCATCCCCTCCCGGTCGAGATCCGTGAAACCGAGCGGACCGTGGACTGCGGTCATGCCTGTTTCCTTCGCCCAGTTCTCCACCCGCAACATCAATGCCTCGCTTACCCGTGGATCGTCAATGAAATCTATCCACCCGATTCGCATGTAGCGTTGTTCCCATTTTTCAATATGCTTGCGGTTTAGGATGGCTGCTACCCGTCCAACAATTCGTCCCCCTCGATAAGCCAGCCAATAGCGTGCCTCGCAGTGTTCAAACGCTGGGTTCTTATCCCGCCTCAAGGTATTTAGTTCGTCAAATTGAAGCGCCGGAACCCAATAAGGATTTCCCCGGTAAAGTTCGAACGGAAATTGGATGAAAGATTTTAATTCTTTCACCGTGGTGATTTCATTTACATGTATATCCATGAAATTACCAGCTTCAATCAATTCTCACCTCCGGCGGAATCGATTCCCTTTCGGCTTTATGGGCTTTTCAACCGTATCACTTTTTCCTGAAGGTACCACCACTGGAGCATGCAGGGTCTGCTGATAATAATCGTCAAGCAGCATTGCGATAATGGGTAATTCTTCTTCGCTCTCTGCCAGGCTGCGGGCAAGTGGAGTGAATCTTTGCGACCTTTCGGATTGAAGTTTATCACGACCTCGCAGGCGTGTTTCGAGCAGTGCGGTGGTTCGTTCGGCAACCACGGCTGCGACGTCTGCATCGGATGGGATCGTGCGTTCCTCAAAGGGTATACTGAACGTTTTGGCGATTTTATCGATTGTATATTTTTCCAATCGGTTTACCAGGGAAATGGCCACGCCGCTGGCTCCGGCGCGCCCGGTCCTCCCGGCTCTGTGGATGTATGCCTCCAACTCGTCGGGAGGCTCGTATTGGATGACATGGGATAGCGCTGGGATATCCAGGCCGCGTGCTGCCACGTCGGTAGCCACCAGGAATCGCAGGGTGCCGCGTCTCACCCGGTCGAGCACTTTTTCACGGTCGGTTTGGGAGAGATCCGCGCTCAGCTCATCCGCATCGTACCCAAAGCGTTGTAAGACCACCGACACATAATGTACCCGGGCTTTTGTATTGCAAAAGATGATCGCTGAAGTGGGGTTTTCAACTTCGATCAATCGTACCAGGCTGCGGTCTTTGTCCATTCCAGGAACAATAGAATAAGCATGCTCGGTATCGGTTACATGGATATGGTCACTACTTAAACTGAGAAATTCGCCTTGGTGAATGAATTCTTGTGCTGTACGCAGGACAGAATCTGGAAAAGTAGCCGAAAACATGCACGTGTGCAGGGGACGTTTGGGCAGGTAGCGCTGGATCTCCCGCATATCAGGATAAAAACCCATCGAAAGCATGCGGTCAGCCTCATCATAGACTACCGTTTTGAGCTGTTCCAGGGAGAAAGTCTTTTTGAGTAAATGATCCAGTACCCTGCCTGGTGTGCCGATCACAATGTGTGAACCTGCTTTGAGCGCTGTAGTTTGTGCAGTGTAGCCCACACCCCCATAGACGGCAGTCGCCCTCAAGCCGGTATCCCCGCAAATTTTTTCCGCTTCTTGCCATACTTGACGCGCCAATTCCCGGGTGGGGACCAGGATCAGTGCCTGGCAGGTCGGGCGGGATTTGTCCAGGCGGGTCATCAGGGGAAGCAGGAAGACGCCTGTTTTTCCACTTCCAGTGCGTGCTTGCAGCATCATGTTTCGTCCCGCCAGCAGGTAGGGCAGGGCGCGTGCTTGAACCGGTACCAATGATGTCCACCCGGCGCGTCCGGCTGCTTCGCGTAATGGTGTCGGCAATTGCTCGAAATTGATTTCCGG
>JADGQC010000124.1 GCA_017882125.1 Anaerolineales bacterium
CGAATACCTGGTCCAAACATCTGCCACATTCCACAAGATGGGCAGCGCATATTGTCCTTTGAGCAGGACTAGGCCCAAAACCCACACACCTTCCAGTCCAAGCGGGACCAGCAGGATCAATCTCCAGGCGGTTCGTGACACAACGAGCAGGTAGCTGCCAAAGGCTGCCAGGGATATGAAAGAAAAAGCCAGGGTTGCCAGCCTTATCCCCGAGAGCCAGTCTGGAGTCACGTGTCCCCCCTGCACTGCGACTACACTGAACATCTCCAGCCATTCATTTGCTGCGTGCACCAGCCCAAACGCGGCCAATGGACGTAAGGCGCGGCGAAGGCGGGCATCTGACGACCGCCCACCTTCGACCATGACCAACAGGCCCATGCTGAAGAATGCCAATCCATAGAAAAAATAGATCGGGATGATCGGGGAAATATTCACCTCAAGGAGCCTTTACCCAACCCGTCCTACTCGTCTTTCTGTAAGCGCATCCCGCAAGTCCGGCAGAATACATCGCCCGGTTGGGCGCGCTTCCCGCATTGATGGCAGTAGGTCTCCTCTGACTCGCTTTCCTGTTGGAGTTGTCCATGCCGTTTGCGCTTGGCTCCAGATCTACGTGTGCCATTTTTCCACATATAAAATCCACCTACGATCCCGATAATGATCAAAACTCCGCCCAGCCCCGCCAGCACCCATGGCAAGACTGCGTTCATCGTTACTCGCCCGGGTGTATTTGAAGTGAGTGGTTGCGTTGGTTGGACCGGGAGTCCGGTAGTGCTTAATGTGTCGGTGGTTTTTTGGTAATCGGCAGTCAGGGAAAAAGTCTGTCCCGCAGACAATGGTTGCGGAGTGGATTCATAATAAATGAAGCCATCCTGTCCAATGGGGCTTGGTGGCAGGGATGGATTCGTGACCATATTTGTGGCGCCTGTTGGCTGCTGGATGTCAACCGCAAAAGAGTCAACTGCATAATCCCCTGCCCAATCATACACAATGTGCCGTGCGCTCCCATTTTTCACCAGGGTATCGTAATACTCCACTTGCACTTCATTCGCGTTGGCAGTGATCGCCAGTGTTGCCAGGGTGCCTTGCACGGTTCGGTCATACGGGGCATTGAGCAACCCCTTCACCGGATCTGAAACGGCGACAGCATAGGCTTCAGCCTGGGCCGGGATTCTCAGGTTTAGGGTTACAGGAAGTGTCGTACTCGTGGGCAACGTAATGTGATAGATTACCAGCACGGCTGGCTGGTCATATTCCGGCCAGACATCGACGCGTACCGAGCTCAAGCGTAGCTCGCTTTGAGCCTGCGCTGGAAAAGCAACCATGAACGCGATCAAAATAGCCAGCGCGGTACGACATTTCCTCATCAAACACCTCCAATAAAATAAAAATTGTCTATATCTTAATATTACCACGAACAGGAATTGCTTTGATGAGGGACCACATTGTCCGGTTGACCGGTACTTGCAGGCCTTTCTCCTTGGCTAATTGAACGACCGCTCCATTGATCGCGTCTATTTCTGTTGGCGCTCCCCGCAGGACGTCTTGCAGCATCGATGACAGGTTCTCCCCTGTCCTTCGCGCAACCTCTTCCACGGCCAGTTCGGGATTTGTAAAAGGGAGTGATATCCCCATTGCTTTCGCCACTTTAGCAGTTTCTTGCGCCAGTTTTCCCATCAATGCCATCGCTTGCGGGCTTTCGAGTAATTCCCCGTTTTTTATTCTTAAGAGCGCAGTCAGCGGGTTGAGCGCGGAACTGACCACAAGTTTCCCCCAGACCAGCGAATGGATGTTGTCCACCACGGATACCTCAAATCCTGCCTGGCGCATCATCTTTTCCATTGCTGATAACCGCGCATGAGGTTCCAGGTTCACCGGTCCTTTACCTCCCTGGCATACCTCACCAGGTGCATTTAGCGTTGCTCCAACCGTCGTTACACCCTGCGAAACCCGCGCCGATCCCAGGCTTGCAGCGAGGATTGAATCATTCCCCAATCCATTTTGGAGCGTCAGCGCCACCCCCTCCTCTGCGAGGCACTTACCAAGTTGATCAGCCGCCCGTTTAGTCTGCCAGGCCTTGACCAGTACCAGCGCAAATCGCATCCCTTTGCATTCTGACGGGTCGTCTGTTGCATGTACCCGGTATACCTTCCCTTCTCCCTCCACCTGGACCCCCTTTTCGTTGATGGCTGCCAATCCCTCTGCCCATGTTCCCAGCATGGTCACTGATATTCCCGCCTCGCAAAAACGCGCCGCGAATAGGGTTGCCAGTGCTCCGGTTCCGATGATGAGTATCGAGTCGTTCTTCATCCCCCGGTTTGTCCTTTATGGTCAAGATGTTCGACAAGTGCGTTCCATTCTTCTTCAGGCATCTCAACCGTATGTTCTTTCGCTGGGAAAGTGTGGTTTTCCACATCTTTAATAAATGCTTTGAAGGCATCCTCCATCTCAGAGTGCAGGTTGGCGTATTTGCGGACGAACTTGGGGGTGAACCGGTCGAACAACCCCAGCAGGTCGTGTGTGACCAGCACCTGCCCGTCACAACCACCGCCTGCTCCGATCCCAATGGTCGGCATGGCTATCCGTTTCGAAACCATTTCGGCCAGTTTGGCTGGCACGGATTCAAGTACCAGGCTGAAACATCCTGCTTGGTCAAGCAGAATTGCATCTTCGAGCAGCCGTTCAGCGCTGATTGCGCTCCGTCCCTGCGGTCGGAACCCGCCCAGCTTGTGGACGGATTGAGGCGTCAGACCGAGGTGGCCCATGACTGGAATCCCCGCCCCGATAATGGCGCGCACCGCCTCCAGCCGTTCCCGTCCTCCTTCCAATTTAATTGCATCCATCCCGCCTGTCTGGAGGAACCTACCTGCATTTCTTACCGCCTCTTCCGTTGATGCCTGGTAAGACATGAAAGGCATGTCTCCGATCAGCAGTGCCGTCTTGGCTCCGCGCGCTACTGCCTTGCAATGATGCAGCATATCCTCCATGGTTACAGGCAGAGTATTTTCATAGCCCAGCACCACCATCCCGAGCGAATCACCTACCAGGATGGCGTCGATTCCCGCTTGGTCGAGTGCCAGGGCAGTCGGATAATCGTATCCCGTCAGCATGGTGATTGGCTCGCCATTATCCTTTTTTTGGCGGAGCGCCAGGGTGGTTATTTTTTTACGCGCGGTTTTTGTGATTGGATTTGTGGGAATTGTGGACATGGTACCCTCCTTTCAGGTAGGGGCCTGGGTGGAACGATCTAGCAGTTGGAATTTGCCTTTATTTTGGTCGCGTTCTGGAAGATACGCGCAACAAGTTATATTATTCCACAAATATAGTGCTACCGCAATCTCAAAAGGGGTTGAAATCGTAACCCATTCTGTCCTCCTGATGGAGCTTGCTCATGCTGGAAGTAAAAGGACTTAAACCGCCCAATATTTCACCCCTTAAGTCTTCTGGAATGTTCTTATATTCATGCCCAATCGGTATTGCGCGAAAACCTCACCGATTGTTCACCTCTCGCAGTCTACCAATTGAATTAATTATGCTCTATAATATGAGCGGAAAACAAAACGCTTTAAATAGGAGGCATCTATGCGTCGGGCTTATGGTTTTTTGATTGGGGCATTCATTGGTGGGTCCATTGGCGCGGGGGTTGCTTTGCTTTTCACCCCCATGGCTGGCAAGGATTTGCGCTTTCAAATTAGCGATCGCGCCCAGGGTGTGGCTGCCAGCGTTCGCGGAGCTGCTACTTCGAAACGGATTGAATTGCAGGAGCGGTTGGAAACCTTGCGCGCCCCGCGTTGATTAATTGATCAGGAGTTTTCTTGGGGGATGTGTTTTCCAATTTTGGTATAAAACGCCTCGGTCATTGCCAGGCACTTTTCGTATTTGGCTCGTTCGGCAATGATTTGGGCGTTTTTATTTTTTGCCAATGCCCGCATTGCCGGATTCCCAAGTGCGGAAATTAACGCGTTTGCCAAGTCGCTTGCTGAGGTCGCATCCACCAGCAGCCCATTCTCTCCCGATGTCACCCATTCTTGCATTGACTCGATATTCCCCACGACCGGGAAACATCCGCTCGCCATCGCTTCCAGCAGGGAATTGGGTGTCCCATCATGAACGCTTGGTGAGACAAACACACTGGCTCGTTTATACAGGTACCACATTTGAGTGCGCTCTAGTCTCGGCCATAGCTTTGTATTTAACTGGATGTTCAGCGACTCCACCCAGTGTTCCGCCTCGGCATCCCCTGCCAGGTTGGGGCATATGAAAAGTGCCGCCGGTATTTTTTCCAATACCAGCGGGATGGACTGGAAAAAGACATCCTGCCGCAGGCTTCCGGGGCGCAACCCCCGTGGGTTTACTACGATCGGAACCTCCGGTAATTCCTCAGGCAGTATTTCACGTTTCGAAAGGTTTTCTAATTCCTCTTGCCGGATTCCGCCCGCCCCTGGGACGACCAGGGTCGGTTTACCATTGGCATACCCCCATTCCTGCCCGAGCCGGATGTCGCGCTTCGCATCTGCAATCAAACCGTCGGCCCTGTGCAGGGTCTTTCGGGTGATTGCCGCCATTAAAAATGATCCTTGCGCATGCAGAGTGAGGTCGTTTCCCCAAATTGAGACTACCAGGGGGGTTCCCTCTGGTGTACTGCTCGCCAGCATCCCTTCGAAAGGGATTCGCAGCGCATGCACCAGGTCAGGATGGATCTCTTCCACAATATTTCGGAAACGTGTCTGATAAAATGGCAGGCTGATAGGTCCAGCCAGGCTCCGCAGCGGACGCAATAGGTTGCGGAGGCGCCTGGATTTTCCATTGCCTGATGTCGGGCCTGCCTTGTTACTGTGCGACCCTTTCAATATGCCACTGAATGCGATTGGGAGAATGTGGAAGCTTTCCAACCCCTTTGGAGGCTCGCAGGGAAAAGTCGATATAAGGTGGGTCTGGTTCCCACTCTCGGTCCATTGACGCATCCAAGAAAGAGCCGTGGTAGACCGCCCATCCGCGACGAAAAGCAAACGCATGGTTGCACTATACCACAAACCAGTATCTGTATTTGTTTGACGAAATGGGTCAGGTTGAGTATATTGTATTAATTGGGGAATGGGCACTTCAATGCCGCATTCTGCTGGTTGTAAGCCTACTTGAAGATTGCTACGGTTCGGAGCGCAACATTGGTGAATAAAAAGATTCAGGAAGAAAAACGACCTCCTGTTTGCGATTACGAAGGCTCTGACTACCAGTCTCGCTTCTGGGAAACAGGAGGGCGCGATTATGAGGACCGTTGTGAAGCCATCGCACTAAAGCGTTTACTGCCCCGCCGTGGCAGCTTGATGCTTGAGCTTGGCGCAGGCGCAGGTCGCAATACCCTGCGTTATCGGGGTTTTGATCGTGTCGTACTTCTGGACTACTCTCGTTCTCAACTTAAACAGGCTCAGGAGCGCCTGGGTGCTTCGGATCGTTACATTTACGTAGCCGCGGATATCTACCGGCTTCCTTTCGTGGATGGACTTTTCGATGCTTCTACGATGATTCGCACGTTGCATCATATGGCCGATGCGCCCGCAGCGCTAAGACAGGTGCGCAGCGTTCTCCAACCTGGTGCCACGTTCATTCTGGAATATGCCAATAAGCGCAATTTGAAAGCCATCTTCCGCTATGCCTTTCATCGCCAGGGTTGGAGCCCTTATATACTCGAACCGGTTGAATTTGCCCCGCTGAATTTCGACTTTCACCCAAGCGCTATCCGAGGATGGCTCAAACAGGGTGGTTTTCATATTGAAAAAACACTGGCTGTCTCTCACTTTCGTGTAGGTATTCTAAAGCGCAATATTCCGCCTGCAATTCTTTCTGGAATGGACTCTCTTTTGCAATGGAGTGGCGCGTTGTGGCAATTAACCCCGAGTGTGTTTATCAAGTCTACGCTGGAAGGGAAGCCAACAGGCCCGATTCCCTCAAATCCCGTGGCTTTTTTTAAATGTCCTGAATGTGGCAATAGCCCTTTGAAAAACGAAGATCAAATACTATTATGTCCTTCCTGTGGAAGGAATTGGAATATAGTGGACGGGATCTTTGATTTCCGCGGTGACAAAACATAAATAACACCGACTTTCGGGGATCCTGCTGTGCTGATTCGTTTTTGGATTGAATCAAGAATGCAATGAAATTATTGCTGCTGTCGAAATGTTACGGGGATTGACATTACTACGAATATAGTCGCTTCCATTTTTTACTTTTAACCAATTGCCAATTTGACGAATATTCCTGACTTCTTTCATAATTATGTTCTTTATTTACTCCACTTTCCCCTTGAGACACCCGCAACCCGTAACCTTGCGTACCACCCGGTTTTGTGCTAAAATCTTTATTGTCTGATAAACCAATACCGCACGCATCGAAAAGTGGGCAACCCCCACTTTTCTGCATGTTACAGGAAACTAGGTTCTGGGGAGTAGGTTAAGTATGAAAAACGAATTTGCATTGGCTTTCAACGAGGTCTTGGAAGAAAAACAATTGCCCAAGGAGATTATCATGGCTGCAATTGAGTCAGCCATGGTTTCGGCATATCGCCGGGCGGTTAATGCCTCCAATGCCCAGGAAGTTGTAGCCAAGATCGACCCCGAATCCGGCAAAGTTACCATTTTTGCCGAGAAGGAAGTGGTCGAAGATGTGCAGGATCAGCGCACGGAAGTGACGCTTGAATTGGCACGCGTGGTTAACCCCGAAGCCAATCTGAGCGATATGGTGGTGGTCGAAACCACACCCGCGGATTTCGGGCGGGTCGCCGCACAAACTGCCCGCCAGGTCATCCAGCAGCGTATACGCGAAGCTGAGCGTCAGATGCAGGCCGATTTCTTTAACAAACAGGTCGGCGAGATTATCAGCGGCGTTATTCAAGCCGTCAGCATGACTCAGGGTGTTACCATTGGCCTCGATATGAAGGCCGAAGGGATCATGCCCCCCAATCAGAAAATTCCCGGCGAAAAATTCAAGGTCCACGAACGGGTTCGCTCGATCGTCCTGGAGGTCAAGGATAGCCCCCGTGGTCCGCAGATCATCCTTTCTCGCTCCCACCGCAATTTCTTGCGCCGCTTGTTGGAAAACGAAGTCCCCGAGATCTACCATGGCATTGTCGAGATTCGTGCCATTTCCCGCGAACCGGGGCAGCGCGCCAAGGTGGCGGTATCTGCCACCCAGCCTAATGTGGACCCGGTCGGCGCCTGCGTTGGGATCAAGGGTGTCCGCATCCAGGCGATAGTCAAGGAACTTCACGACGAGAAAATTGACATCATCGAATGGAATGCAGACCCGGTCATGTATATTTCCAAGGCAATCAGCCCGGCTAAAGTTTCCGGGGTTTACCTTAACGAACCCGAGAAGACCGCCACGGTGGTAGTCCAGGAAGACCAGCTCAGCCTCGCCATCGGTCGAGATGGACAGAATGCCCGCTTGGCAGCCAAGTTA
>JADGQC010000125.1 GCA_017882125.1 Anaerolineales bacterium
TCCGTAACCTTCAATACGTCCACCAGATACTTCCAGTCTTTTTCAAGCTCGCCGACGAACGTAGCTGGATCCATGTTACTGGTATCGTACATGATGGCAAAAACCCGCCCGGTGGCCTCTGCCCCGGCGATGACATTTTTGGTCACCACGTTGCGCTCGTCGAACATGGCTGGGGTTGATAATTCAGAGCCGAAGCGCTGCAGGAATACGCCGTCGATCCCGTACTCGCTCATCCACTCGAAATGGCGCAGCACGGTTTTTGGATTATAGGCTGAGTAGAGATAGGCAGGCTGCCCGTTGGGGAAGACCATCTTCGTTTGACACCGTTCCTCCGGGGTTAACTCGCTGGTATCCGGCCACATGGCCACCCTGAAATTGGCAGCATCCGGGACATCGTGCGCGAACCAGTGGAAATATCCACCGACCTGTGACCCGTCGTTCGGGCAGGTGAACCAGCCCTGGTATCCCATTAGCAATTTATGCTCCATGGTGCTCGCATCCACCTTTTTCATCGCCGTCGGAGATGGTGTTGGTACGCTGGTGGGAGATGCCTCCACGGTGGGGACGGGTGAAAAAGTGGGAAAACTTGAGCTGGTGGGCATGGTAGTTGGCGCCGCCGGATTAAACCCGCAGGAGGCAAAGATCGCAGCGGCAAAGAGTATGCTGATTCTCCGAATGGCGGGGATTGTTTTCGAGCGGACGAACATGGTTGCCTCCGTACAGGCATTGACTGACTCAGCCTTTTTTTTGTTCGGATCCAATGCAGGGAACTTGCAGTTCTCGATGCGGCAGACCGACCAGCCATGCCGCTTGTAACGTATTTTTATCATAGCACGCTTACAAGGGCAAATATTCCGAAGACAATGATGATCGCGCCTGAAATCCGGTTGACCCATTGCAGCAGGCCTGGCTTGAAGCTTGCCCGGAATATGCCCACCGTACCGCTCAACAGGAACCACCACGAGGCGGAACCTGTGAACACGCCCAGCACCAGGATCCCTGCCGACCCGTAATTCCCCCGGGCAGCCGCCAACCCCAGGCCGGCAAAAATCGCCGCGAAGGAAATGATCGTCATCGGATTCGTGAGGGTTAGAATGAACGTCGATGCGTACGCAGTCAGGAGACCGCCTTCTTTCCTTGCCGAGACTTTTTCGGCAGGTTTTGCCAGCAAGGTCCTGACACCCAGGTAACAGAGAAAGATCCCGCCGACCAGGCGCAGCCAAAGTTGCTGGCTGACCAGGAAGCTGGAAATGAACGCCAGGCCAAACCCGGCAATGCTGCCGTAGATTGCATCCGCACTGGCAGCCCCCAGTCCGGAAACCAGCCCGTGTGCCCACCCGTCTGCCAATGTTCGCCGTATGCATAACACGCCGATCGGTCCAACCGGCGCGGCGATCGAGAAGCCGATGATGAGTCCTCTGAGCAGAAAAGTGATTTCGATTTTTCCCTCACACAAACTACGCCATGTGAGCCACAATGGTGTCAATGTCCGTCACCCATGAGAAGCCGAAGGCCAGGTTGATCAGGCTTGCCACATGCATCTCTTCGGTGATGCTGCCCGATCCATCGGCTGGGAAAAATATTCGGTAGTCTCGATAATAGCCATCCCGGGCAGTGGATTCGCAGCACATGTTGGTCATAATACCGGTAATGACAATATCTTCCACCTGCTGGCAGCGCAGTACGGTTTCAAGATCTGTATTATAAAATGCGGAATAACGGTGCTTAAAAATTACCTTCTCATTGGATTTCGGAAATAATTCCTGGCGGATTTCACTTTCAGGACTTCCTTCCAGACACATACCCTCCCACCACCAACCCATTATTCCTGCATCCAGCTGATCCGGGTGATGGACATGCCTGGTGAAGATTACCGGGCGATTTGCCTGCCGGAAGGCATTGATTATCTTTACGAGGTTGGGAAGAATGGCAAGTCCACCGCAGGTAAATGAAGGTGAGAGCGGATCCAGGAAAAAAAGCTGCATATCGATCACGAGCAGGGCAGCTTTATCGGGCTTGAGCTGCATTTCATGCGTATTGAACGGGGCAATGTGTTCCAACCATTTTTTCTTTTTTTCGTGAATGTTCTCTGGCGTCACATACGGTTCCATTTAATTTCCCTTCATTTCAACGATTTTTTCTGCTCGACTTGATTTCGGCTTTTTCCACGTTTTCAGCAACCCGGAATTTAACAATTTTTCTGATCAATTTTAACGGTAATGGTTTATCCAGGGGGAATTGTACCGAACCTTTCGCGCCTTCGTAAACGGATAATTCATTTTTGAACGCGTCAATTCCACTGGGCGTTGGATAAAACCCAATGTGGTTTTTATGGGCAGCAAAATGAACCAAATTGCCGTACAGATCGAAGGTGGGCATTTGATAACTGATTTTTTCTTTCGCATCCGGCGCGGCGGCTTTTATGGTTGCCCGCAATTCTTCCAGTTTTTTTTGGATATCTTTGGGGAATAATGCAATGTATTCATCTATTGAAGCATAACTGCCAGTTTTACTTTCCATGAATCCTCCTTTTATTCATCATACAGCAAATATTTAACAAGAGACCTTCCGAATGGTTGGTCAGCCTTGATTTAATTGTGACACCGCGAATTCCTGCACATATTGATGGCACGATGAATCCCAGTATAGGTATTCAACCGGGTTCCAGTCAAGGGGTTGGGGCGGCAATTGGAATATTGAGGGAGTACAATAACTGTGAAATCAGGCCGGCATGTCGATCTATCCTCCCTCCACCATCTACCTCGCCCTCGGTTCCAACCTCGGGGACAGGTCCGCCAACCTGCGGGCTGCCATCTCAGCCCTGCCGCCATCTGTCCGCGTCTTGATGGAGTCGCCGGTCTACGAGACGCTGCCTTGGGGTTACACCGACCAGCCTGCCTTCCTCAACATGGTCCTCAAGGGTGAGACCTCCCTGGGACCGGTGGAACTATTGGAAGGGCTGAAAAGACTGGAAACCAGTCTAGGCCGCCAGCCTTCTGTCCGCTGGGGGCCGCGCCTGATCGACATGGACATCCTTTTCTATGCCGACCTGGTCCTCAGTATCCAGGGGCTGGAAATCCCTCACCCGCACCTGCATGAGCGCGCTTTTGTGCTCGTCCCGCTGGCAGACCTGGCACCTGATCTGCTCCATCCGGTTTTCTGCAAATCTGTCCGCGAACTTCTCGAGGGATTGGATCAATCCGGAGTGAACCGCTATGAGCCAAACACTTGAGCAGCTGAATTCCGAACCTGCCCTGGCCTGGAAGGTGGCCGTCAACGTGGTCGGCGTCGGCCCCGATTCCAGCGCAGCCCGCCAGGCAGCGGAAACCGTCCGCCAATCCACCCACGTGACCCTGTTGCTTGCTGTTTGCGACCGGGACGGCCCCGCCTACCGCAAGTGGATCGGCGCTCACTGGACCCTTTCCCTGCTGGCTGACCTGGGCTATCCCCCGGGCGATGAGGACCTGCGTCCTCTGATGGAAAAGACTTACAACGCCTGGCTTTCCCCCTACCATGATAAAAATATCCGCCTGATCGCCGGGCGGACTCGGCGCTGCGCATCCCAGGAAGGGAATGCCATCTGGTCTTCTCTGCAGCTGGGACTGGCAGATGCGCGTACTGACGAACTGGTTTCCCGCCTGCTCAAATGGCAGTGGCCCGACGGCGGCTGGAACTGCGACAAGCGCCCCCAGGCAGATACCTCGTCGTTCATGGAATCCCTCATTCCCCTGCGCGCGCTTGCGTTGTATGCCCGGGTTGCAGGAGACGCCCGGGTCCGGACTGCAGCCGACCGCGTCGCCGAAATCTTTCTCAAGCGTCGCCTGTTCAAGCGCCTGCTCGACGGCTCCGTGATCGACAAACATTTCGTCCTGCTCAGTTATCCCTCCTACTGGCATTACAACATCCTTTTTGGGCTGAAGGTGATGGCGGAGGCCGGGTTCATTTCAGATCCTGGCTGCAAGGATGCGCTCGACCTGCTCGAATCCAAACGTCTGCCCGACGGTGGCTTCCCGGCGGAAGAGTCGTACTCCCGTCCCACCAATCCAGGGCTGAGCGGGTACACGCCGGTCCTTTGGGGTGGGACGAGCAGGCGCAAGATGAATCCATTCGTTACTGCCGATGCCTTGTATGTGCTGCGTATGGCAGGCCGGTTGAAATCACCGCTTCAGCAGCAGTAAGGTCTAACCTCTATCTTGTCGCGCAAATTTACTGACCATCAGGCGTGGTATAAATTCTTTGGAATTCGTTTGATGTGTATACGAGCCGGATTATTGGTCAAAAGGAGTCGTTGATGTCGGTGAAATGCTCCGTCTTTGTGGCGGCCTCGCTGGATGGATATATCGCCCGCTTGAACGGGGAATGGATTCCCTTGTTTGGAAAACTTGACCGGGATGTAAAATTGCTGCACATCGAAACGATCCTTTATAGGAATAGCCTGTTGCAAACCAAGTACCAGGTCGAAAATGCAGTTTGATACCCCCGCCTCCTTCCAAAAAGACGCTTCGTTTTCAGTAACGAAACGGGTCTCATATTCGTTATAATGATGCTACTCATGTCTACTGGTTCAGGAGTCTCCCGATGACCGATATAAAGCCCCTTTATTGGAAACCCGCGCCTGGCATTGGCTACAGCGTTGTCCGCCGACCGGACGGGGGCATGGCGCTCACTTTCACCGACCTGTCGGATGCCACCATCCAACACTGGCATGACTTTGCCATGGATCACCTGCTCAGTTCCGACCGCCTCACCCGCAACCTTTATGACCTGCGCCAGATCAAGGAAATTCCCGAGAAAGCCATTCACATCGCCATGGAAGTGAATAGCGACCCGGCTGCCCGCTACATCCGCCTGGCAGTGGTGGTCAACAACGACAAATTAGCCAACGCCATCCGCGAGATCTATTATGCAGTGATGCCCGAGACCTCGGCAGCCATCAAGATCTTTACCGACATGGAGGCTGCCGAAGCCTGGCTCAGCCGCCCATTGGATCAAATGGTGTAGGTTCGGCTTTTGTCGCTCAGAAAATCGATCATGTCCTCCTTGACCATCGGCAGCCATACCCTGGCGTGGGGTGAACGCACCTACGTGATGGGGATTTTGAATATCACCCCCGATAGTTTTTCGGGGGACGGACTGTTGCCATTATCCGCAGCACCTGGTTCTGCTGAAACAGCAATGGGAATGGAGGCTGTGTTGGAGGTAGCCCGCGGGTTCCTTGCCGCGGGTGCCGACATCCTGGATGTCGGCGGCGAGTCGACCCGTCCCGGCTCCCAGCCGGTGGATGTCTGGGCGGAGAAGCAGCGCGTGCTTCCGGTCATCCAGGCTCTTGCGGCTGAGTTCCCCGATGCCTTGATCTCAGTGGACACCTGGAAGGCCGAAGTGGCTGCGGAAGCCCTCGTCGCTGGTGCCTCCATCGTTAATGACGTATGGGGGCTGCACCTCGACCCACATTTGGCGCTCGTCGCCGCGCACGCCAATGCCCCCGTGATCTTGATGCATAACCGCTCGAAACCCGCCAACGTCGAGGTACGCGAACGGCTTGGCAAGGCCTATCAGGGCGCAGAATATGACAATTTGCTTGAAGACGTCAAACGCGATCTGATGGATTCGGTTCAGATCGCCCGTTCTGCCATGATCCCGGATGAGCACATCCTGCTGGACCCTGGGATCGGATTCGGTAAAACGATCGCACAAAACCTGGAATTGATCAACCGCCTGGACGAGATCCGCGCACTTGGTTTCCCCGTCCTGCTGGGAGCTTCTCGCAAATCCTTTATCGGCTACACCCTGGATCTGCCTCCCGACCAGCGTTTGGAAGGGACGGCTGCTGCTGTTGCCGTGGGCATTGCCCGCGGCGCAGATATCGTACGCGTTCATGACGTGAAAGCGATGGTGCGGGTGGCGCGCATGACAGATGCCATTGTCCGCAACCGAAAAAATGCCTGAAGAATACGATAACGACCTGTTAAAGGAAGGCATCCTTCACTTCAAGGCGAAGGAATTTGCACTGGCACGCCGTTATTTCGAACGTGCCCTGGATGCCGCCGATGACCTTCAGACCCAGGCCCAGGCTAATTACTATCTTAGCCAGGTTGAAGACGATCCCCAATTAAAGCGCCAATTCCTCGAAGAAACCCTTGCCGTGGACATGGGTCATGCGGGTGCCCGCCGCATCATCGTCGAGCGCATCTGTCGTGACATCCACCATGAGCATGGGCACGTCATTGACTTGCATTATTCAAGTTCTGCCATCTCGATCACTTCGTACCGTCTTATCCTGCTGCCGGTCTGGCTCATGCACTATTCGTTCGAGGACCAGGTTAATCGGGTGCTCATCAACGGGCAGACCGGTACCGTTCTTGGCGGGATTCCCAGGCTCGGCTTGAAAGACCGGTTGGAAAACCTGCTCGGCGCTTAGATAATAAAATCCAGCTCCCATGGCCTCCATTCTCACCATCATCCGCCAGCGGCGGCACCGTCGTTCCCAAGCCCGCATCAGCGCTCAACAGCGTTCCCAGCGGACGGTCCTCGGATTTGGATTCATCCTCAGCGTGCTGGTGGGGGCGCTCGTGCTGGCAGCCGCCCTCACATACGCCTCCCTGACACACGGCCTGCCACCGATAGAGCAGGTCAGTCTGCTCTTGAATCCACAGGATGGTCAACTGCTGCAGCCAACCCGGTTTTTTGACCGTACCGGTCAGCACCTTCTCGCAACCCTCGCCCCTACCGACTCCACCCGCACCTTCCTCACCTACGACCAGATCCCGCAAAACCTGGTGGCTGCCACGCTGGCAGTCACCCAACCGGATTTCTGGACCTCTCCCGGCTTTACCATTAAAGGCTGGCTGGACCCGTCATCGCATCCCACTCTGGCCCAGCACTTGGTCTTTGATCTGGTATTTTGGGACCAGCCTGCCACCACCCTGCGCAGCCTCCATGAACGCATGCTTGCAGGTCAGGTCACAGCCCGCTATGGGTCACAGCAGGTGCTGGAATGGTACCTGAACAGCGCAGATTATGGGCACTATGCCTACGGTGTGGAGGCTGCCGCTCAACTTTACTTTGGCAAGTCCGCTTCCCGGCTCGATCTTAGCGAAGCAGCCATGCTTGCGGCAGTGGCGCAGGCGCCTGCCCTTAATCCCATCGACGCAGCCCCGGCTGCGGAACAGCGCCGCGTGCAGACCCTGATGGCCATGCAGGCGATGGGAATGCTCACAGCCGACCAGGCTTCCCAGGCGATAACCTCCATCCCGACAATTACGCAAGAGACGGGCGACGCTCAGAAAAACATCGCCCCGGCTTTCATCAATCTCGCCCTTTCCCAACTCGACACCGCTTTTGGAGCCGGCAGGGTGGAACGCGGCGGGCTGGTCGTCCTCACCACCCTGGATTACGAACTGCAGCTTCAGGCAGTTTGCACGGTTCAGAACCATCTTGCCCGTCTGGCGGGC